>CALDJX010000745.1 GCA_937899075.1 uncultured Planctomyces sp. | reverse complement strand
CGTCAGGTTTCGGTTGGGACGAAGTTCGACGCGGCCTCGCAGACCTTCAAGCGGGTCTTCGTTCAGGATGTCATCCTGGTCCGTGTAGAAGTAGTAGCCGAGGAAGAACCACAGTTCGGGCTTTTCGAACGGGCGCATGCCGGCTTCGATGTCTGCTCCGGCTAAGGCAAGATTGTCAAAGCCGGTCAGGATGTTCGTACCGCTCAGGCGAGGCGTGACCGATTCGAATCGCGACGTCGTTCCGATCGGCAGGTAGCCGTTGGCTCGAACTTCGATGAAACGGGAAAGTGCTTCGAAGCCAACTCCCACCTGATGCAGATCCTGGTCAGGGTTCGATTCGTAGTCGTACCAGAAGTTCGAGCCGAAGAACCAGTACGAGGCCATGTCCTGATACCGCGTGACGAAGCCGACGTTGGCTCCGTAGACGTTGCCGTCTGAGACCGTTCCATTCGCCTGGATAAAACTCAGACCGGTTTCGTCAGGCAGAACGATCAGCGGAGCAAAAATACCGAACTGTGAATACCAGTTCTGAGCGACGCCGTATTCATCGCCGCCGACGGCTTGAATCCAGTGAAACGGCATCAGGTCGCCGAGACTGCTGCACCCTCCGGTCGAGCATCCTCCGCAGCTATCCGACATGCACGAGTTGCAGTTGCCGAGTGGCGAAAACGGCCCGGACTCTGAATAGCCGAGCTGATTGACCGACTCGGGCTGAACGTCGACATAGCCTCCGGCAGGAAACGACGCTGTGACATTCGCACCGGCATGAGTGATGTCGTTGGAAGTTCCCGACTGAAACAGGTAAGGCGATGCGGATGGGTGGACCATTCGGCCCGGTTGGGCGGGACCGCCGTATCCCGGATTCGTCACTGGCAACGGAATTGCGGTGCTCATCCCCTGAGCGGCCGGTCCGCCTGGGTAGCTGCCGTACATTCCCTGAGCATTCACCGCCGCTTCCATCCACACGCTCGCCGAAACGAGTGTGGACAGAATCGCGATGTGTCGGAACGATTTTGGCAGTGGCTGGAACATGAACTCGCGCATTCCTGGCAGGAGAGATATCGGACCTTATCGGTCGGTGAGGCTCTTCTGATTGCGTCGAATTCGGGGTTTGGGTCGACTTTTCCGATTATTCCGGCTGCGAGTGAAGATGGGTAGTCGAGGGGCCTGCCGTTCATTTCTCTTTGACAATGTCTTTGCTCAATGTCGGCGGGCCTTCGATCCAACCCAGCGAGGCCAGGAACTTGTCCATCGCGACGACGGTTTCGTAGTACGGCTTGTTTCCGTTGCTGCCGTGGTTGAAAAAGCCGTGCGGCATGCCTTCGAAAATGTGGACTTCGGATTTGACGCCAGCGTCCGTCATTTTCTGTTTGAAGTCGTGAGCTGTTTTCTCCGGAACCAGCGCGTCCTTTGAGCCGAGAAACACAATGCCGGGCGGATCGTCTTTTGACACATTGTGAAATGGCGAGAATTCCTTGAATCGATCGCCGACGCGTTTCGCTCCCCAACCGTCCGGACCGTTGTCGAACACTGGATTAAACAGGCACATGGCGTTGGACTTTGCCGAGACCTTTGTGTCGTCGGCCGGATCGTCTGTCCCTTCGACCATTCCCACGAACGCGGCCAGATGCCCACCGGCCGAGCCGCCTCCGGACGCAATCCGGTTCGGGTCGATACCAAGCTCGGCGGCTCGGCTGCGAACCCACCGCATGGCGGATTTCGCGTCGCGGCAGCAGGTGACGGGAGGTTCTGAGCCTTTTCTGTTGAGCAGACGGTATTGAACCTGCACGCAGACCATGCCTCGCGTGACCAGATATTTGCTGTGTTCGGTGAACTGCCCCGGTGATCCGCCGGTCCAGCCGCCGCCGTGGAAGAACACGATGGCGGGCCGCGAGTCCCCTTCTTTCCAGTCGGTTGGTTTTGTGACGTAAAGCGTCAATTCGCGGTCTTCGACCTTTTTGTAGACGTGAGCTTCGCCGACCGGCGGCGATCCAACAGCGACGGCTCGGGAAGTGAGAACGGCACAGATTGCGGTGGCGAAAAGAAAGCCGGGCAGTTTTCGCAGCATGGGAAATCCTTTTGGAGTGAGGCTTCGGAGCGATGAGTGGCCTGAGAGGATCCCGTTCCGGTTTCGAGTCGTCAACTCGGTGGCGGGCGGCTGGTTCCGCTGCTGAGAATATCGAATGTCGAACAAGGAATGTCCAAATCAGAATTCTGGACATCGTTGGTCACTTCGTCCTTCGAAATTCCTTGTTGGATATTCGATATTCAGGCTGTCAGATTCGCGATTAAATGACGTGGTCGACTTCGTGCCCCGGAACCCGTCTTTCAGAAATTCCGCAGAAACCGTTAGATTTCCGCCTTCGTACGAGGTGCGTCCAGGGATCGGACGGCGACTTCAGAGCCTCGTTGAGTTGATGGGCCACCCAGGGACGGGACTATGCGGATCGCATTCTTTGAAGATGACGGTGCCGACGGCTTTGCACCGATCGCTCTGACTCGGCCTGTGTTCGAGCTGCTGTGCGGGCAGTTCAGTCTGCGGGAGCGGCTGATCCGGTTGCTCGACGTTCACGAATGGGGCGTCTTCATCCGCCCGTATCTTGAGCAGACATACCGCGAGTTCAGCCCGGAAGCCTTCGTTAACGACTGTGTCTGGCTGGGCGAAGAACCGACGTTGCTGATCAACGCTCGCTGGCTGCCGACTCCCGACGCGATCGAGCAGCTCTGTTCTGTCGGCAACGACGTCGCTGGATTCTGCGGCGAGACGCTGGCGTTTCTGGTTGTCGACCCGTTTGAATCGTCGTTGCTGACCGACACCGAATGGGCCGAGCCGCTGCTCAAAATCGCGGGCACGCGCAGCACTGTTCCGGCTGAAGGAATAACAATCAGCCATCCGTGGGATCTGATCGACCACAACCCGGACCAGTTGGAAGCCGACTTTCGTTCGAGCGAATTCACCGGCGGGCAGACGGACTTCGGACCTCAGATCGCCGTGCTGGGAGATCCCGAGAACGTGTTCGTCAGCCCGGACGCCGACATCGATCCGTTCGTCGTGATCGATGCTCGCAGCGGCCCGGTGTCGATTGACGCGGGCGTCAAAGTGCAGGCTTACACGCGGATCGAAGGTCCGTGCCACATCGGCTACGACAGTCAGCTCTTTCGAGCGAATGTCAAAGCCGGCACGACGATCGGCCCTGTCTGTCGAGTCGGCGGCGAGATCGAAAACTCGATCCTGCACGGCTACGCGAACAAGTATCACGATGGTTTCCTCGGGCACGGCTATGTTTGCCCGTGGGTCAATCTGGGAGCCCTGTCGACGAACAGCGATCTCAAGAATGATTACTCGACGGTCCGCGTTCCGCTCAGTGGCGAATCGATCGATTCGGGCTCGACGAAAGTCGGCTGCTTCATCGGCGACCATGCCAAGACAGCGGTCTGCAGCCTGTTCAACACGGGAACGTCCATCGGCGTGATGACGATGCTGCTGCCCGGCGGCGAGCTGCTGCCGAAATTCGTACCGTCGTTTGCCCGAGTCTGGCACGGCGATCTCGACGACAATCTCAACCTGGAATCAGCACTGGACACAGCTCGCACCGCGATGGATCGTCGCGGCCACGATCTGACACTCGCCCAGGAACGTCTGCTGCGACACCTTCACGAACAGACCCGCGAGCAACGCAAGTCGGCCATCATCCGGCAACGTGCTCGGCAGGTTGGCCTGTCAGTGGTCGGCTCGTAGCTCGTCGGGTTTGCCACCCATTTCCATTTGCCACCAGCTTCAGCTGGTGGTTGTGAGAAAGTCCTCGCGACTAGCCGGCTTCAGCCGGGCTTACCCTGAGGCTTCAGTATTCTGAAGAATCCGTGATGGAAAGTCCGGCTAAAGCCGGCTTGCGGTGAAGCATCGAAACTGCCCCACCGGCTGAAGCCGGTGGCAAACGGTCTTCCCCGAGGAATGTCTCGCCGCCACTGGTTCGTTATGCTGTTTCGCCCGTCCGACCTGTGAGTTCGGGCGTTTGTCGCAGCCTCAGCAGAATCAGCAACGATGTCGAATCCCGGAAACGATCGCGCCGCCAATGTGGGCCTTGTTATTGGCCCCGTGCTTTTTGCGATGATCATGCTGATGCCGCTTCCGGCGGGGATGACAGTTGAAGCTCGTCGGCTGCTGGCGACGACGGCGTTGATGTCTGCCTGGTGGCTGACTCAGGCGATTCCGATCGCGGCGACCAGTCTGGTTCCCGTGCTGATGTTTCCGCTGCTCGGCATTCAAAGCCCGGACACGGTCAGCTCGGCCTATATCAACAAACTGGTCTTTCTGTTTCTTGGCGGCTTCATCATCGCGCTGGGGATCGAACGCTGGGGGCTTCATCAGCGGATCGCTCTGCACATTGTGCGAGTGCTGGGGACGAGCTTGCGGAGAGTGATTCTCGGATTCATGGTCGCGACTGCGTTTCTTTCGATGTGGATCAGCAATACCGCGTCGACGCTGCTGATGACTCCGATCGCTGTCGCGCTGGTGGTCTCGCTGCAGGACGCTTTGAGTAACCGCGAGGGAGATCGTTCAAAGGCAAGTGAAAACACGATCGATCGCAACGGGCCGCTCGGACCGTTTGGGATTTCGCTGATGCTGGGCATTGCCTGGTCGGCCAGCATTGGAGGGATGACAACGCTCGTCGGAACGGTCACCAACGTGCAGTTTGTCAGCCTTTGGGAAAGTCGTTTTCCAGACGGGCCGTCGATGTCGGCGGGTGGGTGGCTGGCCGCTTTCGGCCCGATCGGCATCGTCATGCTGCTGGTGACGTGGGGGATTCTCACCTTTCGAATGCCGACTCCCGGAAAAAATGCAGTGAACCGGCAGTTCTTCAGTGATCGTCTGAAAGAGATCGGCAAACCGTCGCGCTCTGAATGGATGATGCTGGCGATCTTTCTGGCGACCGCGATGCTCTGGACGTTTCGTCGTCCGCTCGAGTTCGGCGATGTCACGCTGGTCGGCGGCTGGGAATCGCTTGTCGAGTCATTCCTGTTCGACGTTCTGCATGCGAATCCGGCAACGTTTCCGAAAGGTGTTGTTCACGATTCGACCGTCGCCGTTGGGATGGCTGTTTTGATGTTCGCGCTGCCTGGCGAGCGGTCGGCAGATGGCCGATCACAGCGGCTGATGAACTGGGAGACTGCTCAAAAGCTGCCGTGGGCAATTCTGCTGCTGGTCGGGGGCGGTTTTGCGATTGCCAGCGCCTTTCAGCAAACCGGACTGGCCGAGTGGGTCGGCGACGCGTTTGCCGGAACGGTCGAAGGCTGGCAAATCTGGGCTCTGGTCGCGGCGATCTGTTTCCTGCTGACTTTTCTGACAGAGTTTGCGACCAACGTCGTCGTGGTCAGCGTGATCATGCCGGTGCTGGCGGAAGCGTCGCTGAAGTTGAATATCGACCCGCGGCTGCTGATGTTGCCCGCGGCGGCCTCGGCGAGTTGTGCGTTCATGCTGCCGATCGGGACTCCTCCGAACGCGATTGTCTTCAGTTCGGGCGTTCTTTCGATGGGCGACATGGCTCGGAAGGGGCTCCTGCTGAACCTGATCGGCGTGGCTTTGCTGACGCTGGCGACGGTGTTCTACCTCGTCCCGCATCTCGGGTTGTCGACCGGTGGAACGCCGGACTGGGCTCTTCCGAAAGTGGATCCGCCCTCGATCGCGGCGCCGGAGTAGTCGTGTAGGTCAGGCTTTGCCTGACGGAATCCTGAACTCAGTTTCGCTGAGTTGAATCTCGTAGGTACAGACCTCTGATTTCGTCAGGCGGAGCCTGACCTACGAGAAGCTTCTCTTATCGATCGCGGAGCCGGTGTAGACCGAATAGAATCCCCGCGACGCGTGTCCGAAGTGCGTTGCCAGAACTAAAATAATCGTCTCGATTGACCAGAAAATCGCATCATAGAAAGTGGACTCATGAACCGACCGGCACATACTCGCGGGGCTCAGAACCTGCCCGATCCGACGATCAAATTGACCGAGGGATGGCATTGTCTGCACATCAATTATCAGGTCGACCAGGCCGCTCTGAACTCAGTGCATGAGCATCAGCGGGCGGAAGGCCGCGAGCAGCTCGCTCAGATTCTGAATCCCGAGCGTGAAGGCGCGCCCGAGCGGCTGCAGACATCAATTCTGTCTGGCGGAAGAGGGGACATCGCCCTGATGATCATGGACCCGGACCCGCTGGTCATCGATCGAGTCAAGCAGGAAATTCGTGCTTCCCGGTTGGGAGTCGCTCTGAAACCGACCTACTCGTTTGTGTCGATTACGGAAGTTTCTGAGTACGTGCCGACGGTCGAGCAGTACAAAGAGAGAATGGAACGAGAAGGTTGCGGCCCGGACGATCCGTCGTACTCGGCGAAAGTCGGAGCGTATGAGCAGCGGCTTCCGATGATGAACAAGCAGCGAACGTACCCGGACTTCCCGGCGTTCCCGGTTTTCAGCTTCTACCCGATGAACAAAATCCGTGACCCGCACGCCAACTGGTTCATGTTGCCGTTCAGTCAGCGGGCAGCATTGATGGCCGAACACGCCACGAGCGGAATCAAGTTCGCCGGCCGCGTCAGTCAGCTCATCACCGCGTCAACCGGCTTCGACGATTGGGAGTGGGGCGTGACGTTGTGGGGGCGAGCTCCTGAGCACATCAAAGAAATCGTCTACAAGATGCGCTTTGACGAAGCATCAGCTCGATATGCCGAGTTCGGACCGTTTTTTATCAGCTACATCGCCACGCCAGAAGACGCGATCTCGCACGTGCGCCTCTAACGGCAGCGAGACATGCTTCGGCTGATAATCAGCGACTCAACAATCCAGGCGACCGTTCACTTCGCGGTGACCGGTCGCTTGCTGTTTTGAGCGTCTGATTCCCGGCCGCTCACCTGCGGTGCTTCTGCTCGCTTTTTCGGCGACCGCGAATGAAGGCGGGTGATCCGGTACATGCTGAGCGCAAAGATTCCGGATGTCGCTGCCTGCAGCACGATGTAAGCCAGAATCGCTGGCCCGTGCAACACCGTGCAGGCACCGGCCCAGACCGTCAGCAGGATGGGGAGCAGGATGGAAAGAGGCGGGATTCGGTCGGTGATCTGAGTCAGCATGAGTTTGCTTGTCGAGATTCCGGGGCAGTTGACATTAACCTCATTCTGACGACGAGGCCTGAGTTGAGTTTTCTATCGGTGCCCGCTGGCGCGTGTAAACCCTGGCACGAAGCGATTCCAGAAAGAAACGCAAACCCGTTGTCCGTCCCTCATCACCGAGCCCTGCGGGGCGGACAAATTTCTGTCGGACGAGACTCCGCGAACTGAATAAGAAATACCAGCACGAAGCGTGAGCGAGTGAATCGTCCGACGGAATTTACTCGCCTGCGCTTCGTGCGGGGATGATGTCACAGCCTCTTCGCGAGGTTCAGTCTGCCTGGTAGTGACGAGTGATCAGATCGTTCTGCAGCCAGAGCAGCTTGTTGAATGCCCGCAGAGTTCGGCTGGTGGTTTCCGCATCAAGGCCCAGGCCGAGGATCGTCGCCAGCAGGGCGTCCGACACAAATCCCATCAGAGCATTCATCTGAACCAGGGGGACGTCGAGTGCTTTGCTGCCGGCCTTCGGGGTGTGCATTTTTCCGACGAGATCCAGATAGTTGAGCATGTCCCCGTCGTACGGCTTCGTCACGAGTCGTTCGAGGTAGCGGCCCAGGTGCTGCTTGCGGAATTCGATCATTTCGTGATCCATCTGCAAGGCCTCGACGCTTTCCGGAACGTCGCCTTCGTAGCCGGATTGTCTTGGCACAAAGTGCCGCTTCGTCGCGTCATACGAGAACAGCTTGTCGTAAACGGCGTCGACCAGTTGAGGGACTATCGGAGCGAGGTGCGCAGCAGAGCCGTGGATTGCCGCGATGTCGTCCTCGCCAAAGCCCATGAATTCGGTCACGTAGCCGAATCGGTAGCCGAGATCAGATTCCAGTTTCTGTTCGTCAATGTTCTGCATCAGGTTTCTCCTTATCTCGTGGGTTTCGTAGTGGATCAGACTTCCGGTCGACCGGCGAATCCGGCAGTCTACGCCTGTGTTTTCGTAGTGCCTGCTAAATTGGACTACGGTGTCCTGTTTGAGCGTGAGTCTTGCGGGAGCTAAATGAGATGTCAAGGTCCAGTTTAGTCTGAGCGATGAATGCTTTCTCAATCTGTGGAATATGCGTTGCGGGCAGTCGTGTTTCTGGCGCGTGCGGGCGAGCCTCGCACGACGGCTCAGGTGGCTGAGGCGACTCAGGTTCCGGCGCCGTACCTCTCGAAAGTTCTGCAGGGGCTTGCGCGAGCGGGCATCGTCCGGTCGCAACGCGGAGTCGGCGGCGGGATGACACTTGTTCCGAAGCCTGACAAGCTGACCATCCTCGACGTGGTGAACGCCGTGGATCCGTTGCAGAGGATCGAATCGTGCCCGCTCGGTCTTCGCGAACACGGAGTCAAACTGTGTGCGCTGCACCGACGTCTGGACAACGCAATGAAGTCTGTTGAAGACGCGTTTCGAAATTCGACACTGGCCGACGTGCTGGCGGATCCCAACCCCAGCGTTCCGTTGGGAAGTCTGGCTGATTCTGCGGAATGATGTGTCGGCCGCTCAGCTTGAATGCCAAGGACAACTGGCGATTGCCACGCAGCAGTCTTGTTTTGACCTGAGACACCATCATCGGTCATCATCACGACGTACGGAGCTGAGGAGTCAGTTTTTGCTTTGCAACATAGACGGGCCACGGAGGACACAGATCATGGTTGCCAGAGAATTTTCACAAGGCGTGCTCTCAGGTTTCGTTTCGCGAAACGGAGTGAGCTGCCATCGGCCGCCTCGATCGTTCACTTTCGTGCTGACGATGGCCGCAGCGTTTGTGACGTTGTTGCTGCGTGCGGATTCGACGTCCGCCGATGACAAGACGAAGAAGATTGTCGGCGGCATTCTGAAGATTCTTGTGGAATCTCAAATGCGAGGGCAGGGCGGCCCGCATCAACAACAGCTTCGTCCTGGGGAACTGCGTCCAGGCGTGCGAGCAACGCCCGAACTGACCAGGGCTCGCGTGTCGCTGCAGTCGTTCCGGCAGGAGAGCATCACGCTCAGCACTTTGCTTCAGCAGGAATCAGCACGCAACGCGGGACTGAGGTCGTTCATTGCCGCCGCCGTGCAACTTCAGGCTCGAGCCGATGCCATCTCGCAGCGAAGTCGTGCCGTTCCGGATCACCGTTTCATTGTGCAGGACGTGCAGCGTCTCGACAGTGACTGGCGGAGTTTTTCTTATCGCCTGCAACAGGTACCAAGTCTCTCGCCACCGTGTCGCGCGTGTGTCGGGCAGCTTGACCAGTTCGATGCAGAACTGTGCGACATTCTTTCGATCGAGCCGCAAATTGATCGACGAACTCTGCAGCGGCAGAGTGAAGCTCTAGCCGTTTACCTCCACGGTCTGAGCGACGATATCGATTACGAACTTCGCCGTTCTCCGTCTCGAAACGCGTTGATGCTGAAAACGAGTCAGGCTCATCAGGCAGCCGTTGGATTTTCTGATGCGGTGCAAACCGGACGCCCATACGCGGCATTAGTCGCTGAATACAAAGCTTTCCTGCGAAAGTGGAACCCGCTTGTTCGAGAACTCTGCGCTTTCGAAAGTCGTTTCATTGAACGCACGGTTTTGCGGATTCAGAACGTCGATCAGTCCGTACATGAACTGCTCTGGCTGCCGCGCGGGCTCGACCGGGAATTGCTGATTCAGCTAACGCGAGGGGTCACGACAGAGGTCGACCGCATCTTCGACTCCGTTTCGTTAAGCCTGCTGATTCAACTACCCAATTACGAAGACGTGCCGAGTTCCGCTTCCGACTTTCACGGCATCTGCCAGCACTTTGCCGACTGCGTGGAGCAGGAAAACGATATCGATGAGCTCGTGGATGCTTACGACTATTTGCCGTCGGCCTGGGTTTCGTTCTCGCGGCATTTCAGGAACGTTCAGCATGACGGAATCCGGCACTCGTTGACCGAAATCGAATCGCGGCTGGTCGCGCTTCGTGAGCCGCTTGGAATCCCCGGAGGCTTTGACGCAAACAGTGCTCGTCAGCGTGCGGGAGCGATCGAACGCCTGGCCGATCATCTACATGCCGACATCGAAACCTGGCTGCGTGGAGCATCGAAGTTCGCAGGCGAGCGCAAGGAAATGCTTGAACATTGCTCGCACTTCAGAACCGCTTCGCGGCAATTGCACGCGGCCCTTGTTCACGACACGCCGGAAGCGATCCTGCGTGGACACTGCGCGAAGATCTACTCCGAGTGGGAGTTGCTTCATCGCCACATTGCCGATTGCGACGCGCCCGACCGCGACCACATCAACGAGTTGTTGATTCAGATCAGCGTCGAACTGGTAGAACTGGAAGCGATGTTTTTGTAGCTGGACGTTTAGAAACTCAGCTTTGGTTTCGAAGTGTGCCACTGGTTTTGCCAGTGCTGATTCCGAACCGTGTTTTCACTGGCACAGCCCGTGGCACACAGGTTGCCGGACTGCGAGTCTGCGCGGGTTTTGGGATGTGTCCGCGCGCTACGTTATGCCCGCGCAGGCTGGCACCTGTTGTTTATACAGGTCGGTCAGGTGTCTTCGGCCCAACGGGCCAGCTCTATGACAGCCCAAGGCATCG
>CALDJX010000744.1 GCA_937899075.1 uncultured Planctomyces sp. | reverse complement strand
TTTGCGGCCGATGCGGTCTCAACAAACGCCGCCAACCAGATCGTTCCTGACGGAGCGAAACTCCAAAAACTGTTCACTCGTGAAACCGGAATCGAAGGCGGCCTGACCGAAGGCCCCGCCGTCGCGCCGGACGGATCGATCTACTTTTCGGACATCACACCGAAGGAGAACAAAGGCCGCATCCTTCGATTCGATCCGAAGTCCGGCGAAACGACGGTCTTCGCCGAAGACAGCCACAAGTCGAACGGTTTGGCCTTCGACGCTTACGGAAGACTGCTCGCTGCCGAAGGCGCAGACTTCGGCGGTCGAGCGATTTCCCGATACGACATCGCCACTGGGAAGCGAACCATTATTTCGCCCGGCGTCACCAGGTTGCAGGCATCACAAAAGAGAGACCCCATTACAGATACAGTGCTTAAGAAGGAATTCCGCCCCTTCACCGCCCGCTACAACGCTCCCAACGACCTGGTTCTCGACGCCGACGGCCGAATTTACTTCAGCGATCCCCGCTACCTCGGACACGAGGAACGAGAACTCGAACACCGAGCCGTCTACCGAATCAACACGGACGGTTCAGTCGTCGAGGTCACTCATGACGTCGAAAAGCCAAACGGAGTCGCGTTGAGTCCTGACCAGAAAACGCTCTACGTCGTCGACCACAACAACGGCACGGACGCCATCGGAGCGAGCGACGAGAAACCGACTCCGGGAGCGATGAAGGTTTACGCCTTCCCTCTGGGAGCCAACGGTCTGGTCAACGGAGACCGCAAAACGCTCGTCGACTACGGCACCGAATCCAGCGCCGACGGCATCTGTATCGACGCGGCTGGAAACCTCTACTTGACATCCCGCAGCCGCAAACGTCCCGGTGTCCAGGTTGTCGATCCGAAAGGAAAAGAGATCGCCTTCATCGCGACCGGCCCCGAAAACCAGGATCCCGACAGCACGCCGGAAGGACTTCCCAGCAATGTCGAATTCGGAATCGGCAGCGAACTCAGCACGCTCTACGTCACCGTCGGAGTCAGCCTGTACCGAATCAAACTGACCGCTCAGGGTTTCCACATTCCGTTTTTCGACGAAGACACCGATCACAGTTGGACGCGTATCGAACTCGATCCTGAATTCCGATCCGAAGGCGTCGGGGTCGGAGACTTGAACGGCGACGGCCACAACGACGTCGTTGCGGGCGATGTCTGGTACGAAGCTCCGAAGAAGCTCGGCCAGGCCGACTGGAAGATGCACGGCTTCCGTGACGTCGGTTCGTTCGTCGCGGGCAAGGGCTACAGCAACAGTTTCTGCAACTACGTCCGCGACATCGACGGAGACGGCAGGCAGGACATCATCGTCGTCGGTTTCCCAGGAGCACCGTTTCACTGGTATCAGAATCCGGGCAAGCCGAGCGATCATTGGGCCGAGCACGAAATCTGGCACAGCATCTGTAACGAGTCGCCCGAGTTTGCTGACATCACGGGCGACGGCAAACCAGAGTTTGTCTTCGGTTCCGAACTTGATGTCGCCAAAGGCTCGCCCGCTCAGGGAGAGATGGGCTTCGTCGAAATTCCCGGCAAGAGCGACGTCACGCAGAAGTGGAAGTTCCACGCGATCAGCGATCCGGGCGAACCTCACTCCAACGGAACATTCAAGTACTACCACGGCCTCGGGAACGGAGACCTGAACAATGACGGTCGCATCGATGTCCTGATCGCTCATGGCTGGTGGGAACAACCGAAGAATCCAACATCCGGCAAGTGGGCCTTCCATCCGTACGCTCTCGCCCGAGACGGCGTGAACCCGGAAAAGCTTTCGGACATCAACGTCGAGGACCTCGACATGGACGGCGACGAGGACCTCATCGGAAGCTCGGCCCACGCTCACGGCGTGTGGTGGTTTGAAAACGTCGGCGGCAACGACAAGCCGCAGTTCAAAGCTCACCTGATTGACGATTCATTCTCACAAACTCACGCCGTTGAATATGTCGACATCAACGGAGACGGTCAGCGGGACATCGTGACCGGCAAACGCTTCTACGCTCACAACGGCGGCGATCCCGGAGCCCGCGACACCACTCGGATGTTCTGGTACGAAGTCAAACGAGCCAAAGGGAAAGCTCCGACTTTCACCCGACACGAAATTGCCGCCGGCCGAGACACCGGAGTCGGCACTCAGTTTCTGACCATCGACTTCGACGGAGACGGAGACCTGGACATCGCCCTGGGCAACAAAAAGGGCGTCAACCTGCTCATCCACAATTGAGCTTGTCGTCGTAGGTCAGGCTCTGCCTGACGAAGTCGTCAGACCATCAATTGACCACGGAAGAAACGGAAAGCACGGAAGTCTGAATGACCTTTCCGTGAAATTCCGTGCCTTCCGTGGTCCTCATTTTCGATCAGTCGTCGAAGTCTGCTGACGATTTCCAACCACGAAATACACAAAACACACGAAAACAGACTGACTGATCACAAGAACATTTTCGTGTATTTAGTGTCTTTCGTGCTTCATCTTTCACGAACTTGAGACTCCGTCAGGCAGAGCCTGACCTACACGTGCTCACATGACTGACTACTCATTTCCGAAATCGGCGAAGCTCCGCAAGTCCGCGGAGTTTCGCCAGATCTACGATGGTCAGGTCCGAGCTGGCGACGATCACCTGCTGGTGTTTGCCTCGTGGAACGATCTCGGTGAAACGCGTTGCGGCCTGAGCGTCTCGAAGAAGCACGGCAACGCCGTCAAACGAGGCCGACTCAAACGCCTGATGCGCGAAGCCTTCCGCCATGTCCGGCACGAGCTGCCGGGCGGAGTCGACCTGATCCTGATCCCGCGTCAGAACTCGGGAGCGACCGTCGACGACTACAAGCGTTCGCTGAAGGGAATCTTCCGCCGCCTTCTGAAGCGACTGCCGCCGAGAAGCTGAAACGTGGCGAGCACGACTCGTCTCGCTGCGTTTCTACTATCAGGCCAGGCAGATGACGTGTTCGACTCACTGGTCAGAATCAGGTTCGTAGGTACCAAAGTCGGATTCGATCCGGCAGTCGGGCAACGACTTGTGCAGCGACTCGACGGCAGCGGCAGTCAGCTCCGGTGTGCCCTTCAGACGCAGATTCTTCAGACCCGTCAGCGAGGCCAGGTGTGCCACGTTGGCCGCGTTTAATCGTTCGTTGTAATCAAGCCGCAACGTTTCCAGATTCGGAAGTCTCTTAACAGCATTCGCGAGCGGCAGACCTTCGACGTGTGAATGCGAGATGTTCAGTGCACGAAGTTGTTTCATGGCTGGCATCTGATCAACGACAGAAGAATTGACGCCCCACCCGTCCAGAAAGATTTCAGAAAGAAGCGGTAAAGCGTTTGCTCTGGACCAGAACTCGGCACCAATCTGATCTCCGGTCAGCCGTTGCAGCTCCAGGTATTCCAGAGCGGGAAGATTCGCCAGAGCGTTCGCATCGAACCCTTCCGAAGAATCCCAGACCACGAGCCTGTTCAGACGGCTGAGTTTTTCGATGTGGTCTCTGCCGCCATCCCGCCACTGATCCCCGCTGACGGTCAGTTGCTTCAGAATCGGTAGCTGGTCGAGATGCTTCAGACCATCTCGCGTAATCCCGGTCCGGTGAATTTCCAGTTCGACGAGCGTTGGAAAGTTCTGGCAGACCGATGTCAGGTCAGAAACTGACGTCTCGCCAATATGCAGTCTGTAAAGATTGCTGCCCTTCAGGAAGCCGATTCCGTCCTCGGAAATCTTCGTCCGCATGGCCCTGACACTGGCCAGACCCGGGAGTGGGATGCGGCCGTTGTCTGTCAGGTTGGCGAGGCCACGGTCAGTGATTCCGGTGTCCCAGAACGAAAGCCGATTCAGCGAAGTCAGCCCTTGCAGATTTTTGAGATCGTCATCTGTAACTCGCGTCGAACTCAGTTCAACACCCAGCAGTTTGAAATCTTCTTCGGGCACCAGGTCAACGTGCTCCGGAGACTGCTGCGTCTGGCGTTGAATGTAGACCTTCCCGCCGATCGACAGCACGCACTCGGCAGCACGACGATCGGAAGCGACAATCTCCGAACCGGCGTCTCCTTCAGACGAATCATCACCCTGCTGACCGACAGCGGCAGAATCCGGCATCAATGAATCCAGGTTCTTCGCGTCCGAGTCTGAGCGGGCCAGCAGAAACGCGATCAGTGCGACGACGGCCAGGCCAGCCGGGACGACCAGTTTCCACGGCGGCTGAGCCTTTCCGCCTCGTCCCGCTTCTTCATCAGCGGTGACTGTCGAGCCGCCGCTCGTGGAATTCCTCACTCCGGCAGAACCAGCATTCACTGACGTGGCGCTGCCCTCGCCGGTTGCCGATGCTTCAAACGCCTGGCTCGACGATTCAAGGACCGTCGCGTCGAAGGCTGGCTGGCTGCCGGTATCAGTGTCGGCGGAAAAAGTATCGACTGACTGCGCCGTCGCAGGCTGCTCGTGCGATGGACGAAGTTCCGGTTCTGAGTCGTTCGGTCGTTCGGGAGTGACGACTGTCTGGTCGGAAGCGCCAATCCCGAGTGGATCGTCATCGGAAAGTCCGACAAAGCCACCGTCTCCGTCATTAGGCAAATCCAGTGTCGCCATCTGCTCTGCTTCAGAGTCGTCCAGATCGAGACTGTCCAACGCGACAACCAGATGCTTCATCGACGGAAATCGATCGTCGGGCGACTTGGCCATCATCATCGCGAAGATCTGATCCAGCTCGCGTGGGGCGTCCGGGCGGTACTCTGAAATCTTCGGCGCGGGTTGTTCGCGATGCGCCAGCAGGCGGCGCATCACCGTGTCGTTGCGGAACGGTGGGTTGCTCGTCAACAGAAAATACAGCGTGCAGCCCAGTGCGTAGATGTCCGTTCGATGATCAACCGATTTCGAATCAAGCGCTTGTTCGGGAGCCATGTAATCGATGGTGCCCATGACGCTGCCGGTGTTGGTGAGGTCGGCCTGCGCTCCGCCTTCCAGAGCATCACCTGGCGACGGCATGATCCGGGCCAGGCCCATGTCCAGAATCCGGACCACCCCCTCGTCATCCAGCAACAGATTGCCGGGTTTGATATCTCGATGAATGATGCCTCGATCGTGCGCGTAGCCGAGTCCCAGCGCCGCCTGCCGGATCACATCAACCGCGTCCGGGATATCCAGCGGTCCCGACGACTTCACCAGGTGCGACAAATCTTCGCCGTCGACATACTGCATCACGAGGAAATGGCTGCCCTCGTGGACTCCCGCATCGTACGCCGTGACGATGTTCTGATGGTCCAGTTGAGCGGCAGCCTCGACCTCGCGTTCAAACCGTCGCCGCAGATCGTCCGAATCCGTCAGCGACTTGAGCAGAAACTTGATCGCCACTTCCCGCTTCATTCGGCCATGTCGCGCTTTGAGCACGTAGCCCATTCCCCCGCGACCGATCGAGTCGGTGACGACGTAGTCACCAACGACCAGCGGAATCTGCTCGCCACTCACCAGCACCTTGCTCTGAAACGGCGTCAGAAGTTTCTGCTCGACCAGGCCAGCGGCAGCGTCTTCTGCAGAACCCGTTTGCAGCATCTGATCCTTCAACTCAACCATCGAATCGTTGAGTAGTCCAGATTCCTCAAGCCGCTTGAAGAACTCTTCGGGTCCGACAGCCATACACTAAATGCCTGATGCTAAATTCATGTTTGCCAGCCCTGGCAAACGTGTCTAAAACGACCGCGTTCCAATCCCGGCGAAAACTATAAGTAAACCTAACGAATTCGACATCCGATCTGAACATCAGCGAAAGCCACCGCCGCTTACACTCACTTCGACGATGAAGAAGGCCCGGGCGACTTAAGTATTGGTCTCGCGAATTAAGGTTCGGAATTCCGGGTGGCTGGTGGTCGAGCTTCAGCGAGCCCCCAGAACGGTGAACTGGGGGCTCGACCGCCAGCCACTCGATTCCGAATACCACCCCTCATTTCGTGGGACACGTTTCTTAGAATGGCTGCTGGCAAAGAGTCGCCACGTCGGTCGTGGCGGCAGAATCATGAGGCCTGCTGTCAACACGGGACATTCCAAACAGCTCGACCGTAACGTCCGGCGCAAACATGAATTCACTTCCACTTTGCGCAGCGACATTGCATGAGAAACTGCTGACTCGGATTTCGACCTGACCGTCATGAAGACCTGACTCGGCGGTCGGGTGCCACAGTAGGCGCAGATCGTCGTTCGTTTCGACTCGCGGACTGATCAGAAACCCGGCTTCAGCCGAGCCTGGCAGCAACCGAAAAGTGTGATCGTTGTTCCGGTCGTGACCGACTTGAGTCGTCAGATGAACTGCGGGCAGTCGATACAGGATCGAAGCAAATCTGCCAGGCAGCGAAGGCTTGATCGAAATTCGACACCAGACCGGACCGGCCAGATCAACGGGCACTTCGACGACCTCGTTCCACCTCACCGTTTTGCGAAAAGCTGGCTCGTCATCAAGCAGCAGACTCGGCTGCGCACGGAGGCTCAGCTTCAGAAATGCACTCGACGAACCGGTCAGCTCGTAGTGTGAGAGCAGCTCCAGCCACGTCTTCGAATCTTCCATCGTCGGCAAGCGTGAATCGATCGCTCCGACTGAAATCAGCACGTGGTCGGGAGCGTTCGACCCTCGAAAATGCCGAGCGTCACGCTCAATCAACGCCGGCGTGAACGCTGCATAACTCTGCAGCACTGGCCGAGGCCGGAGTCGCAGACCGTGTGCAAACGCGACAGCCAATTTGCTCGGAAACACGTCGACCGTTCCGTCGAGCTTCGGAATCGGGTTGGCAATTCGAATCTTCTGAAGCTGCTCGTGATGGATGCCCTTCCGCCACGCAGGCTTCTTCACCGACAGAGCAACTGCCGATAGCTGATCCCGCACCGGCCCAACTTCGCTGTCGACGAATTCTGCCACTGAACTCAACTGCCCGCGTTCGAAATATCCTGCTGAGGCAACCAGCACGACAGCCGTCAGTAGCAATGGCCGGACAACCGACCAACACGCGTCACGGAGTACGTTAAACACGGTGTGCCACTGGCTCTGCCAGTGCTTTTTCCAACTTCCATTGACCAACTCCGTAGCACTGGCGGAGCCAGTGGCACACTCAAGTTCAGGGCTGATATTCGACGGTGTTTCAACCGAGTCCCGACGACGACCAACGATCGCACCGTAAGCCAGCAGAGGAATGACTGTTCCCAGGAAAACCGGAACACGATCCACGTGGTAGCGGACAAAGCACGACTTCCACGCGATGAACAACAGCCCGTGGAAAAACAGCATCGTCACAATACGCAGCCGCAAGTCTGAATGCGGCAGACGCGAAATCCGCCAGACGGGTAACAGTAAGACAACCGCCGCTGCGCTGATTACGACGATCGTCCCAGCAACGCTGTCCGGACCAAGACCCATCGCCGCGCTGTATCCACCGGCCAGTTGAAAACCAGTGCCGATAAATCCGCGACACTCGGCCAGCGATCCGCCGGTCATCAGCCACGCCAGCGGGCACGCGGTAAACAGCAGCGCCGCTCGCCACGGAAACCTTCGCTGGAGGGCGGCGACGACAACCATTGTGCAACCGAGAAACGCGACGGTCACGAAGTAGCTGAACTTCGCCCATGGCAATGCGGCCAGCAGCAGCATCGGGAGTACCAGTCTGAATCTTTGACACAACTCGACGAACGACTTCACGCAAAGTCGCGAAGACGCAAAGGCGGGATGAGTCTTCACGATACTCGGCGACGTTGCGTCACTGAGCCGACTCGTTGCGGCGTTGCGCTGAAGCTGAGCCGCCTCGATAAAAACGAATGCGTGAAGAGTGAAGCAAACGGCCATCGCGTCGCGGCTCATGAATTCGAGCATCGCGATTCCGCACAGCGTTCTCCACGTTGTCGTTAATCGACCATGACCAGTCACACGCCAGACAAGGTCGGCCATGATCATCGAAATGCCAACCCAGGCAGCAATCACGACGGCCCATGTTTCCGGGTGGTACATCCGAGCGTGAATGAATCCGAACGGTCCATAAGTAAAAAACAGATCGCGACCGAAAACCCAGTCATTCGACACGGCCTCGTTAAGCAGCATCTGCCATGAGGGATCAACCCCGTTCGACTCATGCACGAACAGCGGCAACCACGGCGGCATCCGAAACACGCTGAAAGCAACCAGTGCGAGCAGACCTGACCAGCCCAACAGCGAGATTGACGATGCCGTGCGACGGCCCGTCATGTCCTCGCCGACTGAACTCATGATCGCACCGCAGTTGGCTTATCGGTTGTCGGCCGCAAGTCCTTCTGCACTCGCTGCAAGTCTTCGAGAATCTGCGCCAGGTCGCGTTCTTCAAGTTCCGGCTCAATCGCCGACTCCACCTGACGATTCGACACGTCACTTTTCTCAGGAGGCAATGCCGGATGCGAACACTCAGCGCGAATGTCGTCCGCCACAAGAATCCGCTGAAAGAACATCATCAGCAACGTGCTGAGATATCGTCTGCCCATTTCCTGAAGCCGCAGATTTGACGCGCCCCATCGACGGCCTGACCACGAGATCGGGATCTCGGCAATCCGGTAGCGACGGATCAAGGCGCTCAGAGAAAGTTCCAGAGTGATGTTGAAGTGGCTCGCCTGGTACGGACCACAGTCTCGAATAACGCTGGTACGGTACGCCTTGAACGCATTCGTGAGATCGTTGTACGGCGTCCAGAACATCAGCTGAATGCATCGATTCACGACGCGATTCACGACCAGTTTCAACCAGGGGTAATGCTGGACCTTGCTGCCGTCGCGGAATCTGGAACCGAAGACGCAGTCGTAACCTTCTTCGATTTTTCGGTAGTAGGCGATGACGTCATTTGGATCGTCCGACAGGTCCGCCATGTAAATGACAACGACGTCCCCGGTGACGGCATCGAGCCCGGAACGGATCGCTCTACCAAAACCACCCGGCGGCGTTCGATTGACGAGTCTTACCGAAGCATCGTTTTCGATCAGCGCCTGCACGACGTCGGCGGTCTCGTCCGTGCTGTTGTCATTGACGACGACGATTTCGTAATCGAGACCTTCGCGCACGCCGACAACGTCCTGCAGTTCTTTCACGCAGGCCGCGATGTTGCCGGCTTCGTTGTAGGCAG
>CALDJX010000743.1 GCA_937899075.1 uncultured Planctomyces sp. | reverse complement strand
AGCCCGCATCTGAGAGTTCAACTGCTCCAAAAGAACAACGCGAAAACTGGCTCGAAGATACACCACGCCACCGCCAGAATCGCGACCAGATTCGCGCCGACGTTCAGGTGCTACGTCAGATTGCCAATCAGTCTGCTCGTTCGGCAGTGGCGACGGCCAGTCGCCGAGACATCCGGAAACAGGTCATCGTAAAAACGATTGCGTCCATGCTGGCACTGGCATCCGGTGTGGCCGCGTTGTTGCTCGAAGTGTCTACGGTATTCGGACTGACTGTTCTCTGTTTTGGGCTGCTGTTTTCAGGGGACCTTACACTGACGATCTTCCGGAACTGGAAATCCCTCAGAGATCTCAAGAAAGCCGCAGCGGAACTGAACGGCGAAACTTCGTCGCAAGGCGACCGTATCGCGAGCGGCAATGCGAACTCGACGACGGCGTAAGAAACAAGCCTCGTTTTGAGTTTCAACGTTTCTTGACGGCGGCTTTGAGTCGATCGAGATTCGTGCTGATCGCGGACAGATCCGCATGCGTCAGTTGCTGGTTTCCGTACCGAACGCGATAGAAGTTTGTCGCGATGTTCTCCGGCAGGAACGAAAGTTCCGAAGGCGACAGGATCGACGACAGGCGTGTTTCCACATCCGCAGCAAACTCCAGCGGCGTCTGCGACGGTCGCCTGGTCAGCCCCTGCTTTGAAAGTATCGCCAGGAATCGATCATAGAACTCGACACGAATTCGGTCTTCGCTGACGAACAAACGCAGAATCCACAGTCGGACCTGTCGAACCAGCCAACGAATTACTCCAGCATCCTGCGGGCCATACTTCCGCCACAGAAACTTGATGCCGAATATCAAAACCATCAGGATCGATGTTCCAATGAATGTTTCGATGCTGAACCATCTTTTGGGGTTCGAAATAAATTCTGCGAACTTCCGGCCTGTTGCTCCAAATGGTGACGAGGCTTTCCGGGTGAGGTCCTTCAGACTGTCGCCCAGCGGCGCGTAGATCATGCTTTTCTGTTCGTCGATCGACAGCCGAACAATTCGTTGCTCCCAGAGTCCCGACAGCAGGCCTTGAAGATTGCTGAAAGCACTTCGCTCTTCGCCAATTTCGGCAACACTTTCGGCCCTCGCGAACGGGGTCGGGTCGAACGTTTTCCAGTGCCCTCCCACCCACGCTTCGACCCAGGCATGCGCGTGTCGGCCCTCGACGGTAAAGGCGCCCGAAAAACCGCTCATCTGCCCGCCTTTGAAGCCACTGACGAGTCGAGACGGAATGTCGACGGCACGCAGCATCAAAGCCATTGCGGATGCAGAATATTCGCAGTGCCCCTGCTTTCGGTTAAACAGAAAGTCTTCAACGGGATCGATCGAAGGATCGATGATTTCATTTCTCAATGAGTATGTGTACTCGCCCGAACTCTGCAGTCGCTGTTCGATGCGTTTGGCGATTCGGACATCCGGCGGATCTGATGATGATTCAAACGGGCTGACTGATTCAGCAATCTGCTGCGCAAACTGTTTCAGTCGATCAAGGCCGGGAGGCAACCTCAAGAGTTCGATCATCACCTGTCGCTGAGCGAGTTGCGCAGGCGCACTTCGAACCTGGACGACCCGCGGTCGATCCGATTGTCGACCTGGCACATATCCGTAGAGTATGTATTCAAGCTTGCTTCGTTTTCTGTTGTCGTCGTCAGGTCGAAAAAGAATCGAGGTGACGACGTCGATCGAGGGACGCAGCAACTCTTCATCGGCAAAGTCGGTCGCGACGACCGGGTGCATGCCGAAGAGCGTTCGGCTTGAACCGTCATACACGATGTAATGTTGCCGAATCTGACGATCGTTGAGCCGGTTTGGTGGAAGCAGTTCCGTGACATCCTCGCTTTGCTTGAGGACCTGCCACCGACCATTCTTATAGCTGCCCATGACCGAACCTCGAAACAACGGCTCGTCATACCCAAGTTTTCGAGCGGTCTCTTCGACGTCCAACGTTTCGAGTGAATCAGCTTTGGAGAATCGGACTTCGAGAACGCGTTCGTTGCTCTCAAGAATCTGACCGATCTCGCCGAGCTGAACTTCGTCGGTAAAGCCTGTGACTTTTTGAAATCCGGACGACGACTGATTCTCAAAGTCGTGATGCTTTCCGACCCACAGCCGCGGGATCAGAACGAAAAAGATGACGCCGACGAAAATTGAAAGCAGGGACGTTGCAGCAACTCCAAGGACGAATCGGCGATTGACCCATTGTTCCTGAGGATCTAACTGGATCGCACCGCGGTACTCGTCCGGCTGGTTCAGGTTGAAGCCACCTGGGAATGTTCCATCGCCTCGCGAAAGACTGGCGAGGTCTGGAATCGTTGATGTCTGACCGGCAACTTCGAACCCGTAGCGAGCCTGGTACAACGAAAAAACAGAAAGAGTCCACAGGGAGAGAAAAACGTAAACCAGCAACATGACGCCAAAGAGCGGATCGTGCGAAAGGATTGCTCCGACCGCCACCTGCATCACGCCCAGAGCCAACAGCCACCAATACTGCCGGCCGTGCTTGTCCTGAAAAAGCGCAATCCAGACCAGGTACGACAGCAGATGCGCTCCGGCCAGCAACCGCCCTTCGGCTGCAAACCCAGCTTCGCTGTAGCCGGCAACGAGCAACTCAGTGGCAGCGAGCCCAAAGGCGGCGACTCCGAAAATGTTGGCCCAGAACGTTTTGATCCTGATTCGGTGTTCGCGCTCATTGAAGAAGTACGCAAGAATTGCCAACGGAAGTGTCAGTCCGCTTGGGAACGGAATCTCTTCGGCAAATGCGATCATGCCGCCAGACAGCGCGGTCAGCGAGTAAATGCTGATGAGAAATGATCGATTCATACCGGCATGACCTCCTCATTCGCTGCTGACTCTGGCGTCCCTTCTGCCGTCGCTTCTGGCGTTGCGTGAGGGCTCACGCCAGGCACAGTTCCGCCCGGCGTGAACCATTGAGCAAGCTCGTCATGGTTGGCGTGAATGATCTCAAGGTTCGGAAGACCGTCCTCGGGGAGTTGACGGGCAAGGTCCATCTGGTCCTGTCTGGTTGTGACGAGGACACAACGCATGAGCGAATTCATCGACAGTGAAGCGTCGGTGATTGCCGTCGGCAGTCCGTCGGCCGGTCCACCTTCCACAAGCGATAGCGTATCGAGCAAGGACTCAACCGCTTGACCGATCGTCGTGTAACGCAGACTGGTAGAGTCCCGCCCGCAGATCGACAAAACCTGTTCGACACCTCGTGTCTGCCGTAGATGTTCCACGCAAATCGTCGCAGTAAAACTGACAGCAAGTTCGACTCGTTCAAGATCCGATGCCGAAGGCCGCGCGGGCTGCCACAGGTCGAGAAGCACAATTAACCCCTGGTCACGACTCTGGTGAAACTCTTGAACCATTAACTCATTCATACGAGCGGACGTTCGCCAGTGGACCTCGCGAGGGCTGTCGCCGGATCGGAAACTCCGCAGGTGATGAAAGTCGTCTTCAAACATTCCCTTGCGAGTCTGCTGGCGCTCGACCATCTCAGCAGCAAGTTGTGAGTCGCGATGCCAACGCGAACTGAGGATCCCAATCTGAGGGTACACCAGCATTTCGCCGGGCTCGTCCACAACGAAACCCCGCTCGACCAACCCCAGCGGAAATCGCGTCGACACTTCAAGCGGGCCAAATCTGTAACGGCCTCGCCGATTCAACCGAAGCTGGTAGCAAGCCGTGCGTTCCGCACCTGGCTTTACGCTGGCGAATAGAACAGTTGGTTCAAGTCCGGCTTCGGTTGACGGTCCGAGAAAGCCTCCATCGCTGGTACGACCAACGCGATCCCGAACCATCATCAGCCAGGAAGAAAACCAGAGCTTCCGGTTTTGCAGCGCGACTTCAACGGAAACCGTTTCGCCACACATGGCTCGCGGAGGAAGTGTTCGCCGCACGCGGTTTCGTCGAAGCAGCGAGAACGTCACCCAGCCATTGACAATAAACGGCCCCGCCATGATCGAAAAAACGAGCATCAGCATGTTCGACCGGCCGATCAGAGATGCAACAAACGCAACGATCATGATCAGCAGGTACATCATACCTTCGCGAGGCAGCATGACTCGATCGCGGTTGAGTCGACCGACTTTGGCTCCGGCTCGAGCGAACCTGGCTGCAATCAGCCGAATACTCCACAGGATCAGAATGGTGCCAATCACTCGGCCCAGAACTTTTACGTGGACGCCCCACTCACCCGCGCGAATCGACAATTGTGCCGCCGAGTAGAACAGGCCCACGCCAGCGAACAAACTGAGAATGCCCAGCAGCGGCACCGGCCGGGAGTGAGAAGCTTGTTTTTTTGACATGCAGAAACGCACAGTCCGAAGTGATTGAAGTTCGGCCGGAATCGCCGAAGCTTTAGAGGATCACCACAGAATGATGCCTGCACCGGGCGTCCGCAAGCCCGTGCGTCAACAGGCAAAGGCATGCCGTGAAGTAAGCATAATTGGCAGCATTGAACGACCGAAACGGGACGACTACTGGCCGTTCTGTCCGCCGTTGAAATTGTTGCCGTTTTGTGGCTGCCCGTTGCCGTTTTGATTCTTCGTCGGCTGAGGCGGCTTTGGGGCGAGCATGTTCTGGAGTTTCTTCTGCAGGTCTTTCAGGTTCACGCGAGAGTTAACCGGCACGACCTTGAATGAAGCGTTTGGCTGCGCGGCCATATCCAACTGCTCGACGATTTGAGCCACATTATACAGCAGTCCTTCTGTCGCCGAGATGATCAGGATGTTGGCGGTTTCGTCGACACCGACCGAAAGCAGCCCCTTAAACTTAATCGGTTCATCCTGGTCTTCGCCTTCGCCGCCACCACCGTAGATATAGGTGTAGCTTCTCTCAGAGGGCCGGTCTTCTTTCTTGTTGCCCTTGCCTTCCTGCAGAGCTTTGTCGTTTTCACTCAACAGGTCGCGATAGACGTCTTTGAGTGCTTCGGCAATCACATTCGCTTTCGAATAGCGAATCTGAAAGATCTGAGTCTTCCGAATTGATCGCGTCTCTGTCGACTGAGGTTTGTCGTAGATTTCGATCAGCTCTTCGATCATTCGCAACTGCTCGTCAGACGCTCCCTGCACCAGGATCGTGTGTGAATCCCGGTCTGAAATAATTTTGAGTGGCTTGCGAGCCGACAGTCTCCGCGGGCCACTGTTGTCGCTCGAACCGCCTGGGTAGTACCCGTAGAACGGGCTGTACCTCATGCCGCCATCTTTGCTTTCGGACGCGTCGATTTCTTCTTTGAAGATGTCTTTGAGAATGACTTCGATTCCGTAAGCCCAAGTCTGAGGGTACTGCAACTGGATGACCTTCCAATCGCGTTTTGGCGGGGCGTATTCGTCGAGTACTTCTTCGAGGAGATCCAGCGCGGCCGGGTCGTCAGATTCGACGTACAGTTCGCCGTTCGTACCAATTCGAATCTGGATTGGAGCTGGCTTTGACGTTCGCGGAGAAGCGGGAGTGCCAATCGCTGGGGCCGACCGAGCGGATTCTTCCTGCTGCCTGGCTCGAATTCGTTCGACGAGTTTTCGCAACGCTTCATCCGCTGCTTCTGTGTCGATCGTCGATGCCTCTGGAGCTTGCGGTTCTGTTGGCGTTTGCGATGCCGCTGACTCGGGACTGACGGCGGCATCTTCCGATTCAACAACCTGAGACTGACTTGCCGTTCGAAAGAGAGGCTCGTTCCCCGAGAGAAACGGATTCGAGCGTGAACGCGGTGACCATTCAGCAGTCTTAACGGGCTTGTCGCTGACCGACTTCTGACCATCAGTCTTCGGGGTCGGCTTGATAGACTCAAGCGTGTCCGGAGAATTCGGCCCCTGCGGAACAACTATGTTCTTTTTAGGTTCCAGTACAGGCGGAATGATCTTCAGCTCGTTGGGGCCTCGTGACGGCCAGACTTTCTGCAGGCGTTCGATCAACATCATGGAATCTTCAAGATCGCCGGTTTCGAAAACTCTGCGGCGCGATGGGTTTCCTCCGGGCCGAGGCAGTTCACCCAGCTTGATCAGTAAATCCTGCACCTGCTCGAGTTCGAACGTAGTGCACCGCAGCAAAAGTCGGTTGTATTCAACGTCGGCGTCAATCGTGAACTTGTCATTGGACTTTTTGCTGTCGGACGATCGGCTTGAGCCATACGGATTGAAATAGTAGCTGCGGCGTGAGTCTTCTTTCTTTTCCTCTTCCTCACCCATCATCAGTTTGATCGAACCGGCCACGTATTCAGAGTCGAGCTTGCGAAGCGGGATGACGTGAAACTCGCGGCTTGTTCCGTCGATCTTTTCAAGGAGCTGGCTGAGTATCAGATGGTCAACTTTCGAGCCACTTACGATGACTGCTCCCCGCGTCTCGTCAGCGCGAATCTGAGTCAACGGGGACAGCCCGCCGAGTTCCCGCACCGTTTCGATGAAGGCTTCCGGGTCGAAGTTTTCGAGCCGATAAACTTCAGTACGCTGGATCGAATCCAGAATCGACTGAGAACGCAGTGACGGCTGATCGAGCAACTCGACGGCGTCCGCAATCGTTGCGACTTTGTCAGCCGGCCCGGTTACCAGCAGAACGTTCTCGCGAGGCACGGCAACGATCTGAATTTTCTGCTCCTGCCCGGCTCCCCCACCGCCCTTCCCGGCGGCTTGTTGCATTTGCTTCTGCATGGCCTGCATTTGCTGCTGAACCTGCTGCATCTGTGACGACGACATCGAACCGCCGCCACCTGACGCTGGCTGCTGCTCACCGAGCAAAGCGTAAAGCGGTCCCGTAATGTCTTCAGCGCGAACATGCTTGAGCGCGAATTGCCAGACTCGGCGTTCGACTCCGTCGCCGGACTGCTCTTCGGTGAGGAGCTCTCGAATCTCTCGTAGATTGATGACCGAGTCGATTGCTTCGAGCCGGTTAGTCTGGGCGAGCGGCACGAGCTTGCCGTTGGGGCTGAGCATCGGCTTCAGCTCTTCGGCCGCCTGCTCGGCGACAAGTGCAGTGAGCGTAAATGAAACTTTCACAAACTCGTAATCGCCGCGTTGATCGAGTGCTTCTGGAGTCACACGTGGCACCATCGCCGGGTTTAATTTTTCGATTTTTTCGACAGTCATCATCTCGTCGCGGACCAGGATCGTGTAACCGCGTGCGAGCAAATGACGATTAATGATGTTGCGGGCTTCGTCGACCGAGTATTCGCGATGCGTCGACAGATTGAGAAATCCACCCGGCAGCTCCTGCCAGTCGAGGCTCTTCCCCGACACCTTCTTCAGCCAACGAATCACGTCCGGCCACGGCTGGCCCTGGAAGTTCAGCCGCAGCATCCCTGCGTCATTTGGAGTGGCTGTTAATTCATCGGGGTTCGGCGGTGTCTCAGGTTCGGTCGGTCGTGTGACGACGTCGGATTTCTTGTCGCCTTCGCCTTCGCCTTCCTTCTTTCCGTCTTTTGAATCGTCTTTCTTCTCGTCCGGCTTCGACTTGCTGGATGAGGACGACGATGACTTCGAAGTGGGCGGTTGCGATGATGATGGCAGCGTCACTGTGGTGGGAGATGCACTTCTGGACCGAATTACCTGCGGTTGTGCGCCTGCCGGAGCAAACTGGGCATCGACTGACGGCACGACGACCAGCATGGCTGAGAGTGCCAGCAGGCCGAAGGTCAGGCGTATCCGCCTAGCAGGGTGAGGGACGGCAGATCTCGATCCAGGACTATCCTGAAGTTCTCTGTCCGAAACTCGGTCAACGGCAAGCAGCGTTCGATTTCGCATTTCTGGTCCCGCAGGCTTCTGGTGATCCGTAGTTGTTCCACGCCGGCAGGCTGGTCGGTCATTATGCGGGCATCACGCAGGAATTCGCAACGACGTTTGCGATTGTGCGGCAATTAAGGTCGAGTCAATCCTGCCGGATCGGCCTTTCGTGACATCGGACTACGAAACGACAAAGCCTCACGCTTGAATGCGTGAGGCTTTAGCAGACGGTTACATTTAAGCCACAGAGAACACAGAGGTCACGGAGATGGACGTCCCTCTGAGGGCTCTGTGTCCTCTGTGGCTATGCTCTCGATAGTCCTTGTCGGGCGATAGTCCTTGCAGGGAAGTAATTCCGAACGCTTGTCAGAAGTTACGACCGGGCAAAGGCCTGAAACTTTTCGAGCAGCTCCAGCGTGATCGGACCTGGGCTGCCCTCGCCAATGTCACGCCCGTCCAGACTGACGACGGGGACAACTTCCGCGGCGCTGCCGGTCAGGAAGCATTCGTCGGCAATGTAAATATCGTGGCGAAGCAGGACGCACTCTTTCACTTCGTAGCCGCTTTCGCGAGCGATTCTCATCACCGCATTGCGCGTCAGGCCTTCGAGAATTCCAGCGTCGGGGCCGGGAGTTTTCAGCACTCCGTCTTTGACAATGAAAATATTATCGCCCGAGCACTCGGCAACTTCACCCTTATGGTTGAGCATCAAAGCTTCGGGCGAGCCCGCATCGGTGCCTTCGATTTTCGCCAGGATGTTGTTCAGGTAGTTGAGCGATTTGATGCGAGCACTCAGCGCGCCGGGATGATTTCTGATCGTGCTGGCCGTGATCAGCTTCATCCCGTTCTGATAAATCTCCGGTGGGTAAAGTGTGATCGTGTCCGCAATGACGATCACTTGAGGGTTGGACGTCTTGCGAATATCCAGTCCCAGACTTCCGCCTCCGCGAGTCACCACCAGCCGAACGTAACCGTCAACGATTCCATTCTCTTTGACGGTCATCTCGACGGCGTCGATCATTTCGGAAGTCGACATCGGGATCGGCAATCGGATGGCCTGCGCGCTTTCGTAGAGGCGGGCGATGTGTTCTTCGTGCAGAAAAACCTTGCCACCGTAAACGCGAATCCCCTCGAAGACGCCGTCGCCGTACAGCAGCCCGTGATCGTAGACGTTAATGGTTGCCTCGTCTTTAGAGACGAGCTTGCCAGTGATGTAAACCTTCTGCGACATGCAGGAAACTCCGGGCGTAAGGCGGCCGTGACGAACGCGGACGACGAGGAAATTGAAACGGGCGAGCATTGAAGCAGCATCAATGGCAAATGGTCAACCGTCGCCAACGCTCAGCGGCAACGATTTCCGCAGCAGACACGGAATC
>CALDJX010000742.1 GCA_937899075.1 uncultured Planctomyces sp. | reverse complement strand
GGATCCGAACTTCGAATTCTCCTCGTCGCGGAAAACTGTCCACACCGAGAATGAACTCCGGATTGGCAGGCTCGTGTCCGGCAACGCGTTTGTTCGGCAGTCGGCCGACGTCTGTCACTTCCTTCTGAAACCGATGGATCGTCGGCTGCTCGCCGGAAACAATCGCTTCCCCCAGGCCCTGTCGAGCTGCACGCAGAAAGACTTCCACTTGAGAGGGCGACATTTCCAGCGAGGCGCCGTTGTTCAGGAATCCGTCGGGCGACAGCGGCTCGGGCGGAAGCTCGGCGGCATAATTCAAGTCAACGCCCAGCAGGTCACGCATCGTGTTCTGATATTCGTACCGCGTCAGCCGTCGCATGATGACTCGACCACCAGAATGCTGTCTGGCTTCGGCGGCATCTCGCAGCCCTTCGGTCAGCCATCGAACAAGAATCTGCCGCTCAGCCTTCGTCGGCTGTTTCGCCTTCGGAGGCGGCATCTCTCCAAGATTCACTCGATCCAGCACGTCCTGCCAGGCTTCCGCGTCGCGGCCATTCGCGAGTTCATGATCCAGCGTATCGATCTGCAAGCGCCCTTCCGGATCCTTCGTCCCATGACAACCGCTGCAGAGCTTCTGCAACAGAGGCTGGACGTCACGAGTGAATGTGGCGAGCTCATCCACAGTCTTTGCATCGGAACCAGCGACATCTTCGGCTCTGGCAATTGGTGATTGGTCCAAATGTAGAATCGCGACTGCTGCCGCGACGAGAAAAACGCTCTGCAGGAGAGAAGTCCGATGTGCACGCATAATTCAAAACCCAACTCGAACTGCCCTGCGGCTACTCGGCCTCTTCCGGATGAAACTCGACATCCTCGTAGATCTCCGACAACGTCAACGAAACATCAAACGATGCAAATTTCAAAATGGCTTCCGGACCTTTCAATACGGTCAGAAGCCAATCGCCATCGTCCTGCCGAATAAACCGTTCGACCTGAGCTTCAGTCTGCGAAACCAGTACGTACTCCCGAAGTGATTCCAGTTCGCGATACAGATCAAACTTTTTGCCCCGGTCGTAGCGTTCAGTCGATTTCGAAAGAACTTCAAAAATGACGACCGGATTTGTAATGGCGTCCGTGTCGATATCGTCGAATTCACGGTCACTACAAACCACACTTGCATCCGGATAGGTACAGAGTCCGTTCGCCCGAATTCGAATTCTTTGATCGCTCGCTGATGGTCGACAACCGCTCCCACGAAGTCGGTTCTTCAACGACGACACCAGGTTCACGCCGATATCGTTATGCGTCGGCGAGCCACCAGTCATGGCGAAGATTTCGCCGTGGTAGAACTCATTTTTGTATTCGGCGACGCGTTCTCGCGACAAATACTCTTCGAGCGAGAAGCGATTCTCTGGCACAGCAGACATGGGAAAACTCCTGAACGGCGGACATCCTCATGATACCGCTGTTCGCACAACCTCGTCCAACCGTGAAACGCTCAAATGATATCGCGAGGACGGAAAGTCATCTGCGTTAGATCGGACTTGTACTTTGATTCGCCGATCTTGCGGATGCGGCCTTTGCCGAGTTTGAAGCGGTACCGATTCGTGATTGGATCAGGAACTCGATGCACAACCGAGTTTGGTGGAGCTTCCGTACTGAGAGCGTTGCTCCACAGAACTCCGGGACGAATTGCTGAAGTGACGATGGCGACCGCTTCGTACGAACCCTTGCCGATCCGAATCTTTCCGGCGCGTTCGAGCCCGGTGTAGCTTTGATCGTCGTCGTCAACGCCGACGAAGCCGCCGGTTTGAATCAGCACGTCGTCATTCTCAACAATCACCTGGTCGCCGCTTTCGATGCCACGTGAAGCCGCATCATCGGGGTGAATTTCCACGAACTGCGCAGGCCAACGGTCAACGATGTACGGCGTGCGTTCTCCGTCGAAATTCGTTTGCCAGATTTCGTTGATCCGACCCATCGTGACCCACAACTCGTCGCCTTTCGGCTGAATCCGTTCGAAGTAATCCGAGAACTCGCTCCACGGAGTCTTGTGAAGTAAACCTTTTCCGGTGTGTGAGCTGAACGCCGACATCCACTTCATGTGCACAGTCGGACCTTCCGGCTCTCCGAAATCCATTTCGGGATCGTGCAGTCGCTGAGTGCCGACGATCGCGCCGGCCGTGGCGGGATCGTCGTAATGGCCAGCGTAGTC
>CALDJX010000741.1 GCA_937899075.1 uncultured Planctomyces sp. | reverse complement strand
CCTCTCCGATCGTCCTCGCCACAAGATTTACAAGACATAATCGAGGCGGAAGCGGGTGCGGTCACCGCACCAATCGATCTGACAAACTCGTGAATGCACCGAGCATACTTCTGGAAGTTGCGGTCAGATATCTGAGCCACGGATAAACACAGATTCACACGGATAAAATGGGCTATCCCAGAAAAACATCCGTGCTTATCTGTGTGCATCCGTGGCTTTTCATATTCGCCGGTCGGCCATGCAGGATGGCAATGAAAGGTAGAACACGCAGAGGAATGGGAGACGTTTTCATTTCCTCTGCGAAGCCTCAGCGATTTCTGCGTTTCTTTTGTTATTCGGACGAAAATAGTTCGTCGGAACGTTCAAGAACGACTCGGTACGACACGCCGTCGAATGCGCCGAACAGTGGGTTCTTTGTCAGCTTTGCACGGGTCAGTTTCGGCGAGCCGATGCCGCAGAGAAATCTCGCGAGTCGCGACGGCGATCCAAGAGCGTCCCGGTTCTGGTTTCGAAGCTCGTCGGCTTTTTGCCAGAGTGTGTCCGCCATCTCGCGCTGAGGGCGTGCGGCCTCTTTGACAACTGGCGCGTCGGCCAGGCATTGCGAGCAGTGTCCGCAGTCGTGTTCCAGCGGTTCGCCGAAGTAGGCACCGAGTCTCGAAACCTGACAGCCCGTGGCCGTGGCCTGATCAATCACATCGTCCAGTCGTTCCAGATCCCGTTTTTCTCGACGCTTCATCCGATCGCAAAGATCGTCGATGACCGCCTCGGGATTGTCCGCTTGTTTCAACCGTCGGTAACGGTGCATCAGGCCGCTCGGTTTGAGCTCGATCATGCCCTGCTCGGCCAGATAATCAAACGCCTTAACGACTCGCATTCGATCAGAGCCCGCCGCTCGCGCCGCCTGATCGATGTCGACCGCGCACCATTTCCTGGACTTCGTCACCTGCTTGAAAACGGTCGTCAGAAATTGTCGGCGTTGTTCATCGAAGTTGGCCAGGATTTCCGCCGACGTCTGATGCGGGATGAACTCGTACTGCGAATAGATCGGCGTCGTTTCTTCGATCCAGCCGTCAAGTTCCAGGTAGGTGATCAGCGTACGCATCACCAAAGGTCGCATGTCGATCGAATTTGACAGCGAATACTGACTGACCGCGATTTCGTCGTCGGACTCCAGCATCGTTCTGACAAGTCCGGCCACGCTTTCCCGTTCCGGAGTGTCTCCAAAAATGAAATTCTCCAGCGTGTTGAGATCAGCCGGGCAGAAGAGCATTTCACAGATGGATGTTTCGCCGTCCCTCCCCGCTCTGCCGATTTCCTGAGAATAGTTTTCGAGACTCTTCGGCAGGTTGTAATGGTAGACGTAACGAATGTTCGACTTGTCGATACCCATTCCAAACGCGATCGTCGCAACGATGATCGAATCGTCGGAAGACATGAACCAGTCCTGTCGCTCCGCCCGTTCGTCATTCTTCATGCCTGCGTGATAGGCCTTGGCCGAGAGACCTGCTTTCTCAAGCCGCGCCGCCACTTCTTCGGCCGTCTTTTGCAGAGTGACGTAAACGATGGTCGGCCCGGCGGGGCGGTCCTGCAATTTTGAAATCAGAACGCCATCGCGAGTTTGTTCGTCGACGACCTCGCTGAGCAGCGTCAGATTCGACCGGTAAAACGGAGTCTGCACGGCGCATTCGGTTTCGATCGTGAAGAACTTACAGATGTCCGTCAGAACCTGCGGCGTGGCGGTCGCCGTCAGAGCCAGCACGGCGTCCGCTTTGCACTCGTCCGCGAACTTCGCCAGCTTGAGATAGTCCGGCCGGAAGTTGTGGCCCCACTCTGAAATGCAGTGAGCCTCGTCGACCGCAAACAGAGACACATTGACCTGAGACAGCAGCCCGCGGAATCGCTCGTTGGTAAAACGTTCTGGCGCGACGTACAGCAGCTTCAATTCGCCACTGCGCAGCCGCCGTGTCACGTCTCGATACTCATCGACCGTCAACGTCGAATCCAGCCGCGCCGCAGAGATGTTTCGAGCCAGCAGTGCGTCGATCTGATCCTTCATTAACGCGATCAGCGGCGAAACAACAAGCGTCACCCCCGGCAACAATAACGCGGGCAATTGATAGCAGAGGGACTTACCGCCACCGGTCGGAAAAACCGCAGCCGAAGACCGCCCGGCAACCAGGTTCTCAATCACCTGC
>CALDJX010000740.1 GCA_937899075.1 uncultured Planctomyces sp. | reverse complement strand
GAAGATTGAAATAGAAGCGGACCGAATTGAATTCCTCGAACTGGTCAGGAATCTGATCGCTGAAGCAATAATAGAATCCGTACTGAAGCAACGTTGATTCTCGAGTGACGCGAATACTGATCGAATCGCCGATCTGAGGCCGCACGCCCGGCCTGGCGTCAAACAGAAACTCGCCCGGCACGGGAGCACGATGGCATTCGCCCTTGCGTGCCTGGACTTCACCTTCCACTCCGATCTGCACGACTTGCCAGCCTGGATCCCAACGGCTTTCCGTCTGGTTGGACTCAGACAGGCTCGCCAGGAAAGCAGCATCGATGACAACATCCAGCGGCTCCAGAGCCCGTGCCGGCTGCTCGCCAAATCGTTGGACGTAGCCGTTCCAGTAGAGCATGTCCGTAATCGTCGCCACGAGTGCCCGACGCTGGCGGTCACACCGGCCAGGCAGTTGCTCTGCCGTCGCCATGCTGGAATCTGTTTCGTCCTGATTGAATTCAACGATGACCTCAGGCAGGCCGGCAAACACAAACGAAGTCGGCGACGTGATGGTGAGCGATTCGGAAATGCTCCGCAGTTCACTTCGCAAATTCTCTTCGTACGGAGTCACGCCGTTACTCCCGGAAAGAATTCGTTCAATGACTCTGGCGTTTGCAGAATTTGTCGACTCATTTCAATCATCACCTGAGCCGACAGACTGATCGACTTTTCAAACCGCAGCAACTCATAAACAGTCTGAAGCATTCGTGCTGCTGCAAAGCGAGCGATGACTTGTTGCGCAGCAGCCACTTCTGAATCCGACAGGCCAGCAGTCGTCAGGTATCCGGTCCACAGAGCGTCCAGTGACGCCCGCGTTTCATCGAAGGCCGAACGGCGTCGTGTTAACAGCTCATCAAGAGTCGTCAGTTCGTCAGGCGGCGTCGAGAGAATCCAGAAATACCACCAGCACTGGATCATCGTTCCGAGATCCCATCGCAGATCGCCACGATCAACCATTTCCCAGTCGATGACGTACCAGTCTGGTGCTGAGTCGGTCTCGCGAATCAGCACGTTGTTCCACTTCAGATCGCCGTGCATCAGCGACGTCGCCTGCCAGTTGTTTCGCAATTCGTCGAGGCTCGACGTGAGCGTCTCGTCACGCTGCAGGATGTCCAGAAACTGACGATTCCCCGAGCTGAGAAATCCTGCCCCCTGGTCAACGTGAAACGACAGAATCCAGGGCGGCTTGCCGGGGCAAAGATCGACTGAAATTTTCGACAGCAGATCATCGCACTCAGGTGAATCGAACGCGCCAATGAATTGACCAAGCCCTCGCGACACGGACTGCGGAATCGCGATGACACGTTCCATCGTCTCGTGGAGATTCTCGGTTTCCGAAAGAAGCTCCACCGTGACAGCGTGATGACGGGCGTCGTAGTCAAGGAAAGTCGGAATTCGTGACTTCATTAAATCCAACGATTCAGCCTGCGCAGCCGCTGCGCCAAACGCGGCTTCTCTCTCAAGGCATAAAACGTTCGGACGATCGAACTCACGAAGTTGCTTCACGTACAAAGGCTTGCCGGTCGGTCGAAAAACTCGAAACCCTCGATTGTGAAACTCCAACTCCTCGACCGCAAATTCTCCCCGGACAATCGCGGCAGGGTCGAGCAACCCTCGCTGGATCAACCAATACGCGAGACTTTGCGAAGTTAAATACACGAAAGACGCTCCAACGACGAAAGCCGCACGGATGTTGATCAGCGAAAAAAAACGGCACCAGCGCGGACGCACTGATGCCGTTGTGTTGTCTCAGCAGTTGCAATTAGCCAACGTGATTAGTTCCACGAAGTGAACTGCCCCGGCGCCGGACCTGAGCCCGAGCAACGCCCGGCACATTCAGATGCCATCTGAGGAACCGATACTCGTCTTGCAGTCGCCGGAGCAAACTGCCCTGGAGCCGGACCTGAGCCCGAGCAACGCCCGGCACATTCAGATGCCATCTGAGGAACCGATACTCGTCTTGCAGTCGCCGGAGCAAACTGCCCTGGAGCCGGACCTGAACCCGAGCAACGGCCAGCACATTCTGATGCCATCTGAGGGACCGATACTCGGTTGGCAGTCGCTGGAGCAAATTGCCCTGGAGCCGGACCTGAACCCGAGCAGCGGCCAGCACATTCAGACGCCATCTGAGGAACCGAAACTCGGTTGACGTGCGGAGCTGACAATAGACTGAAATTCTCTCGCATAACAAAACCTCTTTCAAAGGGTGGAAACTGCGCTAGCCCATTTCCAGCTGGCGCCGATCAATACTCAGTCCAGACAACGACGACCCTGATTACGATAACTCGCTCGCTGCCATCGATAATCAGGATTCACCCTTCCTGCCAACTGTGAGGAACGACTCGCTGCACTGCCCTGCGAAACGAGTAAACATACAAACGCACCAGTCGCATCAAGGCAAGTGAATGGAATTCACGGTCAGACCTCAAAGGCGACAATCTCTATACCGTCAAAGTAAAACGAAAGAGGCGAACACAAATCGTGCTCGCCTCAATTCGATACTCAACAACGGGCCGACCAAACGTCAGCATTCATTTGTCTGAAGATTAGTAGGTCATTTCTGCGCCGACGTAGTAGTTCGCTCCAGGCTGAAACACGTTGGCGACGTTCCTTGCGCCAAAGTGATCCTGGTAGTTTTTGTCGGTCAGGTTTTCGATGCCGGCTACGATCAACAGTCCGTCTGACACCTGCGAAAACGCCCGCAGATCAAAGGTCGTAAATCCGGCAGTCGGCTGCTCAGCAAGACTCGTGGCAACACGATTCTGATCGTCAACGACCCGAGCGGAAAACTCTGCTCCCCAGCGTCCTTCGAGCGGTTCGGTCAATCTCAGACCAAGACGAGCTTCCAACGGAAAGATGGCTGGCAGCGGTTCTTCTTCATTCGATCGGTTGCTCCGTCCAACTGCTGGATTCGGCGAGAACGGATAATTCGTGCCGCGTCGTGAATGGTCACGCCCCTCAGTGAAGCTCACATTTGCGAAAGTAGTGAACCAGTCGTTGAGGTCATGCTCGGCGTATCCTTCAAATCCGGCCAGCGTTGCAAGGTCTGTATTTGTGTAGCCATAGAATGGTGCGACCAGCGTACTTCCCTGGCGGACTGTGCCGGCGAAGTCGAGCGTGATGAAGTCTTTGATCCAGGCATGATAGCCATTCACGCCGCCTCGGAATTTTTCGTACTCGGCGGTAAACCCAATGTCGATCTGTGTGCGTTTTTCGGCTTTAAGGAGCGAGTTACCAATAGGGGACGTCAGGGTGAACTGAGGCATCACCGTGGCGAAGTACCCTGTCGAGTACATCTCGGCCATCGTTGGAGCCCGCATGCCAAATCCCGCACCAGTCTTCAGCGTTATGTTGTCGTCCATGGCGTAGTCGGCAGTGACGAAAGCCTGACCGAGTTGAAAATGCTGACGAAAGATGTCGTCAGCACCATTGACGTAAGTTTCCAGCGAGCTGCCAAATGTCTCAGCACCGTTCAGGCCCGTATCTGCATTCATAAATACGATGTCGAGACGCCCACCGGCACGGACAACGAGATCCTCATTCACCTGATTTGTGTGTTCAAGATACACACCAGGATTCGACGACATCGCTGATGGCAACGGGAAGTTTGTATTCTGGAATGGCGAGGTCAGTGGATCGCCCAGCATGTATCCTGGACCCTGGAACAATCCCCACTGAGTCCGTTCGTTGTATTCCTGCTGGAGATATCGCATGTCGACGCCGACCGTCAGGTCTCCGCCGACACCGTCGTACCAGGTCCAGGCGAGGTTGAATCCTGTCGACGCATTCCAGCCGTCGATCTGGTTGATAAACGAAGTCTCGTCCAGCAGTGGAATCTGCCTCCGCTTGCCTGAGTCCTGAGCGTTTCCAGAAAGCTGAGTCGTGTTGTACCAGGTCTCTGCGGTGAAGACGTCCGCATTGTCCAGGTCAGTGACTTTGTAGGTCAATTCCCAACTATCAGTCTGCAGATCGTCAATGGCGTTGACCTGGTTCGGCAACTGCACGTCGCGCTGATCCAATCGCATGTAGTTGAATTCAAGGCTCCGATGATCATCGAGATCGAATCCAACGGCCACATCAAGATTGCCGGACTTGTAGCTCGACGGAAGTTTCACTCCGTCGCCGGTTTCGTAATCTTCGCCGGTTCGAATTCCGTACCCGACACGGTAACCGTAGTCGGCATCGCCGCCCCAGAAGCTCTGCCGACCGTACCACTGATCACCGTTCGAGCTGAAGTTCAGGCTGGAACTGCCGTGACTCTCGAAGCCGTTTTCGTAACGTGGCGATTGTGCCAGTTCGAAGTCGATGAAGTTGTAACCCGGACCGTACTTCGACGAGTAAGGTCCCTTAATCACGATGATGTCTTCGACGATGCTCGAGTCAATCTTGCTGAGCAACGTGTCAAGGTCCTGCCTGACCGGAAACCAGTACGAGCCGGAAGCCAGCAGCTGACCGACCTGACTGCCTCGAACTCGCACATCGTTCACGATCGGACTTCGTCGCTCGGTGGAAATCCCGAGGGCACCGGTCGATCGTCCCAGTAGACTGCCGACGTCAGTCGTCTTGCGACCTTTGGACTCGGTCCCCAGAACCACGCTGCTGCCCGGAGCGAAAGCGTTCGACTGACGTTTCGCACTCAACAGACTCCGATTCCCGGACGGTGAACCAAACAGCCGAGCGGCCAGGGAACTCGTCGGGACCTCAGTCAGCTGTTGAAACTGCGGCGGAGCAACTGGAACCGGCGCGGCTTCCTGCAACGACACCGGCAGAGATACGTCATCCGGGTCCGTCGCCCAGCTTTCGATCAACTGCGCGTTCGTCGGTTCCTGGCTCGACTGAGCACCTGAAAGCAGTTGAGGAATCGCCACTCGCCCGACCGACTGATCACTGACCGCCCCTGATGCCCGAATCGGCAGGTTGGCCGGTTCGTCGGTGAGTCGAACGACTCCGGGAGCCGATGCGACTTCACTCGGGGCAGGTTCGGCAGCATATCCCTGTGAAGCGGATGCCGCCGTCAGAGCCGCACCGAACAGGAAGCCGCGAAGAGTGATTTTCATCCCTGAATCCAATCTGAACACCCATTGAACAGCCGACCCAATGGGCCAGCTGGCGAGCCTGTGTCCTAACCGTCACGCACGATCCTCTCCGAGGACCTACTGTCATCGTAAATTCGGCAAATTCGAAACGCTTCGTAAGGGTGTTACAGACGTCACGACTCACACATGCAGGCCGCCTGCTGAATGCTCCGCCTGTGCCGGTTGTGCAGATTCCTGCACTCGGCTGCTGGCCGGCTCCTTCGAACGTTCGAAAACAAATTCAATGCCGATCACAACAGAATTATGCCAGTTTCAACAATAATTGTTGGTTCGAGGCTTAACCTGGCGAACTACCGCCATCGCAGGATGGATCCGTGCATCGTTTGACTCAACTGTTTTGTCGCGACAGTCTTCGACGCGGCACGCCGAGCGGAATGTCGACCGTCACCTGCCTTTTCAGTCAGACGCTGCGAACAAGTGGGAACATTCATGCGCAACGTGACATTTTCGGTACTCGATACTGGGCGGCCCGAAGAGACCGTCAAACTGGCTCACCGCATCGAAGCGGTCGGGTACGACAGGATCTGGGTTACCGAGCATCACACGGACATTCAAAGTGCCTGCCCATCGATCATGGCCGCCGCTGTCCTGACGTCGACGAAGCGGTTGTCCGTCACGGTAGGGGGCGTGCTTGCCAGAATTCACAGCCCGTTCGTGATCGCCGAACAGCTCAAGTTGCTGGCAAAACTGTTCGGCAGTCGGATTCAGTTCGGCGTGGCCGGCACGCTACCGGACTCGCACATTCTTGACGGCATCGGAGAAAGCTTTGCGGTAAGCCCGGAAGAATACCGACAGCGACTTTTGCAACTGCGTGATTTCGCGCTGTCGACGCCGTCTTTCGAATCGTCTGACAACGACGTTGCAAACTCCAGACAACGATCGAAGGATCTGGCCCAACCCAACGCGACCCCGACCGTCGGCCCGTCGGGGTCTGAGCCGGCATCTTTCTGCGTGTGTGGTACCTCAGAGGGCTCCGCGACTTTTACAGCCGAGCTTGAATTTCCTTTTGCGTTTCACGATTTCCTTTCGCCGCAGGAACGGAAGGAAGATCGACTCGCCGTCTGCCGCAAGTACCGAGCGGCCGGGGGCGACAAACTATCTGTCGCCGTTTCCGGGCTGTGCGCTGCGTCGACATCCGAGGCCGAACAGCTCTGGGAAGAAATCAACCAGGGCCGCCACACACGTCGGCCCAGCTTTCTCGGGACTGTCGAAGCAGCAGCAGCTCAGGTCGCTACGATCGCCAGGGAAACAACTGCCGACGAAATCGTCGTTCAGCCGCTTTCACTGGATTTAGAAACACGCGTCGCGACGCTCGACGATTTGTACAAACCATTGAGAGTCCAGCTTGCTCAACAAAAGCGTTAATCCGAAGCAGCAGGTTTCGTCGCATCGCCGCGCAGCTCTTCAGCCTCTGAGCGGATTCGACGCAGCATTAGATTTCCGGGCGTGTGACTGTCCATGATTCCGACGGCCTGTTTCCAGGCAGCTTCAGCTTTGGTCGTCTCACCGAGTTTCCAAAGCGTCATCGCTCGAAGGAAACCCGCCGGACTGCGATTGCCAAGGTTGAATAATTTCGCCTCGTCCAACTCGGCGAGAGCCAGATCAAAGTTCTCCTGGCGAAAGTGGCACATCGCCAACAGCACGTGAGCACGACCGCTTTTTGCGTATTTCGCAGCAAGACGCTCGGCGAGTTTCATCGACGCAATATAATCGCGTTTGTCGGTGTCCAGGCAGTTCACCATCAACCGCACCGCCGCCTGTCCGACATCAAAGGACGGAACGTTGGCTCCAGTGACTAATGGACGCCTTATCGCCGCCGACTCGTCGTACATCGTTGACG
>CALDJX010000739.1 GCA_937899075.1 uncultured Planctomyces sp. | reverse complement strand
TCGAACATCGTTTGGCAGAATGACGACGAGACGCCAGCGGAAACGAATGACCGGAATAATGACCGGCATCCGGATTTGGATGACCGGACGCTGGACGGTCTGCCTCAAAGAATTCTCATCGTGGACGACGGAGAAACGAATCGTAAGCTGGTTCGCCTGATGCTTGAGAAACGTGGCATCAAAACTTCGACGGCCGCCGATGGACGCGAAGGGGTAACCGCAATTCTCAATGGCGAATGCGATCTCGTGCTGATGGACATGCAGATGCCGGTTCAGGACGGCATCGCCGCCACACGTGAACTTCGCGAATGCGGAGTCGACATCCCAATTATTGCCTTGACCGCAAACGCAATGCGGGTCGACCGGCAACAGTGCCTTGATGCAGGCTGCAACGGTTACCTGACGAAGCCGATTCAGAGCCGGCAACTGCTGGAGACAATCAGCGAGGTGTACGGCCAGTCGTGCAAACCGACGCCCGTCCCTTCAGAGAAACACCTGAAGCTCTTCGGCTGAATCCCTCCGCGATGATGTTGCAAGTGGCGAGCTCGCGAGAAGTGTTCACCTCACTCCACGGTTTTCCAGCTCGCATTCAATTCTCCGATGCCCGAGTGACCTACGTTCACACGGTTGCTGGACGCTTTACGCCGACGAGTCCCGGTCAGTCAGGGATCACTCGATCGGCGTATGCAAACCTGACGTGTCACAGGTCGGCGGATTCATCGGAAGATCTCATGATTACGGACATTGCCTCGACAACTTCGAAACGGAACTACGAAACCAGTCTCAGGTTTCGCGCAGATTCCGTTCATTCAGCGGTTGCGACGGGCAGGGTTGCATTCGGTGCGGACCTGGCTGACGGAGACTTTCTGGAAGCAGCACTACCGCATCCGGGGTCGGTCACAGCCGAAGATGTGTTGACATCCCGAGTGATGATCGTCGACGACGAGGAGATCAATGTTCGAGTCGTACGCAAGCTGCTGCAGAGGCTGGGTTACCAGAATATCTCCAGCACGACCGACTCAACGCAAGTGCTCGCGGAACTTCGCCGGCAACAGCCCGACGTGCTGCTGCTTGACGTCATGATGCCTGAGGTCAGCGGCTTTGAAATTCTTGAGGCCATGCAGTCAGACGATGCATTGCGGGGCATTCCCGTTCTGGTTCTGACCGCTATGTCTGATCGTAAGACTCGATTGGCAGCGCTCGAGCTTGGTGCAAACGACTTTGTTGAGAAACCAATTGATAAGGCGGAACTTGCTCACCGAATTCGTAACGCACTCATCATTCGAGCATGCCAGAGTCAGCTCAGGTCTTACGCAGACGACTTGCGAACGGCGGTTCGGCAACGCACCCGGCAGTTGTCGCGGTCTCGACTGGAAGTTGTGCACTGTCTGGCGAGTGCCGCGGAGTTTCGTGACGACGACACCGGCCAGCACGTCGTTCGGGTTGGTCACTTTGCAAAACTGATTGCTCATCACGCCGGATTGCCGCAGTCGTTTGTTGACATGATCGGCTTCGCGGCGCAGCTGCACGACGTCGGTAAAATCGGGATCCCGGATTCGATTCTGCAGAAACCGGGACCGCTGACTGAAGAAGAATTCGACTTCATGCGACGACATTGCGACATGGGAAATCGAGTTCTGTCGGCGTCGCATGTCTGCGACCGGCTCCTGTTCGGGACGGATGATGTCGAAGCTGATGATTCATCGTCGGCGGAAGAAACGTGGATCTCGCCCGTGTCCGGGATGGCCGCCACCATCGCTATGACTCATCACGAAAAGTGGGACGGTTCAGGCTACCCCAACGGACTTGCCGGTGAAGACATTCCGATCGAGGGTCGCGTCACAGCGATCGCCGACGTGTTCGACGCCCTCAGTTCGAAGCGGCCTTACAAAGACGCCTATCCAATCGACCGTTGCTTTGAAATTCTGAGAGAAGGCCGAGGCAAACATTTCGATCCACAATTGCTGGACGTCTTCCTGTCACGCCGGTCGGACATCGAGCAGATTCAGTTCGAAAATCGAGAAAACTTATGAAACTCTACAGTGGCGAACTGACTGTTCGGAACGAAGAATCTAACTCGACGGCAACAATCGCATCGGGCACGCCGCTGTCGGAAGTTATTGAGACGGCGGACCTGTACGAAGTGCCGTACATGCTGGTTCTCGATTCTTCCGGACGTTTACTCGGAATCGCGTCGGCCATCGAAGTGCTCGACCGAACTCTGCGACGAAACCTGCGCGAGCGTGAGCGGTGGCTCGAAATGCCGATCGACTCGGTGATGTTGCCAATGCACGACCTCTGCTCGGGTCGACTTTCGAAAGACCCTCTGTTCGCTGTGAAGTCACGAACTTCGATGGAATGCACACCGATCGTAGACAACGATCGAGTTGTGGCTGTGGTCACCGACAACGATCTACTCGTCAGCTATAAGGGAGTCGAGTCGCTGCTTCTTCGCGCCATGACCGATCCCGTGACGGGATTGCCGACTCGTTCGGTGTTCGTGCGACGTCTGGAAGACGAGTGGAAACGAGCCGTGGCAACCGGTGAGTCGATCTCGATCATTCTGATCGACGTCGATCATTTCAAAGAAGTAAACGATCGCTGCGGGCATCCTGTCGGCGATGCCGTACTGCACATGGTCGGGTCTTTTCTACGACGCAGCCTTCGCTCTTACGACGTTGTTGCCCGGTACGGCGGTGACGAATTTGCGGCGATCTGCTTCGGTTGTCGGCCGGGAGAAATTGACATTCCACTCAGGCGTCTGCAGGACGAAATCGGCAAGCTGTCGATCCCGGCTGACACGGGGATCCACGGAATCACGCTTTCTCTGGGAGCAGCGGTTTTGCATCAGGCACATGCTGAATGGCAACCGAACGAGCTTGTCGAAGCCGCAGACAAGTGTCTCTATCGCGCCAAGGAAGTCGGGCGAGCGTGCGCATGGCGCACAGAAATCCTGACGCCCCGTGCAGAAGCAACCGTCGACCCCGTGGCTGTTCGCTCTTCACTCGAGCGAGTCTCGCAGCCCCGCTGAGAAACGTGCCGGAAACAACTTCCCAACTTCATACCAGCACGAAGCGCCAGCGAGTGAATGCTGAAGATCCACTCGCTGGCGCTTCGTGCTGGTATCGGGAAGTTATTCCGAACGCATTGCTGAACCACAACGGTTCGTCTCACGACTTTCGTAGCCGAATCGTTATTGCTTGCGTCGGCGTAGATCACTGAACAGTCGACCGAAAGGTTTGTCGGCGGCACCTTCGTTTGCTGATCGTTCCTGCGAGGGATCTGCTTCCGGCTTCGTTTCGCCCAGCTCCTGGAATCGGAGGTCCAGTTTGTAACCGGATTCTTCGTCCGCTTGAGGATGAGCTGGTTGAACGATGTCAAAGGGTTCGCTGGATAGTTCGTCCGTTGCGTCGACACCGTCATTCACGTTTTCGAGCCCGGCTGCTTCCGCATTTCGAATCGCAGCTGCTGAATCCTGCAGTGCAGACTGAGTATCCAGGCAGATGTCGAGCATCGTCGCGCCGATCTGGTCTTCGAGTTCGTCGCTGTCGTGTTCGATGGTTTGAATCAGCTCGGCTTCGATGTCCAGCACCGATCGTCCCGCAAAGGCCTTTCTGGTGACTGAATCAAGGTCTTCGTCCAGCTCGTCAAGCAAGGGCAATACTGCATTGACGAGACGATTCGGCTGGAGAGGTCGCACTTCGACCGGTTGCACGATGTCATGCTCACCTGATGACGATTCGTCGAACCTGGTGTGGACTGTGCTTGTCTCGTCATCAACCGATTCAATCTCGTCGTGACAATCTTCAGCCTCGTCCTCCGACGCGGCATCGCCCTCGTCGAACTGCACCAACTCGAGTGATTGATCGGCCGGTTCTTCGCCGGCAGGGTCTTCTTCTGAATGCTGAGAGACCAGGTCAGGCTCTTCAGCGAATGTGGCGACATCTTCGTCGTCAGTTGCCACTTCATCTTCCAACGTTGCTTCAGTGTCCTCATTCGATGGCTCGACGATCTGGTCAGGCGAGGCAATGGTCTCGTCCAGAGTTTCCGCTTCGAGTAATTGCTCCTCGCCGATCTCGGCCGTCTCGGCTAAGTCGACCGTCTCGCAAATCTCGTCTGATTCAACCGAGTCTGCCTCCGGGATTTCTGCTGAGGCGTCGTCTCGACCCGTCGGTTCAGCCACGTTCTGAACGTTCGCTTGTTTTGGAGGACTGACAACCTTCCAGACGATCCCCGCACCGTCGGGCTCCTGCAGAGCGGCGTACGGATCGTAGACAAGTTCCTCCTCGTAGCCGATTTCGTTGCTGACAACCTGACTCATCATTACCGACTCCTCGTCATGGAAATTCTCAACTTCGGCTGCTGTCTCGTCAGATGCGGTTTCTTCAGTCGTGACTTCTTCGGCAGTTGGGGCATCAGCAGACGACGGCTGCTCAATGTCTGCTGCGAGTTCGGTTTCGGCGGCGTCTTGCGGCTCGTCGGATTCTGATTCGGCCGTCTCTGAAACTTCAGCTGACGCCGACAGCACACTGTCACTTTTGTGTTCGGGTAAGACAGAATCCTGACCGAACAACGCAAGCGTTATTTCGGCGGCTGAGACTGCCCGTTCGCCAGCTTTGGCTTCTGAACTCTCAGGCTCAACCTGGTCGACTGACTCAGATTCCGCTGCTTCGGCAGTCGCAGATTCATCAGTGGAGTCTTCTGTTTTTGATGAGTCAGACGCTTCAGTCTCGCCGGACGATTGAGCGTCGCTGAATGAAAACTCGATCACTCCTGAATCAACCGTCTCCTCGCTGGCGACTGATTCTTCAGTCGGCAACTCAACCAATGAATCCTGGTTGTCGGAGTCGTGTCCGGACGCCTCTGTCGATGCAGGCCGCTCATCATCGGCCGACGATGCGGAGGCATGGAACTCCAATTCTTCCGGAGGGCCAAAGTCGTCCATTTCAAATCCGTTGGACGTAATCTTAAAGCTGATCCCTTTGTCCTCGGAGCTATCGGCATGCGTACCGGACTTTGATCTGGTTTCGAGCATTGTTTCCTGAGGAGTCGACGGCAAAACCTGGACCAGCGTCACGTCAGCTTCGTCGAATTCAGCTTGGTTTGATTTGGACTCGCCAGCGTCTGCTGAAATTGCCGGTTCATCATTCGCTGATCCAAACTCCGACGATTCAAGCGAGCCTTGCGAACTCACGCTGAAATCAGCGTCGATTACTTGTTCAGCTTCGGCTGTATCCTCAGCGGTTGACGAGAAGTCAAATTCGAATCCCCCATCAAGCGGCGGCGCGTGCGACGGGGTAGAACTTTCGGAAGTCGCTCCTCGCAGTGACTCAACGATGCCGAATTCATCTCCAAAGTCGTCGGCCTCGTCTGAAGCGGAACTTTCAGCCGCGTCACCGGACGGACTTTCTGTGGCACTGTCAACTGCCAGTTCTGAAACAGATGCCCGTTCTGAAACAGATGCCAGATGCGAGAGTGCCGCTTCTATTTCCGGGTCAATTGATTCGTCTGCTGCTGCTGCTTGAGCTTCAAACATCTCGTCTTCTTCGTCGTCGACATAGCCGACAACTTCCGTGCCGTCGCTGACGTCGTTCCAGTGAAGCGGAAGTTGTTTCAAATCTTCCAGCGCTTCTCGGACCGTACTTTCGGAAACGGGTTTCTGATCCGAAGCAAATGCCAGCAGCAGGCTGTGATCGCATAACTGATTGAGACAACGCGGCACTCCGCCGCTGGCACGAGCGATCACGCCCAATGCTTCTTCGCTGAAAACGGATTCGATGTCACAGCCTGACCAGTCAAGACGGTGCTGGATGTAGTCGACGGATTCCGAATGCGTGAACGACTCGGCATAGACGTGTTTGCTGATGCGTTGATTCAAAGCATCAAATGCCCGATCCGTCAGTCGCTCTTCCAGTTCGTGCTGGCCGGACAGGACAATGCGAACCAGCGACGATCCATCGTCGGCCAGGTCAGACAGTGTGCGCAGCTCTTCGAGCAACTCATCGGCAAAGAGGTGAGCTTCGTCGACGATCAGCACAAGCGCTTCTCTTTGCGGTCGCAGACTGAGCAGACGCGATCGAAGGTCGATGCGCAGTTCTGGCTCGTCGCGGCGGCTGTATTCATCGCCCATCTCGAACAGAATTGCCTGCAGCAGCGACCGTCGTGTCGGGAAATTTGAATTCGCCAGATAGACACATTCAAACTGGGGTTTCGCTTCGTCCCGCTGACGCAAGCTGGCTGCGAGATGCTGACACAGCAACGTTTTCCCAATTCCCGCCGCAGCCGTCAGGATTCCGATCCCCTGGCCACGTTCCACGCAGACGGTCAGTTCCTCAAGAACTGTCTGCAACTCGCTGCTGCTGAAGAAACATCCCGGATCCGGCGTTGCCGAAAACGGGCGACGTTCCATGCCGAAAAACGGCTCGTACATCTTGCAGCCTTTCTCAAGTTTCGTGAGACGCTGTGGAAAACCCATGCCTTGGCTGTGTGGCCCCCAACGGGCAAACCATCAGCGCAACCCGGATCTCCAGCCAGTCCGACTCGTCCTTATCATGATCGAACCGTCACAACCCGGAACTTGAGAGTAACCGTCAAACTCAACCTCGCCGTCCACTAGCCAGGCAAGACAGGCTGAATGCAGAAAACAGGTCGTCAAGAATCTGGGCCGGGCGTTCCAAACGATCATTGTCGACGGGGCATTCTCAATTTCGAAGAGGGATTCACGAAGCGGGAACCGTCATGTGAATTGCCACCGGATGGCCAACTCATGGTCAATTCTTGCACTGTTGACCAGTTGCTGACGGGACTTGCGTTCGTCAGTTGTGAAGCTATATTCTGACGCTTGGTCATAAGACCCGGAGAGATGGCAGAGTGGCCGAATGCGCATCATTGCTAATGATGTGTCGGGATTAAACCTGACCGCGGGTTCGAATCCCGCTCTCTCCGCCTTTGCAGAACTCGCCCTCGTAAGTGCTTGAAACAAAGCA
>CALDJX010000738.1 GCA_937899075.1 uncultured Planctomyces sp. | reverse complement strand
TCAGGTGGTGAATCCGAGCAAGGTCATCAACGACCAGTTCTCCGCCGTGATGGTCGTCACTGACGAAGGACTCGTTCACACCGGCGTGGTCGTCAACCTGAGTGGCGACCGGCTGACGCTCAACACAGATCTCACCGATCCCAACAAACGCGTGACCATCGACCGCAACTCGATCGAAGACCTGATCGTGTCGAAGACATCACCGATGCCGACCGGACTGTTCAATCGAATGACGAAAGACGAAATCCTCGACCTGACCGCCTACCTCATCAGCGGCGGCGATTCGGGGCACGAATACTTCCGGAATTGATCTGACGCCCAGGCACTCCACTCCTTCCAACGATGGGTTACCACTAACGATGACGAGAACATTAATCATCGCCGCATGCACTTTATTGCTCGGCTGCTCAGTCGCAGGTGCTCAGAAATCGCCGAACATCGTGTATATCATTTCCGACGATCAGGCCTGGACGGACTACGGGTTCATGGGGCATCCTCACATCAAGACTCCCCATCTGGACAAACTGGCTGCGGAGAGCGTTGTCTTTGAACGGGGATATGTTCCAACAGCCCTCTGCCGACCATCCCTCGCCACTCTGGTCACTGGGCACTATGCCCATCGGCACGGTGTCACAGGCAACGATCCGTCGCCTAAATACGCTGTGGGCAAACCTGAACTGTTTAAGGAGCGCAGGGCGAGACTCATTTCGTTTCTCGATCAGTTTGAGACACTCCCGGAGCTTCTTGCCGAACGTGGTTATCTGAGCCATCAGAGTGGAAAGTGGTGGGAGGGCAGTCACCAGCACGGCGGATTCACGCATGGCATGACTCGGGGTTTTCCTGAACGCGGCGGCCGTCATGGTGACGATGGCCTAAAGATCGGCCGGCAAGGCATGGAGCCGATTGCTGAATTCGTTGACCATGCCGTTGCCGAGAAGAAGCCCTTCTTCCTCTGGTACGGCGTTTTCCTGCCACACACTCCACACAATCCTCCAGAACGCATTCTCAAGAAGTACAGAGAGCAGGGGCTTCCTCTGCCTGTAGCGAAGTACTACGCGAACTGCGAGTGGTTCGACGAGACGTGCGGGCAGCTCGTCGATATTCTGGAAAAACGCAACCTGCGAGACGACACACTCATCGTTTACGTCACCGACAACGGCTGGATTAACCGCGAGGACCGATCCGCCTACGCACCGCGCTCGAAGCAAAGTCCGAACGAAGGCGGAGTCCGCACGCCAATCATGTTCTCCTGGCCAAACGGTGGCCTTGAACCCGCGAAGCGGCCTGAAGTCGTTTCGTCGATCGATCTCTTCCCCACTGTTCTCGCCGCTGCCGGTGCTCAAATTCCCGACAGTGTCCCTGGCCTGAATCTTCTTGAGAACCTTCAGAAGACGAAGCCCATCGATCGAGCGGGCATCTTCGGAGAAGGCTTCGCTCACGACATCGCAGATATCGAAAAGCCGGAAGCTTCCCTGGTATATCGATGGCGAATCGAAGGCAAATGGAAACTGCTTCTGACCTACGACGGTGAGGTGAACCGTTACAAGAGTAGCCACCCTCGAACGGAGAAACGGCCACAGCTTTTTGACCTGTCAAGCGATCCGCACGAGAACGTGAATCTTGCGGGAAAACATCCCGAGGTCGTCGCTGACCTTGCCACGAAGATTGCAGCCTGGTGGTCAGTCAAGGAGCGGCAGGTCATTACCACATACGAGTGAGCCAATGGCCCAATGCAGATCTTCCTCGGCCGGGCTGAAGGCTGGTTTGTCCCAGGCCAGCGACAGGCTTGGCAAGTTTGTGTCCGTTGCTCCGAAACGCAGAAAGCAATGAATCTCGCATGGTCAACAACATTCGAAACATTCTCGGCCTGGTTCTGCTGCTTATTGTCACGGCTGGAGCCGCAGCGGCCGACCGCCCCAACATCCTGTTCATCGTTTCCGACGATCATGGCTGGGGTGATTTGCCGTCGAACTGGGATAAGACCGAGGTGCAACTTCCGACGCTCGAAGCTCTGGCTGCCAAAGGCGTGCGGTTTCCGAACTACCACACCGTTCCGCTCTGCGGACCGTCTCGTGCGTGCATGTTTACGGGGCAATTCTCGACGGAGAACGGCATGTGGCGGGGGCCCGGCAAACAGCCGCTCGGATCGCCGGGATATCGCGGTATCAAACGCGATGTGAAGATGCTTTCGGAGCATCTCGCCGAGTCCGGCTACAAAACCGGAGCCTTTGGCAAATGGCACATGGGCGCGCTGACCGGAGAAGTTCCAAACGATCGCGGGTTCGATGAGTTCCACGGGTTTCTGGCAGGTGCTCATCCCTATTGGATCAAACCTGGCCGATCGAAAATCATGCACAATCGCGAACCCGATTTGAACGCCGAGGGCCACGCGACCGAATTGTTCACCGGGTGGGCGGAAGAGTTCATCCGAACCAGCGAGGAAGCTGATGCGCCGTTCTTCTGCTATCTCGCTTACAACGCCGTGCACGGTCCGCTGCGAGTCGATAAATCGAAGCCCGCCTCAGCGCCCGAGGCCTGGGTGAAGAAGGCTCTCGACCAAGGTGTCAGTTTTCTGCGCAGCGACTACGTCGCCATTCTCGAACACATGGACCACAACATCGGGCGGTTGATCGACCTGTTGGATGAACTGGCTGTGGCGGACAACACGCTCATCGTCTTTGTGAGTGACAACGGCGGCTGCACCATGGAGGAAGGCGCAGCTGGTGGCAGATTTCCCGGGAACAACGGACCGTTCCGGGGAGGCAAGGCGACGACGTATCAGGGCGGGCTGAACGTGCCGCTCCTGATGAATTGGAAAGGTCGGCTACCCCAGGGAATGGTCTCGGATGGTCAGGTGATGCATTGCGATATCTTTACCACATTGCTGGACGCTGCCGACATCCCGGTTCCAGAAATGAATGGCAGGAACCCCGTGCGCGGGATGTCTCTTATGCCGCACATGCTTTCTGCCGGGAAGGAAACGATCCCGGAGCGAGCCATGATCTTCGAACTGTGGGGCAACATCGGGCTGCGCAAGGGGGACTACAAACTATGGAGCGATGTCGGGAGGGAGCACTCCCCGGATTGGGCCGCCCTCATCGCCGGCCTGAAGCACACCGATCTCGCCCTCTACGACCTCAGCAAAGACGTTTCCGAAAAGAACGATCTGCGAACCGAACTCCCTGAGATTTACGCGTCACTCAAGAAAGAGCTGATCGACCATCTTTCCAATATCAACTCGGAGTATCCCAGCGGTGGAAGTTCCGAAGCTGCAAAACACAGGAAGCCCAAACCCGAAGACACAACTGAAACTCCAACAACAAAGCGTCCGTCGCGGGCTCAGTTTTTCACGAGCCGTGACCGGAACAAAGACGGAGCGATCACTCTCGAAGAATTCATCGGCAAGCCGGATGGTCGCGACGTCCCGGCGCTCACAAAACGGTTCAGAAAGTTAGATCGCAACGGCGACGGCAAGCTGCAGTTGGCCGAATTGAAGAAGGAAACCATTTAAACCTTGACCAAACCTGAAGAGTAACCATGAGACTTCGACACGTACTGAAAGCACTGACCCTCAGTTTGATCGGAATGCCGTCCATCGTCATGGCGGCAGAGAAACCGAACATCGTCATCATTCTCACAGATGACCAGGGCTATGGCGATGTCAGCTACAATCCGCACTCGCCTCCGGAAGTCAGCACACCGCATATCGACGCCCTCGCACATTCGTCCGTGATCTGTACTCAGGGCTATACCAGTGGGCACGTGTGTTCGCCGACTCGTGCTGGACTCATGACTGGTCGTTATCAGCAAAGATTTGGAATCTATACAGCAGGGGAAGGAGGCTCAGGCGTTCCACTTGATGAAGTGTTTATTCCGCAGCGACTCAAGCCAGCCGGTTACGTCTCGGGTGCATTGGGTAAGTGGCATCTCGGACTCACTGAAGAGTACCACGCCATGAATCGAGGGTTCGATGAGTTCTATGGCTTCATGGGACGCGGGGCACATCCGTACTTTGACCACTCAGACATGGACCACCCCATTTATCGTGGCCTCAAACCCATCAAAGAAGAAGGCTACCTCACCACTCGGATCACTGAAGAAGCGGTCGGGTTTATC
>CALDJX010000737.1 GCA_937899075.1 uncultured Planctomyces sp. | reverse complement strand
GAGTCCGGCCATATCTTTGATGGCCAGAATGTGAGCCCCCATCTTTTCCAGTTGCTTCGCCAGATCGACGTAATACTTCAACGACTACTTGGTGCGTTTCGGATTGGTGATGTCGCCCGTGTAGCAGATGGAGGCTTCGCAGATCGCGTCTGTTTTCAGGACGGCGTCCATCGCGACCTGCATGTTCGGCACCCAGTTGAGAGCGTCGAAGATTCGGAAGACATCCATTCCTGCATCGGCTGCTTCGTTCACAAACGCTCGAACCACGTTGTCCGGATAGTTTGTGTAACCGACCGCGTTGGACGCTCGCAGCAACATCTGGAACAGAATGTTCGGACACTTCTCGCGCATCTGCGTGAGCCGGTCCCAGGGACACTCTTTCAGAAACCGCATCGTCGTGTCGAAGGTCGCTCCGCCCCACATTTCGAGTGAGAAGAACTGCGGAGCGAGTCGCGAGTACGCCTCGGCGATGTTAAGCAGATCGTCGGTTCGCACGCGCGTTGCCAGCAGCGACTGGTGAGCGTCGCGGAACGTCGTATCGGTAATCAGCAGGGCATCCTGCTCACGGATCCACTTGCTGAACTTCGTCGGTCCGAGTTCTTTCAAACGATCGCGAGTTCCCTTGGGCAGCGGAGCCGACGAATCAAACTTCGGCACTGGAGCTGGTGTGCGCCGAGTTGGCTTTTCGCGACCAGCGACCGTTTCGTTGCCGTTGACGATGACGTCGCCAACATACCTGAGCAACTTTTGAGCTCGATTTTTGCGTTCCGGAATGTTGACCAGCTCGGGGTGCTCATCAATAAACCGGGTCGTGCAGAGTCCTTCGATAAACGTTTCGTGCCGCAGCAGTTTGTGCAGGAACGGAATGTTGGTCTTCACGCCGCGAATTCGGAACTCGGCCAGCACGCGCTCCATTCGCTTGATGACCTGCCCGAATCTGCGTTCACGAGCGGTCACCTTAACCAGCATCGAATCGTAAAACGGATAAACCGCGGCGCCGGAAAATGCCGAACCGGCATCAAGCCGAACACCCATTCCACTGGCCGAGCGGTAGTGCGTGATCCGCCCGTAATCCGGAGTGAATCCGTTCGTCGGATCTTCGGTAGTGACTCGACACTGCATCGCGAAGCCGGATGTCGAAATCGCATCCTGATTCTTCAGATCAATTTCGGGATCATCCAGCGCCATCCCGCCAGCGACCAGAATCTGAGTCTTCACAATGTCGATGCCGGTGACTTCTTCCGTCACTGTGTGCTCAACCTGAATTCGAGGATTGACCTCGATGAAGAAGAACTGGTTCGTGTCGGCGTCGACGAGAAACTCGACGGTCCCGGCGTTCGAGTAACCGACCGACCTTCCAATCTTCACGGCCGAGTCGCACAAAGCCTGCCGTACGACAGGGTCAAGATTCGGAGCCGGCGCGATTTCAACAACCTTCTGATGCCGGCGCTGGACCGAGCAGTCTCGCTCGTAAAGGTGCAGCAGATTTCCGTGCTGATCGCCCAGAAGCTGGACTTCGATGTGCCGAGCTCGCGAGATGAACTTCTCGACGAAGATGTCCGAACTGCCGAAGGCTGACAACGATTCGCGCTGAGCCTGCTCGAGCGATGTCGCAAACTGGTCTTCGCTCTGCACGACTCGCATGCCGCGTCCGCCGCCGCCGTGAGCCGCTTTCAGGATTATCGGAAAGCCGAGCGACCGCGCTGTTTCGAGTCCCTCATCAACGTGCTTGATCGCTTTTGCGCTGCCGCCAAGGACGGGCACTTCGGCCGCTGTTGCAATCTCGCGGGCTGAAGTCTTGTCGCCAAGGCGGTTAAGAACATCGATCGACGGACCAACGAAGATAATTCCGGCATCGGCACACGCCTGAGCAAAGACGGGATTCTCGGACAGGAAACCGTATCCCGGATGAATTGCGTCGACGCCGATTCGCTTCGCCAGAGAAACGATGCCTTCGATGTCGAGGTACGACTTGATCGGCTCACCGGCGCGACCCACTTCGTACGCTTCGTCCGCCTTGAAACGGTGCAGAGCGAATCGGTCTTCGTGTGCGTAAATCGCGACGGTGCGAATGCCGAGTTCGTAGGCAGACCGAAACACTCGAATCGCGATCTCAGAACGGTTGGCAACGAGCAGCTTGCGAATTTTCATCTCTTTTGAACTCTGCGAAAACAGGGCGGAATCATCAGAAAGTCGGGCAGGAACGCTCAACGTATTTGCGGGCCGTTTTTCGGCTGCCTGGAAACTGGCGGCGCGGCCTTAAGAGGGATTGTTATTAATCCGACCGCGAATGTCAGTCCACCTGCCCGAAACCGGGCAGGAATCCACAATCCCGCTTTTCACGGTGCCTGGTTACGGCAAATCGGCAACTGATTCCGGCTAGTCGTTCAACGAATCGGCAACGTCTGTGCGGTACGCAGTCAGGCCCGGCAGAAATCCGACGAGCGTGGCCATCCCAATCAGGATGGGAAACAGCACGAGTTCCATCACGTCGAAGCTCCAGGGGTTCACCATGATGCCTGCCTGAGACTCGATCAGCGGCGCGGCGACGACGACCAGCCCGTGTCCCATCAGCAGGCCGAGGATGCCTCCGCCCAGGCAAAGCAACAACGACTCGCCAAGGATGATCGAGAAAACAGTGACGCGGCTCGCTCCAAGAGCCCGCATGATGGCGATTTCGCGTTTCCGGTCAGACATCGAATTGTAAATGCTGACGAAGATTCCGATCCCCGCCACGACGACGATGAGCGCTGTCAGAAACAACAGCAGCTTTCGAGTGTTGCCGACGAAAAGTTTCATCAACCGGCTGATCACGATGATCGGATTAACGGCCTGAGCACGCATGCCTTCGTTAAGTTCTCCCGCGAGCATGATCGACGCTGTCGACGATTTGGTCCGCACGAGAATGAACGAGACTTCTTTCAGATCGTCCGGTATCGGGTGCGGCGCATGGGCACCGTGGTCATGGCCTGCGTGATCGTGGTGATCGTGCCCGCCCGCGGCTTCTCGGATCACCGCTTCCTGCTCGGGTGTGACTTCGTAGCCGAACTCTCGCAATCTAGAAATCGCATCTTCCGGAGGTTTCTCGTGGCCGGAAATCAGGAAGAAGCCTTCGATGTTTACAAAGACGGTTCGGTCATTGGCCGTTCCCGTCGGAGCCAGCAGCCCAACCACGGTGAACTTCTCGTCATGAACATGGCCGTCTGCGCCGCCGTGAATCAGGGAAAACTGCGAACTAATATCCCATCCGTTTTCGCGTGCGACTTGCGAGCCGATGATTGCGTCAAACGAATTGACCGGCAGCTCACCTTTCTTCTGAAACTTTTTCCCGGACGCGTATTCCATTTTGAAATACTTCGGCGTGGTGCCGAGCACGGGGAACGACCCTTCCTGAGTCACGTCTCCCATCGTCATGGGAATCGCCCAGTCGATGATATCCGACGCGTCCTTGACTCCACCGATTCGTTTCGCCGCGTTGGGCAGGTCTTCGGTCAGAACTCGCCAGGGCAGATTCTCGGCGGGCTTGCCGATTCGATAAACGGCGCTCAGTACGTTGCCGAGATCGCTGCCGCGAGGGCCGATCAGCAGACTGACGCCGACACTCTTCTGATTAAACGTGTTGTCAACAACGCTGTTCACAACCAGCACGGAAACAACCAGCATGATGCCCAGAGCAACGCTTAACGCAGTCAACGATGACGACAGGGCTCGCTGCTTCAGACTTTTGAACGCAATGGCCAGGAGGTTCATTCGGCTGCCTCCGGTTTATTGAAGTCGCTGAGTGTTTCGATCCGGTCGAACTGAGAAGCCACGTCCTGAGAATGCGTCACCATCATCAGCGAGACACCGTTCTCGGTACACGCCTCGCGGATCAACTTCAGGACGTTCTCCTGGTTGGCCGTGTCGACGTTGGCTGTTGGCTCGTCCGCCAGCAGCAGTGACGGACGGTTGGCGAGTGCTCGCGCGACGGCGACTCGCTGCTGCTCGCCCACCGAAAGTTTGGCCGGACGATGATCGAGACGATGCTCAAGCCCGACGCGTTTCAGAAGCTCGCGGGCATGAGGTCGGTCGGCCTTGCGACCGCCGAAACTCATTCCCAGCAGCACGTTCTCCAAAGCGGTAAACGCCGGCAGAAGGTTGAACGTCTGAAAGACATACCCGATCCTGAGCGCTCGAAACCGGTCGCGTCCAGCTTCCGGCAGCTTGGTGACATCCGTCCCGTCGATGACGACCTGACCAGAGTCAGCCGTTGTCACGCCAGCGATGACGTTGAGCAGGGTTGTCTTGCCGCCGCCGCTGGAACCGATCAAAACGACCTGCTCGGCGTCGGCAATATCGAAAGAGTCGACGTTGAGGATTGGCAATCGGCGGCCGCCCGGCTCAACATAGCTCTTCTTGAGATTTCGAATCGAAAGTGACATCCGGGAGAAATTCAGACTGGTTCAGGTTGATTAATGGGAATCAGATATCGAATGATGAATCGCAGACGACTTTAGTCCGTGGGGCGTTGTACGGCAAATCCGAGATCAACGTTGAAACTGTCCGCGTCCGGGGTGAAGAATTCTCAACGTAAATTGCAGCGAAGATGGCGTCGCAAAGTCCGCTTCGGTCGGGCGATGGCTCATCCCCGCCTGGAATCCCACGAAAGAGTCCGCCGCAATGACCGAACGAACTGTCAAAAAGATCGGCATCGCGATCGTTGAATTCGCTGGCAGGTACCTCGTGGGAAGACGGCAGGCCGGCCAGGATCTGGCAGGACTCGCAGAATTTCCCGGCGGCAAATGCGAAGTCGGTGAGTCGCCGGAAGCCTGCGCAGTTCGCGAGTGTCTCGAAGAAACGGGCGTTGCCGTCACCCCCGAGCGGTTGCTCAACCGAGTTCAGCACGACTATGCACACGCGTCGGTCGATCTGCATTTCTGGCTCTGTCGGGTTGACGGTAATTCTGACGAGACACTTCGAACACCACCGGCGCTGACGAACGGTTTTCAGTGGAAATCGGTTGACGAACTGCGGGAATTATCGTTCCCCGAAGCAAACGCCAGCATCCTGAAAATTCTGGTGCGGTAGCAGGCCCGGCCGCCAGACCGTCGTAGACATGATCTCTTGCGGTCTGAATTGACTGAGTTACTGAGTTTCGGACCGCTCAACACGCGAATTGCAACGGCTGAAGTGAGGTGATAGTCTCATCAAATCATCCATTCTTTAAGTTTTGGATGGTTTTGACAGAATTCGCCGAGCGGAGACTGGATCGAGTGACCCTGTCTCAGAAGCAGCCACCGATGGATTAGTAATCTGATTTGGAGTGCAGGCCAGATGAAGCAGACAAACAATTGCAGCAAACAGTGTGAATCGAGAACGGGGTTCACCCTGATCGAGCTGCTGGTTGTGATCGCGATCATTGCCGCATTGGCTGCCTTATTGTTGCCGGCCGTTCAGAACGCTCGCGAAGCAGCGCGGCGATCTGAATGCATAAACAATATGAAGCAGATCGTTCTGGCAACGCACAATTATGCTGAAAGGCACCGAACCTTTCCGTCAGGAATTATCAGCAACCCGAACGGAGCTGCCCTGACTCTGACACTGCCAGAACCCGCCAGAATACCATTGGGAGTTCCCAGCGCCGCGACTGGTGGAGCGATT
>CALDJX010000736.1 GCA_937899075.1 uncultured Planctomyces sp. | reverse complement strand
GCGTGCCTTCCATCACCCGAACCTGCAGGATCACTCCTCGGAACGTATCAAAGTGGGCGTCAAACACGAGCGCCTTCAGCGGCGCGTCCGGATCGCCCTGAGGAGCCGGCAGCTTCTCGACAATGCCGATCAGCACGTCCTCGATACCGATGCCGTTCTTCGCGGAAATCGGAATCGCCTCAAACGGGTCGAGCCCCAGTTCCGCATCGATCGCCTCTTGAGCCCGTTCAATATCGGCCGACGGGAGATCGATTTTGTTGATGATCGGAAGCAGCGTCAGGTCATACTCCAAAGCCAGATAGAGATTGGCGACCGTCTGAGCTTCCACGCCCTGCGACGCATCAACAATGATCAATGCCCCTTCGCACGCCATCAAGGAACGCCGCACCTCGTGCGAAAAATCAACGTGCCCGGGCGTGTCGATCAGATTCAACAGATAGTCGGTGCCGTCCGCAGCTCGATAATTGAGCGTAATCGTGTTGCTCTTGATCGTGATGCCCCGCTCACGCTCGATGTCCATCGAGTCGAGCATCTGTTCGTGAAGATCGCGTTGCGTCACGCCACCGCAGGTTTGAATCAGCCGGTCGGCCAGAGTCGACTTGCCATGATCAATGTGGGCGATGATGCAGAAATTTCGGATGTGTTTCATTCGCGGAGTTCTAACAGGATCTGTCCGGCACCACTAACGGATCGAAACAGCCGCGAGCACTGCCAGGACGCAACTCACGTTTCTGCGAATTGTCGCGGGAATTTATGCCGCGCCGCCGCCCCGGAATCACCAGAAAGACTCGTCGTCGCGTTCGCTCACATTCTGGAGACAGTACTCGGCCATCCGACGAATCAGGTCTTCGGGTACCGGTTCATCGTAGGGAATCTTGAGAAGCCCCTTGGTCGTCGGGTGCTCGTCCAGTTCCTTGCTGAATACTTCCATCGCCGACGTAATCGGCACGAAGCTGCAATGTGCTTTGTGAGCGGAGAAAGCGAATACGAATCGTGGCTCAACGAAAAACGGAGTCCCCCACTTGATCGCCTCCTCAGCCTCCGGCGCGACGGCCCTGAGGATTTCATACAGCCGCAACAAATGCGACTGCCCTTCGGCTGGGGCCGCCCGAATATACTCAGCGATCGTCGCCGGACGCTTGCCTGCCATCTCGTCTGCCTCGCGTTGCACTCACCTGCCAATACCCATGCGATGTCAATCCCGTTGGGCAAATTCTTTCGCACAATGCGAACAAGTGATTATCGAGCTTCAAGAACTGGCCCCGTTGAGCACCCCGCTTGAAGCGGCGACGGCTCACCACTCGCTCCAGATCAACATCCACACACGCCGACTTCAATTCCTTAATTGTTATTTGCCACAGTCGGTCAAGCCTGAGTGACCCACCGAAGTAATGTCGCCGATGCATGAGAAGAAAAGCGTTCCGCCACCAACAAAGTGAAAGCTGACACGCGCGTCTTGGTTGCAAACCGCTTCGGTGACACACGAACTGATAGTGCGGCCTGCAAGTGAGAGTTCGACACCGAGGTTCACGTTTACAAATGGATTGTCAGCCGTTGCAGGACCGTGGTAGTCGGGAACGTCATCTACGTCCTGCCGCCAGAAAACTGTGCCGAAGTCGAAGTACAGGCGGTGCCACTTACTGTGGATGCGAAAGTAAATGACATTGGCGGCGTCTTCGAATACACCATCGGGCCAATGCTCAGTGCAAACGATGGATTCGAGGACGACACCATCAAGAGGCGGTGGATCACCGTTGATCGAAGGCATTCAAGAGCGCCACATAACCGAATTCTTACTGACACATTGTCGTTTATGCAGCCTAAGCTGCGAATAGAACGACTCCAGCAGGTAGCATGCCGTGCGGATGCCTGTTCGTCAATTTGTGTAATTCGCGATTTGGATCGCGGCGGACGGGCAAAACTATCCCGGCATCAACCAGGCAGGCCGAAAAATCCTCGGTCGCCGACTGACGCCACGTCGATCCTCGAACGCTGGCGAGATAAAGCTTCCGTCAAAAATAAACTACGCCAGGATGTTGTGGACGACGCGGCCTTCGACGTCGGTCAGGCGGAAGTTGCGGCCGCTGTAGGGGTAGGTCAGCTTTTCGTGGTCGAGGCCGAACTGGTGCAGGATCGTCGCGTGCAGGTCGTGGACGTGGACTTTGTCCTCGACCGCGGTGAAGCCGAAGTCGTCGGAGGCGCCGTGAATCGTTCCGCCTTTGATGCCGCCCCCGGCCAGCCACATGGTGAAGCCGTTGGGATTATGGTCTCGCCCGTCGCCACTTTGTGACGTCGGTGTTCTGCCGAATTCTCCGCCCCAGATGACCAGCGTTTCGTCGAGCAGGCCTCGCTGCTTCAGGTCAGTCAGTAGCTGAGCGACCGGCTGATCAATGTCTTTGCAAAGCTTTTCGTTCTGCGCGTTGTGTTTGCTGTGCGTGTCCCAGGGCTGGCGATTTCCGTAGTACACCTGCACGAAGCGAACGCCTTTTTCGCTGAGACGCCTGGCCAGCAGACACGCTTTGGAGAACTGACTCTCGCCGTACGCCGCCTGCGTTTCTTTGGTTTCAGTCGCAATGTCAAAAGTGTCCAACGCTTCGAACTGCATTCGATAAGCCAGCTCCATCGATCGAATCCGAGTTTCCAGCGAGTCGTCGCCGGGCCGTAGTTTCTGATGTTCGCGATTCAGGTGTTTGACCAGGTCAAGCTGCTCGCGTTGTTCGTCCCGGGCGAGGAATTCGTTTTTCAGATGCGGGATCATCTTCGAGGGAGTCAGATCCGAATTGTTGATATGCGTGGCCTGATGCCGGCCGGGCAGAAACGCGGCTCCCCAGAGTTTCGGACCGACGACGGGCTTGCCGGGGCAAAGGGCGATGTAACCGGGCAGGTTGTCGTTTTCAGTACCCAGCCCGTACGACATCCACGATCCCAGGCTGGGACGCGTCGGAGTCAGCACTCCCAGATTCATCATGCACAACGCGGGAGCGTGATTGGGAAAGTCGGTGTGCATCGACCGGATAATCGCCATGTCGTCGATGTGTCGAGCTGTCTTCTGAAGATGCTCGGAAACCGGAATCCCAGACTGCCCTGACGGAATGAACCGAACGATCGACGGCATCAGACCGGCCGTCGGCGACGCGGTGCGAATGTCGGCTCCGGGCGGTTTTTGCCCTTCGAGTTTCTTGAGCAGCGGTTTCGGATCGAACGTATCGACCTGCGATGGTCCTCCGCTCATGAAGAGGAATATCGCCCGCTTCGCTTTGGGAGCGAAGTGAGAAATCGTGGGCGCAGCCGTCGCCGATTGCTGCAGCAGACTGGCCAGTCCCAGCGCACCGAATCCGCCACCAACGGTGTGAAGGATGTGCCGGCGAGAGATCAGATCAGTTGTCAGTTTTTGTGGTTGGCTCATAACGATTAATCGATGTACAGGAATTCGTTGCTGCTGAGTAAAGCGTGCGCGTAGCGACTCCAGCGAGTTTGCGAGGCGGGAACTTTCGCGATTTCTTCTTCCCCTTTCGCAGGCTCGCTGGACGAAGCCGCCTCTTGTTCGGACTCGGGCAAAACGGCTGGCAGGAACCGAGTCGCGATGGCCAGTTCGGTGACGGATGCGTCGCGGGCAAAGAGCAGCCGATGCGCGAACTGAACTTTCTGCTCGACGGTTCCGTTTACGTCCTTATTTACTTGCTCAGCCAATGCCGTCGCCTGCTCACGCATGAACGGAGAATTCAACACGAACATCTGCTGCAAGGGAGTCGTCGTGTTTGAACGCCTGGCACAATGAATTGCCGGGTCGGGGAAGTCGAAAGTCTGCAGCGTATCACTGAGTTTGTGTCGCGACACCGATGCGTAAAGCGTTCGCCGTTTGAAGTCAGCCTTGTCCGCATCGCCCGATGGGCCACCAGCCGCCGTGTCGAGTTGCCCACTGACGGCGAGGATCGAATCGCGAAACGCTTCGGCGTCGAGGCGGCGACGGTTGAAATGCGACAGCAGACGATTGTCCGGATCGACGGACTTGATCCTGTCGGCAGTTCCGGGCATCGGCACCGAAGACTGCTGGTAAGTTGAGGACAGCATGATTTCGCGATGCAGCCACTTCAGCGACCAGCCGTTATCCATGAAGCGAACGGCCAGATCGTCGAGCAGTTCCGGGTGAGACGGTTGGGAACCGGACAGCCCAAAGTTGCTCGGCGAGTCAACCAGTCCAACTCCAAAGTGGTGCATCCAGACTCGGTTGACGATGACGCGAGCGGTCAGTGGGTTATCGCGGTTGGTGACGGCAAGCGCCAGCTCCAGACGCCCGCTGCCGTTGGAATAGGGTTCGTTCTTTTCCGGCGAAAGGACTTGCAGAAATCCTCGTTGCACGGCCTTGCCGAGTCGGCCGGCATCTCCGCGAATGAAGATGTTCAAGTCGCGTGGCTTGTTCGGGTAATAGACAATCTTCATTTTCTCTTTGGTAATCTCTTCGACCCGCACCTGCTCCTCAGTGAGTGCGTTCGCGACGGGAACTTCGAAGCCGGGAGTCTTCTTGAGCTCGGCGACTTCCGTCTTCGTTGCGGCTGTGTCAGCCTTGGCCTTCTCCAGGAGTTTCTTCGCTTCGGTGATTCGCTGCTGAGCTTTGTCCGGGTCGAAGTCTTCCGCCGGCGATTCCACTCCGGCGGTCGTTTTTTCTAACTGTTCTTTGAGTTTCTTCTCCAGCTCGGCGATCTCTTTGGGTAACTCTTTGATCTGCTTGTCCCACGCGGCGATCTGCTCTTCGAGCTGCTTGACCTTGTCGCGAACCGGTTGCGTCTTCGCAATTTCTTCCTCAGAGATCACCGGGCGAGTCGTCTGTCGGCACGAAGCAAAGATACTCGCCAGCGAGTAATAATCTTCGACCGTGACGGGATCGTATTTGTGATCGTGGCAGCGGGCACAGGCCAGCGTCAGACCGAGCAGTCCTCGACCGATCGCATCCACTCGGTCTTCCCACTCGTCGGCGTATCGATTTTCCAGAACCAGTTTCGCCAGAGCCACTTCCTTGTGGTACGACGGTGCCAGCCCTTGAAAACCGAGTGCCGCGTGGTCTTCCGGGCCCGTCTCGGGAAGAAAGTCCGTCGCCAGTTGACGAACGATGAATTCGTCGTACGGCACGTCGTCATTCAATGCCTGGACGACCCAGTCTCGATAGCGCCACGCGTGAGGATACGGTCCGTTGTGCGGACCCATGTTGGTGTTGTCTTCGGAGTACCGAGCGACATCGAGCCAGTGTCGCGCCCAGCGTTCGCCATAACTCGGCGAATCCAGCAGCCGATCCACCAGGTTCGTGAATGCTTCTGGTGACTTGTCGTTGAGGAACGCGTCGAACTGCTCAGTCGTCGGCGGTAGTCCAGTCAGGTCAAAACAGGCTCGTCGCAACAGCGTGTTCCGCTCTGCGCGTGTCGCCTGCTTGAGCCCGGCGTTCTCCAGCTTCTTCAGGATGAAAGAGTCGATCGGCTTCTGGATCCAATCGACATCCCGGACTTCCTGGGCGGAGTGTTTTTGAGGCGGCTGGAACGACCAGTGCTGCCGCGCAAGGTCCCAATCAATTTCCTTGCGAGGCGACGAGACCGAAGGAGCGTCCCTGGGATCGGGAGCCCCCATCGAAACCCACTTTTCG
>CALDJX010000735.1 GCA_937899075.1 uncultured Planctomyces sp. | reverse complement strand
CATGGTGTTCCACTGTCACAATCTGGAACATGAAGACATGCGAATGATGTTCAACATGGACTCAAGACTTGTGCCAACGGAAGCCCCACAGCAGACTCAAAACCTGTTCCCATAATCTTTGGCTGCATCATGAATGCAAGCCTTTGACCTAAGCCTGAAGCCTGGCAGAGAAACCCTCTGCCAGGCTTTTTTTGTGAACCTTCGATTGAGCCATTCATGACACCGCGAGAAAAGGCCCTTTTCCTGCGATAAATCACCGGATTAAGGCTTAGATGTTCTTCTGTCCGCATTTTGGCCGTCGACTCTCAGGCGGGGAAGTCCTCCTCCTGAAACCTCCCACAAGATCCCCCCAAACAGCCCTTCGGGCCAGGAATCTGTGACGGCTTTCGAATCTTCACGTATGTTTCAGTACGCATTTTGGCGAGTCAGGCAAACGAGGAAATCTGAGCGAGCAATTATAATGAAACGACTGTCAATCTTTGCCATGGTGTTGATGTCATGTCACTCCATCTATCTGATCTCAATACATCTGACGTCACACACAACGACAACAGCGTTGGAATCACCAGTCGGGCAACAGCAAGCCTCAGCAACAAACCCGCCGGTGATTTGCCCAATCACTGGTCAACCTCTGAATCCCAGTGAAGTCTGCTCACTGACTCTTTCCGCTGGGGCGGCGACACGTGCGGCGGAATCAAAGAATTCGGCAACAGACACGACAGAGGATGCGGTTGCAAGCCGCTTCAAAACGCTCACGCCCGAAGAAATCAAGGCGAGAGTCTACGCCGTGGATCCCGACAATCGGTTTGCCTATCCAGGTCGACCGTATGTGATTGGATCATCAGCGTGGGTTCTCGACAATTCCAGTTACATTGACCAGCCGAAGGTGCCGGGCGTTTCCGGGCCGAAAAAAAATCACAGAGACACCGGACACTTCAGTGACCGCTTCACCAATATTGAACTCAAAACAGAAAACGGTTCTCCAGTTCGCTTCTATGATGATCTGGTCCGCGACCAGATTGTCATCATCACATTTTTCTACACACGCTGCTCAGGAATCTGTGCGCCCACGAACGAAGGTATCGTTGAGCTTCGCAAGCTTATGGCCGGTACACTTGGCAAGGACGTTCGCTTTCTGTCCATTTCACTGGACGCTGATTTCGACAAGCCCGAAGTCATGAAGGCATTCGCCGCGCACTACAAATCGGGGGATCCGGAGGAGGAAAAATCTCTTCCGCAATGGGACTTCCTGTGCGGAGACTGGGATGAAATCAACCTGCTTCGACGAGAAATGGGCGTTTACGATCTCGACCCGGTTTTGGACTCGGATCGCTCCCAGCATGCAGGGATCATGACATTTGGAAATGACCGTACGAATCGCTGGTCTGCGATCGCTTCGACAATGCCGCCCGAAACTCTGATGACGGCGATTCTCAAGATTGCCGGCAACCGCTTTATGGACCCACTGTATGAAGTCGGTGCTATTGCCTCCGATGAACGCTGGGAAATCCGAGGACCGATTCTGGAAGTTCGGCCATGGGTCCAGCAGTTGTCGGCGGTGGGAGCCACAATGCTGGTGCCCAACGCTCTGAACGTGGAAGGTACAACCGGGGTCATCGGAAAAAACCTGAAGGAACTCAAGGACTCCACGATACATCAGGGGCGGCGAGTTCTGATGCCTTATCCGAAGCAGACTTCTGCCATGGTCTCAAGCGCTGGTGGTTACACAGCGGACGGGGAAAGAGTGGCGGATAATCTTCGAGTCGATCTGGCCGATCAGCTGATCGGTGGAAAACTTGCGGTCGACTCTTCCGGTCAACTGCGAATCAACAATGTTTCCATCGTCGAGAACCCGGACCTGCGTTTCCCGATGCAGATTCTGGACGCCGCCGGGAATGAAATTTCGATGGAGGAAATGCCATTTTGCCCAGGCCTGCCTGCGACGGCCCGAGGCTATTTCGTCGATGATGTCTTCTTTGCAACCCTGCTGCAGATTGATCGCTTCCGACCGATGACCCATGAGACTGGCATCGTTCAGGTCCATGCCGCGGCCGGAGATCATCACTACGGTGTGCTCCGCGTTTTTGGTACGACGACAGCAGAATGCCTGAATTCCGAAGTGCAGGTCTTTGATGCGATCACTGATCGGAACCTTGGATTCGGCAAGGTTGTCCCCGCAGCCGATGGGAAGTCGGGAACATTTGTGGCGCAGCTGACCCGCGTGGAATCAATGCCCGCATTCGTGAACGTCAAATGTGGTGTCGGCTCTATGGCGATTGGATCACCACGCACCGTGGTTAAGCCTACAGTCATGGCAGAACTGCCGGCACAAGGCATGTGCCTCGTGTACGGTCCAATTCAGTCGATTCAGTCTCAGACGGGATTGATCAGCGTCAACGGAATCTCCACTCAGATCGCCAGTGACACTCTGGTGTTTCCTCTGAACGCCGAAAACTCATTTCGAGCTCTTCTCGCGGGCACTGAGTCAACGGCTGCGGACGTGAATCAACGTTCGTTTCTGCCGTCCGACTATAATTCAGGTTTCCCGATCCGATTGGATTTTCGCGAGCAGGAAACATCTTCCGTTGCACAGTCAGCCGAGCAGGCAGACGCAACAGACAGCTCGAATTCGACTCCTCCTGTTGCCACACTCTGCATTATCAACGCCGAAGAATGTTTGCTGACGGGTCGAGTTGAAGCCGTGGATGAAGAAGCTCAGACGGCCATCATTGGAGGTGCGGTTGTCCGAATTCAGGAAGATAAAAGAATCGGCCTGAACGTGACGACAGACGCCGGTCGTCCACTTGCGAAAGACAGTCTGCTGCCTCTGCTAAAAGGTCTGAAAGGGAAGTCGGTCACTGTTCGCGGCTATAGCCATCTGTTCCGCAGAGAGCATGCCGCAACTCATTTCCAGCCCGTGGAAGCTTCCGTGGTCGCGGTCCAGATCGAATTGCCCGAAACCGTATTGGAAATGGATATCGCGTCCGGAAATGCGATTTCCGCACAGTAATTTTTTCTTCAGTGATTCTAATATCTGCTGCAGTGTTGAAAAGTCGGAGCATAGTTGATGTTGATTTCCTTAAAACCGAACAGACGTAA
>CALDJX010000734.1 GCA_937899075.1 uncultured Planctomyces sp. | reverse complement strand
GGCTCTTCCATCGAGACCACTGGCGGGAAGCCGTTCAGGCGTCGCCACAACTCGTAACCCAGCCCGACTTCGTCCAGCAGCACCCATCCGTTCGCTCGGACACCCTGCTTCAGGTACCGGTCGGATGGCCAGGCCGTATCGTCTGCAGTTGGACCGACCAGGACTCGAAACTTGCCTTTGCCGTTGTCGGTCGAGTCGACTGAAATGACTTCGCCACCAAACGTGCCCACCGCGACGGAAGGCCAGCCAGCAAACTGCACGGCGGGCCAGCCTTCGAATTGAAGTCGAACATGGCGGCCCGGTTCGACGAGTGGTGCGTCGTTGCCATCCAGCCAGACCTGCACCGCTCGGTCAGTCGTGTCCGGAACGATGATGCACAGCGGGTCGCCTTCTTTCACCATTTCACCGCCCTGATTCACAAGTAGTTTCAGGATGAAACCGTCTCGCGGAGCCGTAACTACCTGCCTCTGTTGACGCGACACCGCAGTGTCCAATTTCGCCAGACTTTGCTCCGCCTTGGCCACTTCACTCTCGGCCTTGGCGACTTCGCTCTGCGACTTTGCTACGTCGGCGTTCGCCTTGTTCAATGAGGTCTGCGCGTACTCGATGTCGACCTGTGCCTTGCGTTCCTTCGCTGCCCGCTCACGGCGCTTCGCTTCCAGTTCGTTCCCTGATGCAGCGAGATATGCCATAGCCTTCCCCACTTTGGCTTTGCCTTCGAGATACTTCTGTTCGGCCTGCTGAAACTTCAGTTCAGAGGCGATATTCTTTTCGAACAGTGTCTTCTGACGCTGGTAGTCCGCCAGCGCCTGTGACAACCCCGCTTCAGCTTCTTCGAGTGCGCGAGTTTCGGCCTGGACTTTCTGCTCGCCGGACTTCACGTATTGATCAGCCGCTGCCACGATCTCAGTCTGAACCGTACGGTACGCCCTGAGCTGTGCCTCGTAGGGCATGATTGACGCCAGTGCCGCATCGAGGTGTCGCCGACCTGCAGCAAGACTTTCGGTTGCCGCAATCAGTTGTCGCTGTCCAGACGCTGCCTGTTCCTTGAGTCTCTGCAGGTAATCCGGGTCGATGTCCTGCACTTCGAGGATCATCTGTCCCTTCTTGACGTGAGCGTTCTCGACAATGTCTGCGCCCCAGTCGACGATGCGGCCTTTGATCGGCGCTTCGACGACCATCTGTCGCTCCAGCGGCGCGAAAGCAACCACGTTGCCGCTGCCGGTTACCGACTGCTGCCATGGAGCGAACAACGCCGCAATGATCGCCAGCCCAAGCATCACGGCGAGTACGCGTCCAAACCGCCGCGCCAGTCTCGACGACCGAGCCAAACGCAGAGACGGAAGCACGGCCTCGCTGTAGGCCACAGGTGCCAGCATTGTCTGTTGGGAATCTGATTTGTGAGACATGTCAGCGTCGATCCGTTCTTTGGGCTGTCCTGTTGTGTTAACGATGTCTTCCTGTCTGAATCTGCCGGCGGTTTGAATCCGGTCGCCGATCAGACTCCGTCATGTCGTTTCCTCGATCCAACTCAAGTCACGTCAGTATCCATCCGCAGGACTCGCCCACAGAGATCGGCAACTCGCTGTTGACCGGTAGCAACGACCACCGTGCAGTCGTCTCGCAGGCCGTTGAGTGCAATGCCGACTTCGGCCAGCTCGGCATCCGAAAATCCGTCGAGCAAGCCGTCGATCAGCAATAGCCCCGGCTGTCCGACGATCGATCGCGCCAGCATCAGGCGGCGTAACTGACTGCTCGACAACAGACCTCCACCGGCCGGGAGAGATGTTCCCAAACCATCAGGCAGAATCAGGAGCTCGTCAAGAACTCCGAGACGATCCAGCACTGCCGTCAAAGCAGCCGCTGACACCGACGGACGCTCCAGATGGACATTCTCAGCAATAGTGCCTTCAAAGAATTCAACGTCTCGAACAAGAGCGACTCGGCGACGCAGTACGTCCGGTCGCAAATCGCGAGGGTCGCCGCCATCGACGTTGAGGTGCCCACTGGCCGGTGACCGCAGCCCGTAAATGACGTCGCACAAACGGCTCTTGCCCGATCCCGCGTTGCCCATCACCGCGACAAGTTCGCCAGCCGCAAACTGCCAGGTGATCTCGGAGCTGCCTGGACCGCTGCACAAACGCGTCAACTCAGCCGTCGCCGGGCCGGACGACGTCGTGGCGAGCGCTCCGTCGGAACGCTCGACGTTGAGATCGAACAGGTGCCCCAGTTTGTCGACCGCCGCGAGCAGGTCGTAGAAACTCTCCATGTGTTTACCGAGTTTGGCCACTGAGCCGAGGATGACAGCGACTATCAGCTCAGACGCCACGAGCTGGCCAAGTGTCAATTCCTTAGTCACAACCAGCCATCCGCCAATTGCAAGCAGCACCGTGCTGGCGAGAGCCTGCAGGCCGAGCGCGAACAGAATCTGCCGCATCAGAATTCGAAAGTGCTTCTTTCTCGCCGACAGATAGTCGTGAATCATCCGATCCGAGCGTTCGAGAGCGAATTCGCTGCCGCCATCCGTTCGAAACGCAACAGGACAGCGAGCGATGTCCTGCAGCCACGCCGCCATCGTGTACTTCTTCTTCGACTCTTTGATACTGGAATCGACTGCTCCTCTTCCCAGGACGAATACGACCAGAATGATCATCGCGATCAAAATGACGTCGAAACCCGCCAGCCACGGATGGTAAAAGGCCAGCACAGTCATCCCCACAATCGCGGATAACACGAGCCCGATCCCTTCCAGCAGGAGCTGAGCGCAGACTTTCTGCACGGTCACCACGTCAAAGAAGCGATTGACCAGTTCCGGACCGTAGGCACCGTCCAGCTCCTTCATCTGCACACGCGGGAGTCGGTAGGCCAGATCGCCCGCCACTCGAGCAAACAGTCTCCGCTGCACGATTTCCACGACGATCGTCTGAACGGCTCTGATTGCCGCCGAAAATGCCAGAAACACGAACAGCATAATCGCCAGCACAATGACGGGCTGCAGAAAGCGTCCAAACGCGACGGTATTGACGAGAGCCTCGACGGCGATCGGCGTTGCCAGGGTTAGCAGGCCGACGATTAACGCGTAGATGAAAACCGTGATGATGTCCGACGATTCGGGCTGAAGCAACGCTCGCAACCGCGCGAACGGAGTGAGGTGCCCTTCGACACTTTCCTGGCCAGGATGGCGTCCGAACCCCGGCTCCATCGCGACGAAGCGAATTCGTCCTTTTTCGTCAGCAAACCGATTGAGAGCTGTCTTGAGGCCTCCTCGCGAAATTCGATGTGCCGCAGCCTTTGAGACATCGTCGATGACGCGAAACTTCTGTCGCTCGTGACCAACTACCGCGAACCACTCGGTGGGATCGGTCGGCGAACAAAGGACCAGTGCCGCTCCCTCGTCAACCAGCTCGATCGCGTCGGCGAGGGATCCATCAATAATTTTGGACTTCTTGCCAAGGCTCGCCAGACACTCGGTCGTCCATCGCCACCAGCCGTCAGATTCCTGCCCCGGAAATGCGACCGCCGCGTCGCGGAATGCCCGTCGGCCTTCAGTACGCAGATTCCCGTCGCCCAGCTCGATCAGGAGCAACTCGATCAGGACTTCGCCGCTCGATTGTCGTTCGGAACCGTGCATTCGGAAATTGCCGTAAAAACTGCCAGAACTTTGATGAAAGCGTGAATCGCATGACTGCGCACCACTGAAGTATAGGCCTGATTGTAGTCGCAACATTTCATCGCGTTAGTCGAACTTTACGATGCGATACATCGCTTTTGACGATACATCGTCTTTTTCGATGCATCTCATCTGATGATTCAATTAGAGCATGCTGCGGATTGATGAATAATCCAGTTCAGGAATTGTTGTCGGCAAAGTCACTCAGGGGCTTCCGCTGGCAGAATCGATTTGTCAGGAGCGAACAGTGAGCTGGAACGTGTCCATAAGCAGCGAACCCGACTGCCCGGAGCTGACCGCGGTCGACCGCCAAAACGTTGATCGCCGGCTCGCTTACAGTCTGTCGAGATACTCCGATCGGCTCTTATCGGTAGGTGTGGCTATCGATCGAACGACGTTTCCTGGCGGTTCCGAGGAGTACTGCTGTGACCTTCAGGGGGAAATCGCGGGGCACCGTTCGGGTCACAACTCGTGGTGGAACGCTCGACGAGACGGTCGCTCGGGCAGCCGATCGAGCCGCCAGGGCAGTGGATCGAGCTGTTCGGCGACAATTAGCCTCTCGGTTTAGCGACAATTAGAATTCCGGTCTGG
>CALDJX010000733.1 GCA_937899075.1 uncultured Planctomyces sp. | reverse complement strand
CTAAGAAACGGGCCCGAGGCGATCCTTCGATATTTGACTACGTCATGCCCACGATGGCGGGCAATCAGATTGATGGCCGCAAAGAAGCACAGAAGGCACAAAAACTCGTTTTGATTTTGTGACCTTTTGCATCTTCTTGCGGCCATAAAGAGCACGAACTTGTGACGGTGCGACTTCATTTTCGAAGGTCCACAAAATCCACGTTGAAAGTCGCGTTGTGAACCTCACGATTCAGGAAGAAGCGGCAAGACCGGTGGCCGACCAGGTAGCCGACTGGTGGCCGGCCACAGTCTCTTCCTGCAAAACGCCTTCGCTCGAAGATGCCAACACTTATTGCCGAACGCTGGCGACTGGTCACTACGAAAACTTCCCGCTGGTATCGTGGTTGTTGCCAAAGGGGCTGCATCAGCATTTCTACAATGTATATGCCTTCTGCCGATGGGCGGATGACCTCGGAGACGAAATCGGTGACCGGGAACGCTCGCTGGAATTGCTCGGCTGGTGGCGCGATGAGTTGAAACTCTGTTATTCCGGACGTTATCGACACCCCGTGTTCGTCGCGCTGCGACCGACGATCGACAGGTTCGACATCCCGGAACAACCATTTGCTGACCTGATTTCAGCCTTTGAGCAGGATCAGCACATTCTGGAATACGACACTCGCGAGCAGCTTCTCGACTACTGCACTCGCAGCGCGAATCCTGTTGGAAGAATCGTTCTGCATCTTTGCCGACAGGTTTCTGACCAGACGTTCGGCTGGTCGGATTCAATCTGCACGGGGCTGCAACTGGCCAACTTCTGGCAGGACGTCAACCGCGATCTCGACATCAACCGAATCTATCTTCCGAAAGAAAACCGAGAACGGTTCGGAGTGACTCGAGAAGATCTGTTTGCTCGCCGTACGACGGACGAGTTCCTCGAACTGATGAAGTACGAAGTCGACTACGCTCGCAGTCTACTGAACGACGGCCTGCCGCTGGTCGAAGTTCTGCCGGGGCCGCTTCAAATTGATATCGACCTGTTTGCCCGAGGAGGACTGCGCATCCTGCAACGCATTGAGCAAATCGATTATCGCGTCCTGGAAACTCGCCCTGTCGTCACAAAACTGGATGCATTGCGGATGCTGACTTCGTCTCTGCTGAGAGCGGGCGGGCGGAGGCTCCGCGGAAAACGTCGCTCAAACTGACAGAGGTTGCCGCGTTACATAAACGGGTTGTCGCGAGCACCGTCGGCCAGTTCGTCTTCTTTGGCGATCTCTCGAAAGACCAGAGCTTCCCAGACCAGACGCTCCTGTTTGATCAGCAGGCCGAAGAAAATTGCCGCCATCGATGCAGCAAAGATAAACGCTACCCACGAGCCGGATCCGATTCCGTAGAGCGGTGAAATGCTCGCAACCTGAGATGCGAAATCTTCCAACTGCATGATCGCGCCCAGCAGAATGGCGATAAAAATTGGCAATAACCAGAACAGGAAAAGGAACATCATCAGCGCCAGCATGCCATGGTTCTGATGTTTGAGCGAAAAGTACTGTGTGGCGAATCCGAAATACGCGATGACCCCTGCGGCCGTTCCAGCGACTCGCCAGAAATGAGCATCGATATTCAACGCAGGAACCAGTGTTTGAATGATCTGAACCGTCGCCAGCGCCAGAGTTGCCATGACAAAAACAGCGGCCCGGTTAGAGCTGTCGTCCTGCCACAACGGTGGCCGGCCCATGCCAATTCGTTTGGCTCGTCTTGCTCCTCCCTGATACTGCCCCTGCGTGGGCGTAATCGAAAGAATCATCAATGCGGCGATGATGAATTCGAGATAGGCGAGAATCGGAACCAGCCATTCAACGGCAAGCTTTGGATGGCCGATGACGCCGCCAAGGCTCAGCGTGGCGATCGTTATCAGAAACGCGACCGCCGTTGACTTCGAAAAAAACATCGCCGTGGCCGATCTCATTCGCCGAGTTGCAGCCACAATCAGAAACAGCATCAGCGGAAGCTGGTAAAACAGCGACTGTAGAAATATCGGAAACTGAATTCCAAAAAATGTGGCAGGGACAGCACCACGCGGCGCGACGGCATTGACGGCTTCCATGAATGCCGGCCCAACCGTCAGCATGCCAGGAATGGGAATGCCAGCTGTCGTCAGTCCCGTGCAGGCACCAGCTCCGACTACGAGAACGCCCAACGTCGAGTTCACATTTCGCGTCTTGCCTTTTCTGGCAACAAGTCCAGCGGTGATTGCCAATGAATGAAACAGCAACGTCGTTGAAATCAGGACGATGGTTGATGTGAGAAACCCAAAAATCCCGACGTCGCTCAAGAGCGCGCACACCAACGTAAAGGGCAGTAGAACCAACGCGACAAGATACTCCCGAACGGCGCCGCCGAACATAAATCCCAGCGTGGTGGCGGTGGGGGACAAGGGAGCGATTCGATGAAAGTCGAGAATGCCTGAGTCGTTCGCAGCACTGATCGACGATGCAACCTGAGACGTTCCTGCCAGATGCAACGCCAGAGCCTGAACACCGAAGAAAAAACAGAAGAATCCAGGACTGTCGAGTCCGTTCGCTTTGTAACCCGCAAACATCAGAAGACTGCCGAGCAACACGACAACGGCGGTCAAATAGCCAGCGCGAGGAGGTCGGAGATTCGATCGGACATGGCGAACAAGTAGCGGATTGTCGAAAAGCATTTGTTTAAGCATTACGACAACTCCTTTGCGCCGATCCGCAGAAATACGTCTTCCAGCGAATCACGTTTTCTGGTGAAGGACGAAACTCGAACTCCGGCATTGACCAGTTCCGTCAGAAGATCGCTGGCTGCGCGATCATCTCCGTCAAACGGAATTGCGAATCGCTGCTTCGCCTCGTCGAACTCAGTGTCGATTCCGTGCCTCGCCAGTACCTTCAGCAAAGCGTCGCTTCCACTGACGACCTCGATGTCGACAATCGCCTGGCCCAGCACCTTCGCTGCAATTTCGTCGACCTTCCCCGAGACAATCATCTGGCCGCGTTCCATGATGCCGATTGACGTGCAGAACTCGTCCATCTCGGAAAGGATGTGCGACGAGACGAGCACGGTGCCGCCGTCGTCTGCAAAGTCGCGAATAACCTGTTTCATCTGAGCACGACCGTGCGGATCCATTCCGCTGGCAGGTTCATCGAGCAAGAGGACTTTGGGCTCGGGCAACAGCGTCTTGGCCAGCATCAAGCGTTGCCGCATGCCTCGCGACAGACTGCCGACCAGTGAATTCCGTTTTTCGGTGAGGCCGACCTGTTCCAGACGGTGCAGGATTTCAGACTTCCGCCTTGGCTTAGGAATGAAATAGCTGGCGGCGAAGAGGTCGAGGAATTCCCAGACGAGAAGGTCTTCATAAACCGGCGGGAAGTCGGGCATGAAGCCGAGTACCTGGCCGACAGCCTGTGGTTCTTCACGGATGTCGAAGCCGGCAATGTTGATGGCTCCGTACGTCGGCGTCAGTAATCCAACGAGGGCTCGCATCGTGCTGGTCTTGCCTGCACCGTTGGGACCGATCAGCCCGAAGACTTCGCCTTTCGCAACGGAAAACGACAACTCATCCACCGCGCAGAAGTTGCCATAATCAACTCGCAATTCATCGACGAAAATCATCGTCCGCTCCGTTAACAGTCAAGAGATGATGCTTGTTATCTCAAGCTAACGGGAACGATCACCAATCTCCACCAGTTCGACGGAACCCTCCTGAACAGCAAAGGCCAGCTCGGTTGAAACCATCAGAGCCATCGCTCCGCCGCGGTCGTCCGTGCCGAGAATTGCCGGGCGGTCGTAGTAAGCTCGTCGATTTTTCTGTTTCCCGGTGCCCGTGCAGACGTCGACAAGGTTCCCGTTCGGGCCAATCCTACACTTGATCGATTCCCACGCCCTTTGCACGAACGGTTCAAACGTCTGGCGGTCGAGCCAGTTGTTTCGCAGGCCTCGGACGATCGCAAAAGTCGTCATGCAGGTGACTGTGAACTCGCGATAGCTTTCCGGGTGATCGACGATCTGATGCCACATGCCCATTTCGTCCTGATGATCGATCATCGACAAAAGGTGGTCACGATAAGCGGCAGCCATCGATGGAAGATGTTTGCTGTCTGCCGGCATGTCGGAGAGTGAAAGTGCCAGACCGAGTGCCGGAAATCCATTGCCTCGTCCCCAGGCTGTGTGCTCGGAATCGAGCGGCGAATGCTGGTGCAGTCCGTCGTTGCGAAGATTCAGTTTCAGCATGAATTTCGAATGCCGATCGGCCATGTCGACGTATTTTGTCTCGCCAGTCAGACGCCCGGCCTGAACGAGGATCGGCGTGCCCATGAAAACGGCATCGCTCATTTCATTGTGAAACGGCATCGACTCGCGAAGGTTGCCGTCGTCATCGAATCCCAGGTCGGCGGCTGACCGAGCAAGCGTGATGAAGCGTTTATCGTCGGTCGCCTTTGCCAGTTCGCCGAAGATCAAATGCCCGGAAAGCGTGCTGCCGCTGGGCCGCGATCCGAGGCTCGACGTTTTGCCGTTGGCGTACGGCTCGACAATCTTCAGCACGTCTTCGAGATGGCTGTCGTCGTTCGTCAGTTCAGAAAGACGCACGCGGCCCAGCAGTGCCAGGGCGGGGATGTAAGCAACTGAATTGAGATTGTGTCCGTAGACCTGGGCGAGTTCCGTGGCGACTTCGACGGGGGAACGTTTTCGACGCCGCTGCAATTCTTTGCGAGCCGCAGACCGAACTGAAATACCAGTCTGTACAAAGCCAGGAAGGATCGGAACTCGGCCCGAGGTCAGAAACTCAACGGAAGGCACGCTGGCGATTCCTGATGGCTTGCCCGTTGTGAGTGCATCGGCAAGCGAACCGGGCCTGGCATTTCGAAGCGACCAGTTCGCACTGATGCCGAGTTGCTGATTGAACGACTTTGGAATCTCGATAACGTGGCGATCGCTTTCTCCAACAACGACCACGAGGTCCGGAGCAAGCATCCCGATCCACCGCCAAAGGTAGTGGCGTTCTGAATTTTGTTTGTCGTTGTACGCAGAGCCTGTTGGTGGAAACCCCGAACTCCAACTGTCGGCAGATTTGCTTGAAGCAGCAGTGTTTGATGCTGTGCCAAACTGATCGGGATTCGCGAACGGGACAAGTCCCAGTTCGACTTTGTTTTGCGTTGAGGCAATCGGGCGGGCGACACAGAAGTCGTGCCAGTCCGAAACCAGACGTTTGCTGACTGCCGAGTCCGGTGCGGCATTCGAGACGAACAGAATTCGCGTCTGCTCGCTCCTCACGTCAAGCATGCCGTTCGTCAAAAACGCGGGAATGGCCACGCCGTTTCGAGTCACGCCGATTGATGTGCTGATCGGCGAGTACTCGGCCAACTCTTTCATCGCGGCGTGAAACGCAGCGGAATCGTCAGCGCGACCGTCGCGATGGCAGGCCGCGAAGACAGACAGGCAAATAAGAAGTGCCGCGACGTGTCGAACCATCCGTGATTCCTCTTCAGCTTTTGAGTTGTCACTTGAAAGAAGCCGCCGACCCGAGCGGTCACTCGACCAGATCCTTTGGCATTCGGATTGAATCCAACGACAAACCGGCTTTGACGAGGGAGTCGTGCAGCGTTGTCCAGGCGGTCAGTCTGGCCGATCCGGTTCTGAGAATCCGGACTCGAATTCCGTCGTCGTTGCCGATCGTCGCCTGTGCGAGTTTCACGACTTCGTCGAGATCGACCTTGCGAACTCCGGTGGCCGTGTCGTCGTCGGAAACGATGTAGTCGTGGTTGTCGATTCTGATCTCAAGAACAACCGGCGGGGCCACTTTAACTTCGGCGACGGCCTGCACTTCTGCTGGCGGATTCACGGGCGGCTTTTCGTCCGGAACATTCTGACTGGCACGAGTGGCGTCGCCCGCACTTTGGACTCGGGTTCCGCTACCCGATCCGAAACCTGGAATCAGACCGCTCATAAAAGTTCCGAGCACCGCGCCGACCAGCAGCAGCCCGCCAGCAATCGTTCGCTTTTTTATGGGCATGACTTTTCCTGCGTTTCAGAATTCGGGCTTCGAGTGGCTGCTTCAAGGTTAGTGCCCTGTGAACTTCCTGCTCTCTCGAATTGCACTTTGGAATTTTTGTCGGGCCTGGGTCACCAACGCGGGAAGGTGTTTACTGAGATTCTCTGCCGCACCGATTTGACAGATCGTTCCGTCATTGAGGCTTCATCGGGATGTGATACTGAAATCAGCGTGCTTTCGATTCGAGATGCCGACGAATGATGTCCTGAGCTTCCTCGGCCACTGAATCAAATTGCTTTTTTGACGGCGGCGGAACGTCTGGTTCATTCGCCTCAGACGAGCTGCCTTCACCCTCGTCGTCATCGTCGGTCATGCCCGAGTCAGCAGCAGAGTGATCTTCGGCCGGTACTGACTTACCGACGACGGTGTCCGTGTCGGATGCGGCCGGACCATCTTCCGCCAGCCAGTTAACGATGCTGTCTTCGCTGCTTTCTTTGATGATGACTTCGTCAGTTTCCGATTCAATTTCGGCCGACGTGCCTTTGCTGGCGGCTGCGGCGGCTTTCACTTTGACTTCGTACTGAAACAACATCGGTCCGACTCGGAGAACATCGCCGGGCTTCAGTTTCGTTCGTTTGGAAATGGTGATGTCGTTGATCTGAGTTCCGTTGCG
>CALDJX010000732.1 GCA_937899075.1 uncultured Planctomyces sp. | reverse complement strand
GTTCGCCACTTCTGAGAACGTCGTTCGAGCGTTCTCGCTCGACGATGGATCGAAGTTGTGGGAAACGTATCTCGGCTCCGGGCAATGGACACTTCAGCTTTCTCACGACGAACTGATTTGTATTCAGGCGTCGGTCGTCGGCAATCGTGACAGCGCCGAACGCTCATCACAGATCGTTGCCCTCGATGCGTCAACCGGGCAGATCATTCAGCGACTGCGGTTTGATGCGGAGCTCAAACACAGCGACGTCAACGTTCAGGCCGGGACGTGCATCGTGCGGGCCGGCAACCAGTTGGTCGGCCTGACTGCGTGGCCAACGTTCGAGGTCTCAGGCGACGAGCGGCGATGACGTGACTGGCTCGGCGCCTTCTTCTGACGGCAACGCCCGCGTCAGGACTCAGTTGGAAGATCGAGGGATTCGAGAATTCGATCGCAGGCGTCCATCCGGTTCAGCACGTAAAAGTGAATGCCCGGCACGCCTTCGTAGATCAGATCCTGACACTGTTTAATCGCGAACTCGACGCCGATTTCGAATTGAGCGTCGCTGTCGTCCTGCGCGGCTTCCAGCTTCGAGAACAACTCCGGCGGAATCTCCGCACCACACATCGAGGTGATTCGTTTGATTCTTGCAAACTCGGTGATGGGCATGATGCCCGGAATGATTGGTTCGTCGATACCGACCTCTTCACAGTCTTCGCGAAATCGCAGGAAGCTATCGTTGTCGTAAAAGAGCTGCGTGAAAACGGCATCCGCTCCTGCGTCAACTTTTCGTTTCAGGTTATGCAGGTCGACTTCCAGGTTCTGCGCCTCGGGATGCTTCTCTGGATAACCCGCCACGCCGATACCCAGGTCGGGAAAGTTTTCCCGGATCAATGTCACCAGCTCATTGGCATATTGCAGCCCGCCTTCGACCTGGACAAATTCTTCCGCACCGGCAGGCGGATCGCCTCGCAGCGCCATGATATTACTGATGCCTTGCGAGTGGGCGTCCTCCAGCCACTCCAGCAGTTCCTCACGCGTTGAGCCGACGCAGGTAAAGTGGGCGGTTGCTGCAATGTCGAAGTCGTTCTGAATCTTCGAGCACAGATCGATCGTCCGATTGCGAGTGCTGCCTCCGGCTCCGTACGTGCAGGAAATGAACGCGGGGTTCCAGTGGGAAGCTCGTTCGAGCGTTGCAAACAGAGCCTCATCGCCAGCCGGCGTTTTCGGCGGGAAAATTTCGATCGACAGGCCAAATGGCAGATCTCGATAAACGTCAGCAATTCGCATCGTGGTTACTCAGTAGCTGAATGAATCTCTGGGGAAACGGTCTCGCCATCTTTGACGGGCGCAGCGTAGCGAACCCGTCAAAACCTGTCGAAGCACTCCTTCGTCGACCGTGGCGGATGATTCGCGACAGGCTTCCGGGTACTCTTACCCGATTCTCAGTTCTGGCTAGATTCAAAGAGTGGCAGAGATGCGTCGCCTGATCGAACAGCATGAAATTCAGCAGCGAGTTCACGCGCTGGGTACCGAAATTTCTAATGATTACCGGGGTAAAAATCTGACGGTGATCGGTGCTCTCACCGGTTGCATGCTGTTTATGGCGGACCTTGTCCGAGCCATCGACGTTCCGCACCGCATCGGAGTCGTGCAGGCGTCGAGCTATCGAGGAGCGACGACTCGGCCGGGGGAACTTACGATCGACCTGGGATTGCTGCCGGACATTCGAAGCCGGGATGTCCTGATTATCGACGACATTTTCGACACCGGAAACACGATGGAAAAGCTGGTCACCGCTCTTCAGATTCACGAACCGGCCAGCGTTCGAACCGTCGCATTGCTTGTGAAAGAGGGCCGATCCGAAGTCGAAATGAAGCCGGACTTTTTCGGTTTCAAAATTCCTGACGAGTTCGTTGTCGGCTACGGACTGGACTATAACGACGACTATCGGCACCTCCCGTTTATCGAGGCTCTGGACGAAGCTGATCTTTAACAGGCAACAGCCAAATGACGTACTTCTTTATCGGTCTCGGAATTTTTGTCGCGGTCATCGTCCTGATTCTGGTCGTTGGTCAGCCACTGTTGAAGTCTTTGCAGAAACGCGAAGCAGAAACGGCGATTAAGAAATTCCGCACGCAGCGCGAGCAACTGGAAGCAAAGTTCTTCGACATCGCCAGTCGGCTTGGCAAACCTCGCGATCTACGATGGCTCGATTGCGACTGGCAGGACCGAGTGACTTTCGGCCGCGAAGTCGAAAGCGGATTACTGACTGCATTTGCCGCTGTCGAAATCCGTTTCGAAGCCGTCGAAGGGGGAGACATGGAAGAAGTCGAGGCGGTCGGCACCGTCCGGGATGCGGCGGCACTCTTTCACTACAAAGACGGAAGCTGGGGAACCGGCGGCCGAGCCCTCTTCAACATGAACCCCGCCGACGCCCTCGAGCGTTTGAACGATCAGTACGAACCGATTGAAGCCGCCTGACAGAGGCTGCGTCGATAATTGAAGGAACACTCTTTGGCACTGATAACCGCTGATGAAACTGGGATTAGTGTCAATTAGAGATGATTAGTGTTCCCTGCTGGCGACGATCTGAGCAAGACCGGTTGAGGTTCAAGTCTTAAAACAATTCAGCAACCGAAGCGTCGTTTTTCACGTCGCATTTCAAAGAATCGTGTCCGAAATAGCTTCCCGATGTTGATGCAAGCGGCGACCTCCGTCATTCCCGCGCAGGCGGGAATCCAGTTTCTCTGCCGTTCTGGTTTCCCGCCTGCGCGGGAATGACGAAGTAGAACTTCGGAAAGTTACTTCGCACGTATTTCTAGTGAGTTCTGCCAGCTGCCAGCACTCCGCAGTGGATCAACGTTGGAATGATTTCTCCCGCCGTCAGCCCGGCTTCGGACAACCAGCTGCGGTACTCGGCCGCGCTGTAAGCTCGCCCTTCGGTAAAGTAGAACAGCGACGCTGAGTACAACGCGATCGGCAGCGGACCATCCAGAGCGTCGTTCAGGAAGACGTCGTGAATCAGCAGCCGGCCTTCAGGCGCGAGGCAGTCCGCACACCGTTTCACCAGCTGCCGACATTCAGGCACGTCCCAATCGTGAAGGATGTTCGAAAGCAGAACGACGTCTGCCTCCGTGGGGAGCGGATCAGCGAACATGTCTCCGGGCAAAAGCTCGGCTCGATCGGCAACGCCATATTCGGCTGCGAGTTCCTCAGCGATGCGTAGAACTTCCGGCCGATCAACAATGACGGCATGCAGTTTGGGATTCTTCTGAAGCAACGCGAAGCTGTAGATGCCGGTTCCGCCGCCGACGTCGACCAGCAGTTTCGCATCGGTCATCGGAATGTTTTCTGCGAGTACGGGAGCGACGTTCTTCGCTCGTCCGGCCAGAGCCATCGTGAAGTGCCGGGCCGATTCTTCAGCCTCCATCGCCGAGGCAATGCCGTCCCGATAAATGAATGCGGCGCCTGAATCGGAATCCGCACCGGCCGGCGAGTTCGTCTTCAGTCGCTCAACCATGTCGAGCACATTCGGACTCTGAGCCGCCAGTCCGACGTAATTCCCGACATCGAATTCCGCGCCCGGCACCAGGTGGTGCCGAGCCAGTTCTGTCAAACTCAAAACGCCACGCTGGTCCTCAGCAAGCAGACCGAACGCCTTGAGCGCCGTAAACAAAACAACGCTCGGACGGTCCTCAAGTCCCAACTTCGCCCGCAACTCGTCACAGGCAAGCGGCTGCTCAGCCAACTGGCCAAACACATTGAAATGCGCCACGGCCGCGGTCAGCAACTCGGTCGCGTGTGCTCCGCGAAAGAGTTCAAAGATGACTGTCGAGTCCAGGTTGGGCTTTTGCATCGGGTCACACGCTTCGATTTTGAGTTCTCGGAGTCCGGTAGAAGTCGATCCGGCTTGGAATCATCCCGCAATCTGACGCGAAATACGACCACGGGCTCACCATGAGTCGGTATTGACCGATTTTGGGTGTTCGGCGTGTAATTCGCGGTTCGAGGTTCGCCGACGAGGGATTGCTGCGCGCGGATCAAGCGTTTCAAAGGCAACGAGCAAGGACGTTTGTGACACTTTTTGACCGACATCTTCTGAATCGATTCTGGCATGTCTTTGCCATTGGATTCGTCGCGACGTACGGCCTGTACGTCGTGTTCGACGCGTTTTCGAATGCAGATGAATTTCAGTCCGGCGCTGCCGACGAAACAACGGCCACCGTTCTGCTGACAATGGCAACGCACTACTTCTTCCAGGCGTTTCCGTTTTTTGACATGGTCGGTCCAGTTCTGACTGTGCTGGCTGTTGTGGGCGTCTTTGCTTTGCTGCAAAGGTCTCGCGAGATCTTTCCGATCCTTTCAGCCGGAGTCCCTTCCTGGCGACTGGCAGTTCCGATTGTCGTCGGAACATTGATCATCGAGCTGGGTCTGGCCGTCAACCAGGAAATCATCATCCCGAACATCGCAGAAAGACTTCAGGCCAACCGCGGTGACGGCGGAGCGGCCACTCACGATGTTCAGCCGGCGCGTGACTACGTGACGAATATCGAAATCTCAGGCGAGCAATTGCGGATCGCCGAGCGAAAAATCTTTGACGCGAGATTTCTGCTCCCAGTTCCTTTGCAGGTGGTTGAGCCAACTACGTTAAAAGCCAAAGAGGCCATCCAGATACCGGCCAGCAAGAACAGGCCTGCCGGTTGGCTGCTTCGAGATCCCGAGCCTGCATTCGAAGAGTTGACGCTGACGGCCGAGGGCGACCGCAGGATTCTAAAGGCTCCCTCAAGCGGCGACATGTTTGTCGTCACCGACGTGACGATCGATCAGCTTCACAATCGAACGCGCAGTTTCAAGTACCTGTCCACTTCGCAGTTGATTCACCGCATTCGGAATCCAGCCTACGGGATGGTCACGATCCGAAGTCAGTCAGTGCATCTTCACGAACGCCTCGGGCGACCGTTTCTGATTCTGATCTCCGTGCTGATTGCGATTCCGCTGACGCTTCGCCGGGAAAGTCGCAGCCTGTTGGTCAACATTGCTGTCTGCACGATGGTGCTTGGAATGTTGTTTCTGCTGACTCAGGTGAGTATCCACCTCGGGCGTTTGAACGTTGTCGACATCGAGCTGGCGGCCTGGATCCCGATCGTCATCTGCGGAACCTGCGCGGCCTGGCTGTCAGGTCTTGTGCAGACTTAGGCACGTGTCCAGAAGAACTTTTCGATCTTTATACCAGCACGAAGCGCAAGCGAGTGAATTTGAAGTAATCACTCGCTTGCGCTTCTTGCTGGTATCGAGAATTTATTTCGAACGCCAACCAGACACCGTGCATCCAGCATTCAATTAGTTGACGCCGAGCTGCCTGGCGTTACGGAGTTTCCAGACGGAACAGTCGTTCTTCCAGGCTTCGCGAGTGGCTGCGTGCTTCGTCGAGCTCTTTCTGCAGTTTCGTCAGAGCGGCAGTGTCCGATGCTGGCGTGGAGATCCGGTCGATCGCCGCTTTGATGCTGGTCCGAGTCCAGTCGTTGGGCTCGGCTTTGGTCAGCTCTTGCAGTCGCGTTTTGGCGGAGCTGGCTCGGTTGCCGAGACTTCCCAATGCCGAGGCGATGGAGCCTCGCATTCGAGGGCCGGATGTGTCGAGCAGTTCGAGCAGGTGTTTGACAATTTTGTCAGTCGCTGGCTTTGGTAGCAGGTTTTGATTGGCGAACTCGACAAGCTGCCGGCAGGCCTCGGGTCTGCACAGCGGCGGTTTGCCTGGTTTGGTCCAATCAAGCAGAACCGCCTGGACTGCTGGATCGGATGATTTTGCGAGTTGCTGCAAAGCTGTCAGGCGAATCGTTTCCCGGTGTGAAGGCTTCTCCAAAGCTGCGATCAGAAGATCAACGGGCGGTTCATCGAGACTCTTCGAAAGTGACGCCAGAACCGACGACTCCACAAAGTAACTGACGTCGCCTTGAGAGTGTTTCCCTCGTAAAGCGTCCTGCACCTTGGAGTCGTGCTCAAAGTTTCCCAGCGCTGTTGCACACGCTCGACGAACTTTGGCGTTGTTCCCCGACAGGCCAAACAGCAGCGCATCGCGAGCGATGTCGCCTTTGACTTTTCCAAGTGCTTTCGCGGCTTCTTCACGGACGCCGTAGAAGCTGTCATTGGCGAGCGACTCAGCGAGCAGCTTGCGGCTCTTGTCGGTACGAACGGTGGCGAAGTGTTCGGCCGCACGGACTCTGGCGGGAACCGTTCCGACCGTTTGTTTCTTGAGCTGGCTTTCCCACAGGGCGAGCGATTGCTTTTGCTCGATCTGGGCCAGCAGTGCGAATTCCGGATCGACGTCGATCGATTCGGGCGTGCCGGTCAGGGCGACGTACTCGGTGAATTCGCGTTCGTTCATCAGGCGGTTGACGGCGGGTTGCGATTTCTCATGCCCCTTTAACTGGACGTCGATGCGGACCGGAATTTCAAAGACGTCTTCCTTCTGAGTCTGTTTGACGTGGACCTTCAGCCGCTTCGACTGCGGCTGCCATTCGGTTTCAACCAGCAACTTTGGATTGCCAGGCCGCTCGGTCCAGTCGTGGAAGAACCGTTCCAGCGAAAGTCCGTAAAGCCTTTCGAAAGTTTTTCGCAGGTCAGAAGTTTCCGCCGTCTGATAAGACATGACGGTGCCGTAACGTTGCAGGCCTCGGAAGAAATCTTCGTCGACCAGCCGAGAC
>CALDJX010000731.1 GCA_937899075.1 uncultured Planctomyces sp. | reverse complement strand
AGCCAAACTACTTGGCTTCCTTGTTCGACTCAATTCCTGAGCGGCATTGCATGGCGGGCGAACCAGCAATCGTGCGTTTTGAGATCCATTCAATCAGTAACGGCGAAGTGCGGTTGCAGTTTGAGCGAACATCCAACATCGAACATCGAAGGTCAGGCTGACGATGTTCAAAGTTCAACGTTGAATGTTGGGCGTTCGATGTTCGATGTTCTTTCCCTCAGCCCGGGTCCGTGGTCGATTCATGAGAATGATCCCGCCGCGTGGCCGTCGCACTATGCTGACAATCTGTCGCGGAAAGAAACGGTCGCTGCCGAGCTGTTTCTCGTCATCGATCCGCTCGTCAGTCTTTCGACAGGGATTGCGTCTCGATCGTGGGTTTGGTCACTGAGCTGTGCCGGAATAATTCTCGCGGCGTGCGTCTTCGTGCCGCGCGGCTTCTGCGGTTATCTCTGCCCGCTCGGAACGTTGATTGACCTCTTCGATTGGGCCATCGGAAAACGTGTCACTCGGTTTCGAGTGTCTGGCGACGGCTGGTGGGTTCACATCAAGTATTACCTTTTGCTGGGGATCATCGTCGCGGCGTTCGGCGGAGTTCTGCTGAGCGGCATCTTTTCGGCGATTCCTGTAATCACTCGCGGGCTGCTGTTTACATTAAGCCCGCTGCAAACCGGCGCGGCCACAGGCTGGCACCAGATGCCGCCGATGGGTGTCGGACATGTTCTGAGCATCGTGCTGTTCTTTGCGGTGTTGAGTCTCGGCCTGCTGCGTCCGCGATTCTGGTGCAAGTACGTCTGTCCGAGCGGTGCTGTATTTTCGCTCGGCAACCTGTTTCGAGCGACGGAGCGCAAGGTCGAATCGTCCTGCATCAACTGCAACAAGTGCATCGAAATCTGTCCGTTCGACGCGATCAAACCGGACTTCACAACGCGCACCACCGATTGCACTTTCTGCCAGTCGTGCGGCGGAGTCTGCCCGACTCACGCGATCAAGTTCGTCGATCGGTGGGAAGTGTCCGGCCTGAAGATCGAGAACGATCCACCGACGCATGAAACAGCACTCGGTCGGCGCGGGTTTCTCTCGGCCTCCGTCGGCACGGCGTCGAGCGTGTTCGGCGGACTCTTTGCAGCAACCGGCACGAAGGCCTTCGGAGCCAACCTGGACGGCGATGGGCCACGCCCCGTTCGGCCTCCAGGCAGCGTGCCCGAAGCCGAATTTCTGCAAATGTGCATTCGCTGCGGCGAGTGTTTTCAGGCCTGCCCGAGCGACGTGCTCCAGCCGCTGGGTTTTCAGCAGGGGTTGGAAGGTTTGTGGACTCCGCATGTCGTTGCCGACTGGGCTGGCTGCGCGTCGAGTTGCAATGCGTGCGGGCAGGTCTGTCCGACGGGAGCGATCCGAGCGTTACCTCTGGAAGAAAAACGCCACGCGAGGATGGGCCTCGCGATTATCAACGAATCCACCTGTCTCCCCTTCAACGGTGAAGCGTGCCAGCTCTGCGTCGATGAATGCACAGCCGCTGGCTACGACGCGCTGGAGTTTGTTGCGGTCGGGACGGAAGTTGACGAACTCGGCCAACCGATCGAAGGCACAGGCGAACTGGCTCCGCTGCTGATCCCGGAGAAGTGCGTCGGCTGTGGACTTTGCCAGACGAGATGCCACGGCATCAATGTTGCCGCGAAAGGGCTACTCGAAGAATCAGCCATCATCATCGAGGCCGGTAACGATCACGAAGATCGTCTGATGAGTGGTTCGTACATCGAACTCCGCAACGAAGAAGGCGGGAGCAAATCCCCGGTGGAAGCAGCCAGCAGCTATCTTCCCGACTTTCTTGGTCAGGAATCAGTTCGTACTCACTGCGGCCAACGGCTGACCGTTTGAGTCGGAATGATTAGTCACGAAGACCGCACCCCGCTGGAATCATTCCACTCGCAAGTCGTTACCAGGGAGGCACGTAACTCAAATTCAAATTTGACCATCCAGATCTCTGACGTAGGTTAAAAGAAGGCAACACTTGCAGGAGGGCACTCTCAGTGTTGCAGCAGGCCGCTCAGCGAGAATATCTGTCATGCAGATGATTGCCGAAACCGAATGCCCGCAAGGGGCATCTGTCGAAGAATTGGAATGGTACCTTTGCGGTGCGATCACCGAAGGTGACCGAACCCGTGAAACCGTGGTCAGCAAATCCCGATTCCGCGTGGGTCGTCGATCGGTCTGCGACTTGCTAATCGGGTGGTCCACCGTTTCCGGCATACACGCCGAATTCGTCAAGACAGCCGGCACGCTTTTTCTTCGGGACCTGGGCAGCACAAACGGCACATTCGTTAATGGCCGACAAATCTCGACGGCTGCCGTGCTCAGCGAGGGCGATGTCATCCAGTTTGGTGGCGCCGAGTTCCGAGTTCGTTGCCGAAACGAAGAAGACTCACGGGGCACCATGCAATGGGCCGGCCGCGAGCTACCGGCACGACTGATTTCGTTTGAAAAACTCGTCAACGGTCAGGGCTTGATTCCGCACTATCAACCGATCGTCAAACTGTCCGATGCGGCGACAGTGGGATTCGAAGTCCTGGCTCGAAGTCAAATTCCTGAGTTTCCAACACCTCGCGAAATGTTTGACACAGCAGCGCAACTCGACCGTGAGACCGAGCTCAGTGAAGCCAGTCGTGTGGTGGGGGTAGCCAAGGGCTTCGGCATGCCAGCCGAACAGACTCTGTTTCTCAATACTCATCCGACGGAGCAGCAGGGCGATCGACTGATTCGGTCTCTTGAGAAGCTGAGGGAATCGGCCCCTGATCAGTCGCTGTGTCTCGAAATTCACGAAGCCGCGGTCACCGATCTGCGCGCGACGGCGGAACTTCAGAGACAACTGAATGATCTGGAAATCGCGCTCGCGTACGACGACTTTGGCGCAGGCCAGGCGCGAATGCTGGACCTTGTCGAAGTGCCTCCTGACGTTCTGAAGTTCGACATCTCGCTGATTCGAAACATCAACAACGCGTCGCCAATGCGGCACAAGATGGTTCGCACACTTGTCGAAATGGTCCGTGACTTCGGAATCTCGCCGCTCGCCGAGGGCATCGAAACTTCGGCGGAAGCCGACACATGCCTGCACCTCGGTTTCGAACTGGCGCAAGGCTTTTACTTCGGCCGTCCTGCCGCCGACTGGCGCAAAGCCCCGACGATCATTGGGGCATGAGGTCATCGTGCCCAACAACGGACCTGTTGGGGATCGACACGTTTTGCGAGCTGAACGTTGATAGCGACGTAGCAGGCAGCGCGCAATCGTTGTGACCTGTCAGTCGATTCAGACTGCACCCTCATTGAAACACAAGACGATAAGCAAGATTCGCGACTGGCAAACAGTCAGCTCTGGAGCAAAGGATAGACGCATTCAACCGTCTGCCTGTTTCGGAGATTCGACCGTGAAGAAAATGACTGCTTTGTTTGCCCTTATTGCGGGGTTGGTTCTGACGACGAATCAGAGTGCGTCCGCAGGAGACTTCCTGTTCTTCCATTTCGAAGACGACTACTCATATTCGCAGCCAACTTACTACGCGCCTGCTCCGCAACAGCAGACCTACGCGCGCCAGCACCCCGTTCAACGCCAAGCTAATTTTCTGCAGCCGGTCCGTGAAACGGCGGGCAACGTCGCCGAGCTTTACATGGACCTCAGTCCGGGTGCTCAGATTGCCGAAAGCATGGGGCTGCTGAATCGTCGGTTCGTTCTGGGCATTTTTCGCGGCTATTAGGCCAAAAAGACCGAGCTGAATTTCGAAACAGGAGTCAACGGAGAGAGCAGAGTCAGGATTCGACTCCTGACTCTGCTCTCTCCGTTGACTCCTGTTTGCTCGTTCTTTGGTGGGCTGCTGTTTTGAACTGGCTCACTGCTTCTTTGTCGAAGCGTTCCTTCAGCGCAGGAGTCCGGACTGCGACCTACATCCACTCTTTAATCGGACGTCCTTCGAGCAGTTTGACTGGGCGACCGTCTGGAGACTGAGCGATCAGGTCGAGTGGTAAGCCGAGCTTCGAGTAGACCGTCGCGGCAATGTCCGCGCTGTGGTATTCGTCTTTGGCCACAGTACCGCCTTCGCCGTCGGTCTCGCCGAGGATGTGCCCTCCAGGGACTCCGGCTCCGGCCATGATGGCGAACCCGGAACTCGCCCAGTGATCGCGGCCGCTGGCTGAGTTGATCTTCGGCGTCCGACCGAAATCGGTCAGCCAGCAAACCAGCGTCGTGTCGAGCATGCCTTTGTCTTCGAGGTCAGCCAGTAGCTGAGGAAGTGCCTGATCGACAGGGGGCAGCCGGCTGTCTTTCAGTGATTTGAAATTGTTGGCGTGAGTGTCCCAGCCTCCGTCGGTGACGGTCACGAATCGAACGCCCGATTCGATCAAGCGACGGGCTAACAGACAGCTCTGACCAAACTGGTGCCGACCGTAGGCGTCTCGAAGTTTCGCATCCTCTTCGTCGATCGCGAAGGCCTTCTTCGTCGCGGGCGACGTGATCATGTTGAACGCAGCCTGAAAGTTTTCTTCAAGCGCGTCGAACTTCGCGGGCTGCAGATCCGCCTTCTTCTGCAGGTCGTCGAGCTTTGCCAGCATCTGACGTCGGCGATCAACGCGAGCCATCGTCGTTCCTTTGGCCGGGCTGATGTCGCGGACGCTGAAGTTGTCGGCGTTGGGATTTTCAAGCATTTCAAAAGGGCTGTGTTCCAGACCGAGGATCCCCGACGTACCGCCCCCGAATCTCCGATCGACTTGACTGCCGAGTTGCACAAACGGCGGCAGAGCCGACTTGAAACCTTTCACGTAGCTGACGACCGACCCGTAAGTCGGATAGGCCAGTGCCGGATTGAACCTTCGCCCGGACATCACAAACTGATCAGCGGAACCGTGACTTCCGTTCTGCGGATTCCAGCCTCGGAGCACGGCAAAACGATTCAGCTCTTTCGCCAGATTCGGAACGATCTCCGTGAATTGAACTCCGGGAACGGCCGTGTCGATAACGCCAAACTCGCCACGGATGCTGACCGGCGCTTGCGGTTTTGGATCGACCGTGTCGTGATGACTGGTCCCTCCGCGAGTCCAGATAAGAATGCAGTTGACGTCGCTTGGGGAGACGCTGCCCGCTGCACTTTGGCGAGCCAGCAGTGTCGGCAGACTCAGACCCAATCCACCGAGGGTGCCAACCTGAAGGAAGCTGCGGCGGGATACGCCTTCGCATGTCTGGTCAATTCCAGAAAGCAGATCAAGCATTGCAGGACTCCAGGGCGGGGATGCGGAGTGTTAAGGAAGGATGGCTGTTGGCGAGGAGGGTTTTGCCGAATCGTGGCAGGTGACGCTGACGAGCTTCGACAATCGGAGACAGCGATTGTACGACTGACAAGAAAACAGATCAAAGCATGTTTACTTGATCGGCAGGATCAAACGATCGAATTCAGCTCCTTGACGGTCTTGTCGCAGCGTTCGTAAACTCGCGCCGGATCGATGAATTCGACGTTTTAGAGCACTCGGCAAACCAGAATTCCCCGCCGTACGAAATACTTGCTCATCAGGAGATGACCTCTGTGCAGATCACGGTGAACGATGAAGTTCGCGATGTCGCTGCTGGTTCGACCATTGCGGATCTGCTGGAAGAACTCGGGATGAGACCAAAATTCGTGGCCGTCGAGCGGAACCTCGAACTTGTCCCAAGAGCCCGCCACGCCGAATGTGAGCTTGAGGAAAACGACCGTCTGGAAGTCGTGACTCTCGTTGGTGGCGGGTAAGTTAATGGTCTATCGCTGCGTCGCGGTTCTAGTGTTTGTTGCGGCTCACGGTTGTAATCCGTCGCTGCCGGACAAGACCCCCATGACACCCGGAACACTTATTGATGTGTTCGGAAGTAACGAAACGATTGATTCCATTCTGTCGGCAAACGACAGTCAGGCATTTCGGCTCGATCCGTCTGAAGAACCGATTGATAATTTGCACGGACCGATTCATCGCCCTGAGTGGAAAGTCGATGATTACCCAGTGCAGTCTGGACCAGATCGCGTCGCGTCGAAGTTGCAAGAACAACTCAGTCAAGTCGTTGCCGACTTATCGATTTACGAATTTGAACCCGTTGGTTGCAGGCCTGATTTTGGGTATCGCGTGCAGTTTTTGAAGAAGACTCTCAGTGTCGACATACTGTTTTGTTTCAACTGCAAAATTCTGATGGTTTACGTTGATGGCAAGTCCGTTGGCGGAGGCTGCTTCGTATACGATGATGGTCGTGTTCTGAACGTGATGAAAAAGATCTTTGCAGACGACCAGTTGATCCAGACACTTAAATAGATTGATCGCCTAAAACTATGACGATATCGGACAAACCACTCGTCCTGGGAACTCACACTTTGCAGTCCCGACTGATCGTCGGCACGGGGAAGTATTCAACCTTTGACATGATGCAGAAGTGTCTGGAAGTCAGCGGCTCGGAAGTGATCACCGTCGCCGTCCGACGCGAGCGATTGATCGATGCCGAAGGTCGAAACATTCTCGACTTTATCGACCTGAGCAAGTACACAATTCTTCCTAACACTGCCGGTTGCTTTAACGCTGATGATGCGATTCGTGTTGCTCGGCTGGGGCGTGAGATTCTGGAAGGTCTCGAAAACCCAGGAGCTGACTGGGTCAAACTGGAAGTGCTCGGCGACACGAAGACTCTGCTGCCGGATCCCATCGCGACTCTGCAGGCGACGGAAGCTCTCGTCAAAGAAGGCTTTCAGGTCCTCTGCTACACAACCGACGACCCAATCACCGCTAAACGTTTGAAAGACGCCGGAGCAACGTCTGTCATGCCGGCTGGTAGTCCGATCGGCAGCGGCCAGGGAGTGCTCAACCCGAACAACATTCGGATCTGCCTGGAGTATCTGAAAGGCGATGATCCGGATTATCCGATGATCATCGACGCCGGAGTTGGTTCGGCGAGTGACGTTGCCTTCGCGATGGAACTCGGCTGCGACGGAGTGTTGCTCAACACGGCCATCGCCAGCGCCACCCAACCGGCAATCATGGCTGAAGCGATGAAGCATGCGTGCCTGGCTGGTCGGCAATCGTTTCGAGCGGGCCGCATCCCGAAGAAACTCTACGCAACGGCATCCAGCCCGGAAACAGGCGTCATCAGTCCGTCGTTGCGATAACCAATGAACTGCCTGCTAACTCGCAACGATCAAAACAGCGCCTTCTGCCGTTTCGGCGGCGCAGTCTCCAGCGAGCAAATCTTCAGCGTATAAGACTCCGTCGAGACCTTCTCGCCACGAGTCAGCTTCTGCGCGACGCTTGAGCCAACCGGGTAGTGACGACTCAGTACCTCGATGGCCTCACCATGTGAAGCCGCAAGAAACCGGCCGCGGTTGTTGTCAGACGTTTCTACCAAAACCACGACCGGCATTTCTTACGTCTCCGAAATTCGATTCAACAAACCCCTACTGCATACTGACTATGCATCGGCAATCGGGGAACGCTGTTGAGCGAGTTCCTGCATGAAGCCCATCATTCGCTGTGAAGTTTCATGCGGATCCGGAACGACGCCTTCAGCCAGCATCGCGTTGGCGAAGAATTGCTGACCACATGTCTTGATGAAGGCTGCGTGTTCATCGTTGACTGACAACCCGGCCAGGTGCTTGACCAGTGGGTGTGACGGGTTGATTTCCAGAATTCGTTTCGTCAGTTGGAAGTCATCGCTCGCTCGGCTCATGACTTTCTGCAACTGAGCACTCATCGCGCCTTCCGGGTTGACCAGGCAGCACGCGCTATCTGTCAGCCGCTTCGACTCACGCACGTCTTCGACAGAATCGCCAAGTGCTTCGCGGAACAGATTCAGGACCGTTCCGAATCCTTCTGGTGGACCGGACTTCTTTTTGTCGTCTGAATCTTCACCATCGTTCGAATCGCTGGCAGATTCCAGTTCCGGGAGATCGACTTCGGAGGAGTCGATCGAAACCAGATCTTTGTCCTCGAACTTGTTGACGTGATTGAGGACGAATTCGTCAACAGGGTCGATCAGATAAAGCACTTCCAGTTTCCGGGATCGGAAGGCTTCCAGATTGGGGTTCTTCTCAATCGTCGAGATCGACTCGCCGCTCACGTAGAAGATCTGTTTCTGACTTTCGGCCATTCTTGAAACGTAATCGCCGAGCGAGATAACTGCTGATCGGTCATCGCCGTGCGACGACCGGAACCTCAACAGCTTCGCAAGCGTGTCTCGGTTTTCGAAATCGCTGGCAACGCCTTCCCGCAGTGTTGATCCGAACTGTTCGTAGAAACTGGCGTAGTCATCCGGAGAGTCTTTGGCGACACCTTCGAGATGATTGAACACTTTCTTGACAAGGACCTTGCGAATCTTTCGAAACACTGTGTCGTCCTGCAACGCCTGACGTGACACGTTCAGCGGCAAGTCTGCAGAATCAACGAGTCCGTAAATAAATCTCAGGTACTCAGGCAGCAGTTCCCGGCAATTGTTCTGCACGAGAATTCGCTTGGCACACAAACTGAGACCATGCTCGTCCTTGCCGAAGCCCATCAATTCGAAGTTGGACGCCGGGCAGTAAAGCAACGCGTGAAACTGGAACGGTGAATCGCTCGTCAGATGCAAATGCCACAAAGGCTCTTCATGGGTTCGCTTCGAGAGGTACCCGTAGAAGTTTTTGTACTGCTCATCGGTGACCTGCGACTTCGGCTCGACCCAGATCGGGGTTTGATCATTGACGTGTTCCTCGCCAAGTCGGATGGCGTACGGAACGAAAGTCGAATACTCAGTGAGAATATGCTTCAGACGAGTGGTCTGAGTGAATTCGGTCAGGTCTTCCTTCAAATGAAGACGAACCTGTGATCCTCGTTCGAGCCCTTCGGCAGGTTCAATCGTGAACTGCCCGCTGCCGTCAGACTCCCAGCGCCATCCGGACTCTTCCTGATAGCTGCGAGTCAACACTTCGACGCGATCCGCCAGCATGAACGCTGAGTAGAAGCCCACGCCGAACTGACCGATCAGCGAGACGTCGTCTTTCGCGCCTTCGCCGAGTTTCTTCAGGTACTCAAGCGAGCCACTGTGTGCGATGGTGCCGAGATTTTTGATCAGCTCATCGTGCGTCATGCCGATGCCGTTGTCGCGGATCGTCAGCACGCGATTCTCTTCATCCGGCTCGAGCGAGATCGTCAGTTTGGCGTCGTCTTCATGCTCTTTTTGCGTCAAAGAAATGTGCCGAAACTTGTCGAGCGCATCCGACGCGTTCGACACAAGTTCTCGAATCGCGATTTCTTTATTCTGATACAACGAATGCGACAGCAGATGGAGAAGCTGGGAGATCTCTGCCTGGAACGTAAATTCCTGGGGTGCCGCTTCAGTAGTCATCTTCACAAACTCCATAACTCAATACTTGAAAGACACTGTCCGCGAGCCTCTGCAACCAGTGCTTAGGAACGTGTCCGAAATAACTTCCCGGAAAACCGCCACGTCATTCCCGCGCAGGCGGGAAACCAGTTTCTCTGCGGTACTGGTTTCCCGCCTGCGCGGGAATGACGGAAATCGCCGCTCTAATCGAAATTGGGAAGTTATTCTCGACTCATTCCCTTAGCAGCGGCGTTAATACGCGTCGACGGATGTTAGTTGCGGAGTCGACGGGTGGGCAACGAAGAGAGATGCATTTCTCGCTTCCCGCAGTAAAGCCAACCAAAAACGAAATCAGCCCTCGCCAGACTGAACTGACGAGGGCTGATTAAATACTAATGGAGCCAAACTGCAGAGCTAGTTTCTTGGAACTACGGGGTTGAATCCGGCAGATGCTCGCTTACCAAACGGCTCGATTCTAGTCGGGTCAATCAAATTAAGCCCACCTCCGGAACCGCCAATGAGTGCGGCGAAGTCAGCAAAGCTGCCCGCGTCGCGAGCCAGGACGTCGCCTGGTGCGAAGTCTCCCAACATGTCGGCGATTCCGACGGCAGCGACGTTGAACAGATCAAGGTCAGTCGAGTGCTCAGCGAAAGACTCGATAATCATTTGCCATTTTCGCCGTTCTGTTGCACTCTCAATGGCGACTCCGGATTCCGGAATCTGCCGAATATCAAGATCCCGAGTCATCGGATTTCCATCAATATCGGCCACGGGACCACGAATTGGTCGAGTCGCTGTTACTTCAGCGAGTCGCAGGTCATCGATAAAGTTGAGATCGGTTTCGG
>CALDJX010000730.1 GCA_937899075.1 uncultured Planctomyces sp. | reverse complement strand
TCGAGCCTGGACGCGAATAACCGCAGCGGCTCCGCAGACTGAGTCGACAGATTCCTGTCACAAGATCGGTTAAGTGCCGTTACCATTCCGAGAAGTCGGCGGCGACCTGACCTCATTGACAGATCGCCCGCCCTGTGTGATCACGCTTCGAAGGGATGTCGCATGAAGACTCTGCTTGTTACCGGCGGATGCGGATTTATTGGCTCCAATTTTGTTCGCCAGCAACTTCAGACCTACCCCGACGTCGAGATCGTCAACGTCGACAAGCTCACCTACGCCGGGAACCTCGAGAATCTGGCCGACGTCGAGAACAACCCTCGTTACCGCTTCGAAAAAGGTGACATCTGCGACCGCGAGTTCATCGACAAAGTGCTCGCTTCCTCATCGATCGACGCCGTCGTCAACTTCGCCGCCGAGAGCCACGTAGACCGCAGCATTCTCGACTCGGGGCCGTTTATCCAGACGAACATTGTCGGAACGCAGGTTCTGCTTGACGCCAGCCGCAAAGCGAACATCGGCCGCTACCTGCAGGTTTCAACCGACGAGGTGTACGGCACGCTCGGCGAAGACGGCTACTTTACGGAAGACACGCCGCTGGCTCCCAACAGCCCTTACTCGGCATCGAAAACGGCGGCCGACCTGCTGGTTCGATCCTACTTTCACACCTACGGATTTCCGGCCGTCACCACTCGCTGTTCGAACAACTACGGTCCGTATCAGTTCCCCGAGAAACTGATTCCGCTGTTCATTTCCAACGCTCTCAAAGATGAAGCTTTGCCGGTTTACGGCAAGGGCAACAACGTTCGAGACTGGATCCACGTGCTGGACCATTGCCGAGGAATCGACGCCGCACTCAGAAATGGCGAACCGGGTGAGGTCTACAATTTCGGCGGAAACAGCGAACTGCAGAATATCGACCTCACGTTCAAACTACTCGACGCGCTCGGCAAGCCTCGCACACTGATTCGACATGTTGAAGACCGCGCGGGGCACGACTTCCGCTACGCCATCGACACCACCCGAGTCGAGCACGAACTCGGATGGAAACCGCAAATGGATTTCGAAACTGGCCTTCGCAGCACCATCGACTGGTACCTAGCCAACAAGGGCTGGTCCGAGCGGATTCAGAGCGGCCAGTACCGGGATTACTACGAAACTCAGTACGGAAATCGGCTGGCCTGACCACTCGCTTCCGTTGAACGATGTGCAATTCCCACTGCCCATGCTGCTCGCAACTCCAGACTTTATCGAATAAGCTTCGCCGAAGTTGTCCGTCAGCCCCGTTAAGAGTCTCTGGAGTGTGTCATGAGTTCAGCCACCGGCGGCCTCAAAGAACTTCATCAGGTGCATCTGGATCTTGATGCGTGCCACAAGCAGCTCAAAAACGGCCCGCGCCGCATCGCTGCTCACGAGAAAAAGCTGACGAAGAAGCAGGCAGAAATCGACGCACACAAAGCTCACATTACCAGCCTGCAGAAATCCGCCGACGAAAAGAACCTGCAGATTCGCACCAACGAACAGACAGTCGCGGACACAAAAGCGAAACTGAACCAGGCCAAGTCGAACATCGAATTCGACATCTTCAAAGGACAGATTGCCAAAGCTCAAACGGCAAACGAGAGCCTTGAAGACCAGTATCTGGAACTGCTCGAACAGGTCGACATGGAGAAGGCCGGCCTGGCAGAAATGAAGGTCGAGCTGAAGGAAGTCGAAGCCGCTTTGCAGAAAACGAAAGACGATTTCTCCGCACTGGAGCCTCAGGTCAAAACCCAGGTGGCTGATCTGGAAACTGAGCTTCACGAAGCGGAAAAGTGCATCCCGACAAAACTTATGGGACAGTACCGCCGTCTGGTGATTGCCCACGGCCCGTCAACACTCGCACCGCTCGACGCCAGCGCCTGCTCCGAATGTTTCGTCGAGCTGTCGCCGCAGAACATTGTCGAAGTCCGCACGGGAAAACTCGTCATCTGCAAAAGTTGCGGCCGCATCCTCTACAGCCCTGACCCTGACAATGGCCCTGATGCCTGACAATGGCCCTGATGCCTGACAACGGCGAGGCAACCGGCTCCGCCTTCAAAACTCGACGCCCGCGACTGGACTTTTCAAGAGAGTCCACTCGCGGGCGTTTCTGATTCCGTCATCCACCGCGGCGCCACAATTTGTCGGAACGACTTTGCCGCCCATCGCGTCATAAGGTTCGAAGGAAGTGTGTCTCCATCCCGCCGCAGTTTTGGCGGACACAGTTTTGGCGGACACTTTCGGAATTGCCGATGCGATGGCATCATCTCGCCCTGAACATAAATATTGAATTGCGATCCGGACGGAGAAATCGCGATGGCGCGCTGCGACTACTGCAACTCTTTCATCCTCTTTGGCGGCAAGCAAAAATCCGGACGGACATTCTGCAACGACGAATGTCTGCAGGAAGGCCGCCTGATGATGGCGGCCGACCGCATCCCTCAGCACGCTGTTGACGACGCTGTCGAAGAGGCTCACCAGGGCAAATGTTCGCTGTGCAATGGACCGGGACCGATCGATGTCCACACGTCGCACACGATCTGGTCAATCGTCGCTCTGACTTCGTGGAAGAGCACGCCCTACGTCTGCTGCCGTTCCTGCGGGCGGCAGAAACAACTGACCGGCTTCGTCACTTCGGGGGGGTCTGGCAATTTTGACTGGCGCGATCTGGGGTGGATAGGTAGTCTACTGTTTT
>CALDJX010000729.1 GCA_937899075.1 uncultured Planctomyces sp. | reverse complement strand
GCGGAGTGGCGGTTTTGTGACACACATGATGACTGGGCTTAACGGCTTAAACCAAATCCAGTTACGATGCCGCTCGCTGTTTGATATTTACACGACAAATACGCTGGTTTTTGCTGGCTTGAGAACGATCATGATGACTCACACTAATATAGTGTTCACTACTCAGCTCGTCGATCAGACTTTAGTGGTCACGCCTCAGGGGGATTCGACGGGGTTTCGGTATAACGATATTCATGCCGAAACAAATGCGGTAATCACCGCCATCGATCGCCAGAATGCCCGGAATCTTGTCATCAATTTCAACAGTGTTGAGATTGTCGGATCGATCATGATCAGTGCCATCATAAAGCTGGCTCGGAAGATCACATCGAAGAAAGGGCAGGCCGCATTCTGTTGTGCTTCCGATACGATGGGGGAAGTGATGCAGTCGATGAATCTGACCCGCTTGTGGCCATGTTTTGAAACTCAGGAAGAGGCGATTAAGTCGTTTGAGTCGACTGAATGATTGCTGCAGCTCCGTTCCAATTTCGTTGAAAACAAAAAAGCTCAGGCGACGATGATATCGTTACCTGAGCTTTTCTATTGGCCTGAGTGTGTCAGTTGGGAACTGGCTTTTGAGCTCTACAGAGCACCACTACCGGTCAGAACGACTCGAATTGTTCGAACCAGAATCTTGATGTCGTTCCAGAGGCAGCAGTTCTGAAGGTACAACAGGTCGAGCGCCACCTTGCGACGGAAACTCTCAATGTTGTTGTCATAGCCGTTGATGACCTGTGCAGGGCCAGTCAAGCCGGGCTTAAGGCCGAGTCGGTCGAGGTAGTTTGGGATTTCGTCTGACAGCTCTTCCATAAACTCTGGACGTTCCGGACGAGGGCCGACAAGTGTCATCTCACCCTTGAGAACGTTCCAAAGCTGAGGCAGTTCGTCGAGCCTTGTCTTGCGCAGGCACCGGCCAATCGAAGTGACGCGAGTATCTCCCTTGGTCGCGAATTGAGCGCCATGTTTCTCGGCGTCGGTTCGCATGGTTCGAAACTTGAAAAGCGTGAACGGCTTGCCGAAGTTGGCTTTCGCTCTTCGGTCGCTGCCTTGCCGGCGGCAGCCAGATTCTGGCAATTCGCTTTCCCGCGACTGTCGGCGGTCTATTTTTGTGGCTTTGCTGCCTCGAAGGTTCAAGCCCACACGAGTCTGGCGAAAGATCACTTCCCCCGGTGAAGTCATGCGAACCGCCACCGCGGTGATAACCAACACGGGGGCCAGGAGGATGATCATGATGAGCGACACAGTAATATCGAGACATCGCTTCAGAAATCGAGTCGTCCGACTCAGGCACAGCACGTCTCGTCGAGGCTGAACGAGGTTCAGGCGAGTCACCCAGTCGGCGGGCGGCAGGTACTCGGCGACTGCGTAGATGTCGACCAGATCTGACAATTCAGACGTCGGCCGGCCATCAGGCATCCCGGCAACATTAGACGGATGTTGTTTAGTTTCGTCGGTCGTCGGTTCTTCGTTCAGGATCGAGGCGCTCATCGTGTCGCGTGCCTGTCTTTTTCTGAATCGGGAAATAGATTCTGCTGACCGATGAGCCTGCAGCGGCTTCGGGCAGCGCGGGTGATCGCCCTTCATTCGCAGAGATCAACCACACATTCTCATGAAACATAGACTCTGCGCGAGGCAGCGCTGACAACGTCCCGGAAACGGCCGCCAATCGATGAAGAGTTCGACCGGACGTGGCGATGATTCAGGTTTGTTCTTCAGTTGCCGACGTTGCGTGATTGCAACATTCATGCGGAATCGGAAGAATCGTCCACGTTGCCGCGTTCGAGAATGTAGAACAAGCTTTCGGCTCGTATGTTCGGAAGCCACGCTCGGCGTCGAGATCGGCCTGCGATTATCGGGATCTCGTGAACAATGCGGACGTTCAGTCGCCCTGCCAGCTCCCGGAAGTCGGCCATCGACATGAAATGCAGGTTGGGTGTGTTGTACCACGAATAGGGCAGGGCTTGTGTGACCGGCGTGCGACCGCTGATGACAACCTGCTGCCTGATCCGCCAGTGAGCAAAGTTTGGAACGACCACCAGCGCGCGGCGAGAGATTCTCAGCATCTCGGATAGAACAGCGGCCGGGTGCCGGACCTGTTGCAGAGTCTGGCTCAGCACGGCAATGTCAAAGGCATCATCAGGGATCGTCGACAGACCTTGGTCGAGGTCCATGAAGATTGCCGACACACCGCGACTGATGCAGGTGTAAATTTCACTGAGATCCAGCTCGACTCCCTGGACCGAGCAGCCATGGTCGTCTCGTAATTTTTCGAGCAGACGTCCGTCGCCGCATCCGAGGTCGATGACGCGACTGCCTCGATTGATATGCTGCATCAGCAATTCGTCAGTGATCGCCGCTTGCGGATCGGGCATGCAGTAACGTTTTTTACCCATCGTGTTTGCCTCCGCTGGAGCCGGCAGTTTTGTCTTGACGTTCTGCAACGATTTCCAATCGCGTTCTTTCCAGCAAAGGCCGGACAAGCTGCTCCAACGGTTCAATTTCAAGCAGGAACGCGTCGTGCCCTTTGGAACTCGTTAGTTCAACGAACGAGACGTTGCGTTTTCCTTTGACGAGCTCTGAAACGAGCTCCAGGCTTTGCGCGGTCGTAAAGAGCCAGTCGCTGGTGTATGACGCCAGGAGAAAGTTCGCGTTGGATTTTTCGAGAGCGGCGCGGATGGAACCGTGTTCCTCAGCGAGATCGAAATAATCCATCGCGTGTGTCAGGCAGACATAGCTGTTAGCGTCGAACCGCTCGACAAATCGTTTGCCCTGGTAGTGAAGGTAGCTTCCCACCTGGAATTCGGTTTCCTGATCAAGGGTGTATTTGAACTGGCCGCTGTTCTGCAGTCGTCGCCCAAACTTGTCTTCGATCGAAACGTCTGACAGATAGGTGATGTGAGCGACCATTCGTGCCAGCGCGAGGCCGAATCGCGGGCCTTCCGGATCGTCGTAGTATTCTCCACGGTTGAACTTGGGATCGGTGAAGATGGCTCGCCGCCCGACAACGTTAAAAGCGATTCCTTGAGCAGAAAGTTTGGCAGCAGCGGCGAGACAGACGACTGCTGCCATCTGATCGGGAAACCGTGCGGCCCATTCGAGAACCTGCATGCCGCCGAGACTTCCGCCAATGACCGCCAGCAGTTTTTTGATTCCGAGGTGTTCGACCAGTGCTGAGTGAACTTTGACGATGTCACCAACAGTGATGAAGGGGAAATTGAGCCCGTACTGCTTCCCGCTTTTCGGATCGATGCTGCTGGGGCCTGTTGTGCCTGTGCAGCCGCTGAGGACGTTGGCGCAGATCACGAAATACTTGTTCGTGTCCAGCCCCTTTCCAGGACCAATAAAATCGTTCCACCAGCCGGGCTTCTTTGTTTTTCCGTCATGCCAGCCGGCGACGTGGGCATCACCCGTCAACGCGTGACAAACGAAAATAGCGTTGTCTTTTTCTGGCGAAAGTGTGCCGTAAGTTTCGTAGGCGACATCGATCGGACCAAACCGAACTCCGCTTTCGAGGCAGAGTTCATTCGGAGCTTCGAACAGCGTTGCATGCTGTGTTTCGACAAACCCAATGGAGTTCTCATCGGGTATGAATTCGGAATCGTCGTTCGCCATAAATCAATCTTAAGAGGCGTGCGTCTCAGGATGCCTGTTTCTGGCTGTTGAAGCTGTGCCCGCGAACGTCGCAGGATACTCATCGTGGCTTCATTAGGCGACAGACCGGCGAGCCCGGAAGAATTCCAACGCAACGACATCACACGGGCCCTGCGTTAGGACCAGCACAATCGATAGCGTCAATTGCTGTCCGCAGCCGGGTGGAGCAGGACTTGCACGCCCTTGAAATTCGTCATGGCGACGATGTCGAAGATCCTCTTCGCTTTTGGTTCCAGCTCCGCGCCTCTGATTTCGACGCTGACCGCCATCACGTTTTCGGAGCCGAATCTTTGTCCGGCACTCCTTGCCGTCTCGGGGGTGCCTTTGCGATTTCCGAGTGCCAGAATTCGGAACGGACCAATGATTTCTTCAAGTGCCGGCAGGGGCTCAGTGCCGACCGGTGTCGTCGACGGACTGCCGCTCATCGATGTTGGTACTCGGAAAGAGACCATATCGCCAGGATTGACGTGGTGAGGATTGAACGATCGAGGGTCGACCGGCAACCAGACGACTCGCTCATTGGGACCGATCTTTCGGTTGAGATTCTCCTGAGGCGGCGTCTTAAGATCATCCTGAAGAATGAGTTGGTCTCGGACGAAGTCTTTAACGGCGGCCTGTCCGACGACGGTGCTGAGGTCCTGCCAGCGGACGGCGATTTTCTCAAGGTTCCCGAGGTTGTTCTTTGGAATGTCGACCTTACTGAAATCCTCTCGCTTGAACTTTTCACCAGCTCGAATTTGATCGACGCGAACGGCGACAAAGCTTTCACGCTCGTAGCGGTCTGCCTGTTTGGCGATGTACAGCCAGTTGCAGATCCCGCCAGCGATTGCCAGTGCCGCGGCGATGATAAGTCCGGGGATACCCTTCATAATTATTGCCGTTTGTCCAGGGGGGCGTGCGGTTGAGTTGTGTCGAACGGAACGAGTTCCAATGCTGGAACTGCGAAGACATTTGAGGTGCCTGTAAGTTTTCCGGCTGCAGACAATGAGATGGTTAGTTCGATTGCCAAGTGCGATCGGTGCTGTGCAGTGGCTGAGCGTTCGAATCGTGCCGCTGCTGAACTGTCAGATTGTTGCCACGAGCGGGCCTCGTGCCAACCGGTTGCGGTCAGTTGGTTGCTGACGTCGTGAACCCATCTGTTGATGTCGGACTGCCTGGCATCGACTTTCTGAAACACAGTCAGTTCGTCCTGCGAGTTGGTTCGCAATGAAATCAGCAACCGACCGTCTGCCGGAACGGGGGTCAGGTTCCTGGTGTCTGCCTGCCTGGCTGCTGTCGGAGTCAGCACGAACGAAGTCCATTGCGTTGGGCTGCTGGGAGTAGCGATCGCCCACGCGGCCAGTGACTCCAGCTTCTCCTGTCCTTTCGCGATGCGAGTGGCGATGAGAAAACTGCCAGGTAATGGATTATCGGTCTGATCGAGTCGGTAGAGGTTCCATTGGCCGTCCTGACTCTCGATCGGATCCACATTCTTGAGCAACTTCAAGAGTCGCTCTTCCTGCCTGGCAAACTTCGCATCCACTGTAGCCTGCTTTGCATTCTCGCTGCGTAAAGTGGGGTCGATGCGTGAAGGCTGTGATTCTGCAATTTCGACCAGGCGACTTCTCAGGATTCCGTCCACTCGGTCCTGATCGCCAAAGATGACACGACGCTCCATCTGAACGGCGTGTTCGCCGGCGAGGACGCTCACCGCCGATTCGCCGATTCCCCATTGAACCGGCGAGCCAGCTGACAGCGCGGCGGACGCTGATGGCGAGGTGATTGAAGTCGGCTCCGTTTGCCACCATTCGGAGAGTCGACCACTGACTGTCAGGACTCCGATTGTGACAATCGCGATCGCAATCAGGTCGGTCGTTCGCTTTGAAATCTGTCGCGCCGTTCTGTGAAGAGCCGATCCATTGCTTCCCGAGGCTGCGTCAGCGCCTGTCGAAATGCTGCTATCAGTATTGTTGCTGGTTTTGTGCACGGCATCCGCTCCCGGTTTGTTTAGAGCGACTGCTGAAATGATTCGAGCTGTTCGATGCGTTGCTCGAGGTCAGGTCGATCGCCATTCATTGCTGAAACGAATGGAGCAATCTGCGCCCGTGTTGCGGGGGGAGTCTGCGGATTGTTGTAAATCTCCATGAGCCGATCGATGTGTGCCAGGTGCCCGCGATACATTCTCAGGAAATCCCGCGTCAGGCGATCAGGGACTCGCTGGGTTTCCCGGACGAGCGGCCCGATTACTGTTTGTGACAGCTCGTCACGACTGGTCGAACAGACGCGGTCCGGGTTCAGCAACAGTCCTCGTGGCGAACGTTCCGGAACGTGATAGTCCGGAGCACGACCTATCCCATAGGGCGGGTTATACGTCAGGCCGGAGGGAACTGGATTTCGAAGCTCGTCGTCGTCGTCCAGTGTTTCAAGAATCGGATTGAGCGGATTCAGGACGATGGCCAGTGCCGCCTCGTGATAACGCTGCACATATCTGCTCAGCGAGCGGCCGTAGTCAGCCGGGTAGAGAAAGAGAATTCTTCGTTGAGCATTCGATCGAAGCTCCATCTCGCGAAACTGCCAGTCGCCGGACAGTAGTGGATGCTCACGGTACAAGTGGATTTGTCGCGGCGGCATGTTGCCCATGACGGGAAACGGTCGTTCGAGTTCGGTCACGCCGTTGGTCAACCCGGCCTGCATGTCGAACAGGGAGTCGCGGACCTGAAGCTGCTCACCGGTTGGTGCGCTGAAAGGCTGGCCGCGTACCACTTCGTGGGTGTCGTACGGATCGTAGTCGATCGGCGTACTGCCTTCTTCCGCTTCCATTCGGGCGTTGGTCGGCCACCCTCGGCTATGCGGATCGTCGTCGCCGTCTCGCGGGTCGATCGTTCTCCAGACCGCTTGGCGCGAGTTGGTCACGGTCCGAACTTTCCACGACGCCGTCGTACCGACAATGATCATCAGCCCCATGACGAACAGCATGATCGGCAGGCTGAGCGTCAGCTCAAGCGGCGCCAGTCCTGCTCGAGACTCGCCATCTCTTGTTTTTGTGATGGGTGAAGAATGAGGACCACGGAAGACACGAAAAGACACGGAAGCAAAACTGCGGCATGGCAGCTGCATTCCTTTCCGTGTCTTTCCGTGTCTTCCGTGGTTGTTCATCTGGCTTGTCTCAAATGGGATGACGCTGTGCGATCAGTGCGTGTTCACTCGCTTCAGCATGTTGTTTTCAGCTTCTCCGTAGTTGGGAAGTCTGACGTCGGCGAAGTCTCCGCCTGGATTTGTTTGAAGAATTTCGGGCAGACGTTCGGCCGTCGCCGGGACGAGTTGAACCATCCAGTTCTGGTTAAACAGGTCCCAGTGTGTTGGATAGTTTTCGAGTAGCCAGCGTTCACGCAGGACGCGCTCCAGAGAATCTTCGGGAGGCAACGCGGCCGGCGGCCGGTTTCTGGGGACTTCAAGCTCGCTCGTGAATCCAAAGGTGCCGCCGAGGCTGATTTCGTCGATGCCGTCTCCATCGTCAGGAGCCGGCTCTCCGGCATGAATCAGAATCTTGCGAGGTCGCGGGATGAATAGAGAAATCTGAGAAAATGTTTGCGCGTCAGCATCTGACGTCAGAGGGTTGGTAAACAACCCCGGGCCGAGTTCTGAGCGGTGTCGCCGATACGTGACGCCTACGAAATGAAAGTTGTCTTCGATGTAGCCATCCAGATCGACCAGCCCTCTGAGGTTGTTCATGACCCACGGGAAGTGATCATCGCGACGGCGAGTCAGTCGTGTGTTTTCATCCGGGTTTTCCGCCCGACGAATCAGCCGTTCCATGGGCTCGTCAACGTTCGTAAATCGAAGGAGCATGGGAACGTTGGTGCCTGGGTATT
>CALDJX010000728.1 GCA_937899075.1 uncultured Planctomyces sp. | reverse complement strand
CCCCTTGCCCCGTCCACGATCTGGAGGTGGCAAAAAAAGGGTATTTCTGGCGTACGCCTTGAGACCATCTGCATTGGCGGCACCCGCTACACCAGCTCTGAAAAAATGCAGTTGTTCTTTGATGCCGTAACCCTTGCCCGCTCAACGCAGGGCGTCGCACAGGAACCGAATGCTGAATCCGGCACTCGGTCTGCCGCGACCAAGAAGCGATTACAGGAAGCTGGGCTCTCGTAGTAGCGATGGCGCGTGACGCGCCGCTCGCTGGTTCAAGAACGCGAAGTCGTACTGGTAGATCGAAGATCGCCCGGCGTCGCGTCCTCGCGCGATATCGCGCATCCGCCGAAATCAAGATTGTAGAGGACATAAGATGACGAGAATTGATGATCCTAATCCTAGCCATGATGCAACTGGTTCAATCTCTTTTTTAAAGACAATGAATCCAGACGGACCGTGGAGCCTTACAGCGATTAATTCTAACGGACCGGGAATCGAAACCCGTAGTTTCGATGCCACGCAAACGCGAGAAGCTCGTCGATGGATCGACGAAAAAAACCGCAAAAGAATGAATATCTACTTCTCAGTGGGCGACATAGTCGGGCACCTCAATAAGAAGGCAACCAAGAAAGACATTGCCCGTCTCAGATGGCTCTGGGTAGATATCGATCCAGACTATGCGAACGGTGAATCTGTTGAAGAGGCGGTCAAGAAGGCGATCGACGCGTTGTCTTCCGGAAAGGACGGCATCCCTCCGCCGACTCTGATTGTGTTTTCCGGTGGTGGAATTCAGGCGTACTGGAAACTCAAGACACCGATCCGGATAGACGGAGACCTCGACCTTGCGGCCGAGGTGGAAAGCTATAATCGGCATCTGGAAAAGGTCTTTGGGGCGGATCATTGCCACAACGTCGACCGAATCCTGCGAGTTTCCGACACGACCAATTGGCCGAACGAAAAGAAACGGAAGCTTGGTCGCGAACCGGCCCTCGCCGAAGTCTTGGAGTTCAACCCCAATCTCGCTTACGACCTTTCAGTGTTTCCACAGTTGAAGCCTGACAAGGCGGGAGCGTCTCAAAGCAAACGGCCCACGTCAGACATTGTTATCCCAGATTCTGTGGTACGGCTAAAGGACATCGACGAGCTCAACCAATGGGATGTGCCTGATCGAATAAAACCGATCATCGTCTTCGGACGACACCCGGACGAAGGCCGCAAGGAGAAAGATGATTCTCGAAGTGCATGGCTCTTTGACGTCTTGTGCGAGCTTGTTCGCCGTGGGGTTCCGAACGTCGTCATTCACGCGATCATCACCGATCCTGCCTTTAGGATAAGTGAGAGTGTTCTTGAGAAACCTGATCCCGATGCGTACTCAGAACGGCAGATTGAAAGAGCCAGTTGGTACGCGATTGATCGGCACCTGCAGGAATTGAACGAACGTCATGCTGTGATTTTTAACTACGGCAATCGTTGCATCGTCATTGAGTTGATTTATGACCCAATACTGAACCGTAGTTATTTGTCGGCTCAGTCTTTTGAGGATTTCAAGCGACGATACTGCAACCGGCAAGTGCAGATCGGCAGCGGCAAGGACGGAAAACCAATCGGCGTTGCGCTGGGCAAGTGGTGGCTCTCGCATCCCGATCGTCGCGAGTATGACCAGATCGTGTTCGCCCCGAATCGGGACATTCCGGGAGCTTTCAATCTCTGGGAGGGCTTCGCGGTCAAGGCGATCGCAGGCGACTGGTCGCTGTTTAGACATCACATGCTTCACATTGTATGCGGTGGGGACAAGGACTGTTTTGAATACTTGATTCGATGGATGGCTCGTTGTGTTCAAGAGCCAGAAAGTTCAGGTCAAATTGCGATTGTCCTGCGGGGCGATAAAGGCTGTGGCAAGTCGCTTTTCGTCGAGATTTTCGGCAGGTTGTTCGGCCAGCATTTCCTCATGACTGCCGTCGCGGAACATGTCGCGGGCCGTTTCAATGACCATTTGCAGACGGTCGTTGTTCTATTCGGTGACGAAGCTTTCTTTGCAGGCGACAAGAATCACGAACGGGTGCTTAAAGCACTTGTGACACAGGATGAATTGTCGTTCGAGGGCAAGCATCGCCCTGTCAAAGTGGGGCGGAACCACGTTCACCTGATGCTCGCTTCCAACAGCTCATGGGTCGTTCCGGCTCATGGGAAGGAACGTCGATACCTCGTGCTTGACGTCAGCGGGGAAAAGATTGACGACCGTGCCTACTTCGCCGGGATCGTGCAGCAGATGAAGCATGGCGGCTCAGAGGCCATGCTCCATGATCTGCAGCAAATGGACCTGACGAACTTCGAAGTTCGAGACATCCCGAAGACGGATGCCCTGCGAGAACAACGGCAGGAGTCAGCCGGCTCCGAGGAGAAAGCGATGGTCGAAATCCTCACGGATGGTTACACGCCCGATCACAAACGCTACGGCTGTGAGGCGAACGAACTCAGTCCGATCGGCCTGCTTGAGTTTGCGAGGGGCTTGGGGCTTGTCGGGAGCTCAGAGGACAACCATTCGAGTCTCACTCGCCTTGGTCACTTCCTCGCGAAACTTGCCCGAAAGGATGAGGACGGAAAACCGGTGAGTCGTCGTCGTCACCGGGACAGTGGTGGCACCGAGGGGCGAGTCAGAGTCTATGAACTGCGTCCGCTGGAAGAACTCCGGAAAGAGTTCGACTATCTCGTTGGCCCAGAAGGGTGGCCTGACTCTCCTGCTGAATGGACTGAAGCTCCCAATGAGCCGCCGCCATTCTGAATGGACTGCCTTGCTTCTTGAGCACTGAAGTGTGATTTGGATTTACGGGGGCGCCCCAGTCAGAGGGTGCCCCCATAACCCTTCCCGCTGCAAGTCTTTGTAGCTGAATGCCTTACGTTACGATGTGCAACCTGGGAACCT
>CALDJX010000727.1 GCA_937899075.1 uncultured Planctomyces sp. | reverse complement strand
CTGAGCCAGTCGACAAGCACGGCGGCGAAACAGCGGCCGGCAAGGGGCGTTCGTCGGGGAATTCCGACCCGGCGTTCGGACCGTACTGCGATGGCTGGGGGAAGCCCGCGGCGATCTTCGCGGCGACGGGCCAGATGCATGGATACTTTGAACCGTGCGGCTGTTCGGATCCGCAATACGGTGGCGTGTCCCGCCGCGCAGAACTGCTCCGGCAACTTGAAGAACGCGGCTGGCCGACGATTCCTGTCGACCTCGGCGGGACGATGAAGCGAGTCCGCCAGCAAAGCCAGTTTAAGTTTCAGACACTGCTCGCAGCTTTGAAAGACATGAAGTACCGCGCGCTGGCGATGGGCACGGAGGAGCTTCAGTTGGGTGCCGGCTGGCTGCTTTCACAACACGTCTCGCACGATTCTGATCCCGAGTTGACCCTGTCGTTTCTCGCGGCCAACGTCGTCCTGTTTGGAACGGCGGAACTCGGCACACCGGTGCATCATCGCATCGTGCAGGCTGGTGATAAGAAGATCGGCCTGACTGCGATCTACGATCCAAAACTGCTCGACGGCAGCGTCAATCTTGATTCCGACACCGTGAAAGTTCTCGATCCGATCGAGCCGCTAAAGAAAGCGATCGCGGCGTTGCAGGCTGAGAAGGTCGATCTGATCGTGCTGCTTTCGCACTCTCGTCTGTCAACTTCTAAAGAGCTGGCGAAGCAGTTTCCGGAAATCCCGTTGATCCTCAGTACCGGCCCGATCGAAGAACCGCTCACCGATAATCCGCTGAAGATTGGCGAGACGACACTGGTCACCGTCGGCCACAAAGGGAAGCACGCGGGCCTGGTAGGATGGTACCCGGACGCGACGGGCGACAAGTTCAAGTTCGACCTGGTGAAGCTCGACGGGAAGCGATTCAAAGACGACCCGCGGATGATCGAGCACATGAAGTTTTACCAGGACATGCTGAAGGATTCGCAGCTCGCCGAAACCGAACCTGCGCTGAGGCATCCCAGCGGCGCGAAGTACGTCGGTGCCGAAAAGTGCGGCGAGTGTCACACCAAAGCGTTCGCCAAATGGACCGAAACCGGACACGCCTCCGCGTTCGACAGTCTCCGCGAAGGCCGGCGAGGCATCCCGCGAATGTTCGACCCCGAGTGCCTCTCCTGTCATGTCACCGGCTGGCATCCTCAGCAGGTCTTGCGATACGACTCGGGATACATCAACGAAAAGCTGTCCGCTCACCTGTTGGGTAACCAGTGCGAAAACTGCCACGGCCCCGGCAGCAAGCACATCGAACTGATCGAGAACGACGACATTGAAGCCGCCCGCAAGCTGGTCAAAGTTACGTTGAAGCAGGCTCAAACATTCTGCTACGACTGCCACGACCTCGACAACAGCCCGCACTTCGTCTTCGAAGAATACTGGCCGAAAGTCGCACACCCCGGCCTTGATTGACGATCAGCCTGCTTTGTCTGAAATTCCCGCCCGGCTACAAACTCGGACAAGTTCTGGTCGACTGACATGACATCGCCATCGAATCCTCAGGACAACTCACCAGCCACGTCGCCAGGTGACCTGCGAGAATTGTTCCCGGCCTTACACCTGCTTCGCGCGTCCGGTCTGGCGATCGATCCTCGCAAGATGTTCCTTGGCGGGATGGCTCTGGTTCTGCTTGCGGCTGGCAACTGGTTCATCGCGAGGCTGCCGTTCGCGTCGGAGATTTCCGCCGTCCAATCTAACCCCTATCAGACGTCAGCCTTCACAGGTCACGACCTGCTTGGTTGCGCCGGTTTTCTCCCAAGGCCCCCGATTCACTCATGGCTGTCGGTGAACGCCGCTGCATTTTCTTTGCTCACGCCGGTTCGCACTCTGGTTGAGCCAGGCCGAGTTATTTTCCAGACCGAAGTGTCGTGGTCGTCCCTGGCGACTGCCTGGACGCAACTTCTTTGGGCACTCGCTGTGTGGTCGCTTGTTGGCGGTGCGTTGTGTCGGATGAACGCTTTGCAGTTCGCAACCCGGAAACGCATCGGCGTCCGGGCCGCTCTCAAGTTTTCGCGACGGCAACTGCTCGGCTATCTGGTCGCTCCAGTCTTGCCGCTAAGCGCCGTTCTAATTCTGCAAGGTTTCAACTGGCTGCTTGGATGCATGGCATCACTGATTCCGTCGGTCGGCGACGTGGCTCTAGGGATCGGCTGGTGCTTTGTGCTGTTCTCCGGCTTTCTGATGGCCATGCTGGTTCTGGGGATCGCGGCGGGTTGGCCATTAATGATTGCAGCAATCAGCACCGAAGACTGTGACGGTTTCGACGGTCTGAGCCGGGCAGTTGGATACATCGTTGACCGGCCGTGGCACTTTTCAATGTTCGCGGCATGTTGCCTGCCGATTTTCGGTGTCTCGCGGTTTCTGGTCGCGCTGCTGATCGGCCTGGCGATCTCGCTGGGGGCAGATGCGGTAACGCGAGGATACGACACCGACTCGCAGACTTCGTACTTTCGAATCAGGGTGCAACCGGGGATCAGTATTCCTGCTCACAATCCCGCTGGCCCGTTTGTTGAAAAACTGGATCTGTCGCTCACAGGAAGCGGTGGTTTTTCTCTTCCAACGGGAATTCCTGCTCTGCCAATTGCGGCCTGGACGTTCATTCCGGCATTGCTTTACGTCGGGTTTGGTCCGTCGTTTTTCTGGTCGGCGACGACGGTCAGCTATTTCCTGTTGAGAAAGTCCGACGACGGAACGCCGTTGAATTCGGTCGTGGACTGGCCGGAGAAATCGGACTCCGATCAAGCGGCGGAGTCAGAGGCTGCGCCGGAAGCACCAGCGACCGATGCCGATAATTAAGATTCGCCAGGCGGCGGAGAAGGCACTTGGGATCGTGTCCGAAACAATCGCCCGATTTCCATCTTCGTCATTCCCGCGCAGGCGGGAACCCAGCATTCCACGGACAACTGGTTTCCCGCCTGCGCGGGAATGACAAAAATCAGCCCTCTCACCGAATTCTGGAAGTCATTCCTCAGTCGGCTGCTTGCCGCGGTCGACGAGCAGGATTCCGAACATTGTCAGTACGCAGCCGGCAACGAGTGGCGAGGTGACCGGCTCCGCAAACAGTAGGACCGCGCCGATTGCGCACATCGCGTTCTGTGAGGCGTTCAGAATGTTGAGAAACGTCACGGGAATTCTCTTCAGCGAACCGGCAACGGCAAAGAACGCGGCGGCGTTCATGACTCCGGCACCGATGATTGCCGGCCAGTGGCCTTCTGATAGTGCGAAGAGTTTTGCAGGGCCGTCGACCAGGAATGCGTGAGCGGTCATCGTGACGGCTCCGGTCGTGCTGAGAACAACCAGTGACGACGGAATGGTCAACGTGCCGGTAACGAGTCTTCGCACCACGACGCCGGTCGCTCCGTAAGCGACTCCCGACACAGCGGCGGACAGAATCGCCAGCGTTGTTGTTTGCCAGGAATCAGCATGCCCCATCGACATTGTCGCCGAGCCCGCGCCGCTGCTCAGTACGCCCACCGCGACGATCAGAATTCCGATCGCCCCCATCGTTTTCGGCGTGATCTCTTCGCCACACACCAGTCGCGACATCCAGGCTCCCGCGATGATCAACATCGAGAAGCAAACGGGCACGGTGATGGCCAGACCGCCGATGCTCAGCGACCATTGAAACATGAAGTTTCCGGCGTACTGCATGACCAGCCCGACCAGGATCAGACGCCAGATCATGCGCCCCGGCGGGAGCCCCGGTTCGCCTCTTGACCACTGGACGAAGATCATCAACCAGGCGACCAACGCTGCTGGAATCGCTTTGTTCGCCGTGACCCAGATCGCCCAACCAGGATCGTTCGGGATCGCCAGCTGCCTTAATGCAAGGTTGGCTCCGGAGTACCCGATGGCCGCACAGATCCCCAGCAGAATTCCCATCCCCAGTTCGTCATCAACTCGCCGCGTCTTGATTTCTGGCCGAACCTCGTTCGCGGCAGTTGGTGACAAGCCGTCCAATTGGGCAATGGCGCAGTCGCTTTGACCAGTCTCCGAGTGGGAATTCTGATTGATGGCCTCATCGTCAGACATTAATGGCTGATCTATCGCAAATAGTTGAGTAAGGTCCGCACTGCACGGGGTGGTCCGCAGGCAGCGGAGCGACGACAAGACGCGGACACTGAATCTGCGATGAATGTTCGACGACGAAGTATCAGAGCAGATCCAGCCACGCCTGAGAACCTTCGCGTTCCGCAGAACAAACAACTGAATCGACCGCGTGGAGTTACGAGGAAGAAAATGGATCGGACACAGCACTGGAATCAGCGATACGAAACCGGCAGCACGCCCTGGGACAGCGGATTGCCCTCGGCCGAACTTTGCCGAGTGATCGAGGAGTCGAATATTCAGCCATGCCGCGTGCTGGAACTCGGCTGCGGCACCGGCACCAACGCAATTCTGCTCGCCGAGCGTGGCTTCGAAGTGACGGCTGTCGATCTCTCGCCCCTGGCGATTGAACAGGCAAAGCGAAAAGCCGCTGAAGCCGGCGTCGATGTCGACTGGATTTGCGGGGACGTTTGTTCGATCGAACGCCCGTCTGAACCATTTTCGCTCGTCTTTGACCGAGGCTGCTTCCACTGCATTCGTCGCGAGGTCACCGTCGATGCAATTCTGCAAACGCTCGACCGAGTGACCGCCACCGGTTCACAACTCGTCGTCTTTACCGGAAACGCCAACGAGAAACGCGAGCATGGTCCGCCGGGACTCTTTGAAGAGGACATTCGATCTGACCTCGGCGACTTCTTCGAGATCAACCATCTCCGGCCGTTCTACTTCGAGGACGCGGGCGGCGAACAAGGACCGCTTGGCTGGAGTTGCCTGGCGACTCGGCGATAGCTTGTCGCTGTCTTCTCGGTGGTTTCCTGTGGAGCCGGTCGCCTCTTAGAATGCCGATTTTCAACGCGGTGGCGGAGCACTCCCGGTGGCATTGATCGATCTCGACATAACGATTGAACGTGGGCGAATCCCTGACTCGATCGACAAATTCCTGCACGAAGCAAACCTGCGAACGGAAGACTATCTCAATCACAGTCGAGTCCGGCCGGGCAGCTTTGTGCCTTCAGATTTTGTCGCCGTTTACTACGCGATGAAGGCGGTGATTGAACAGAACCTCGCGCCGGGCCGGCTGTTCTGCGAATGGGGCAGCGGCTTCGGAGTGGCCGCTTCACTGGCGTCGCAACTCGGGTTTGATGCCTGCGGGATCGAGATCGAAGAAACGCTGGTCGACGCCGCTCGTGACCTTGCCGACGCTCACTACCTGGACGTCGAGTTTGCTCTGGGCAGTTACATTCCCGAAGGCGCTGACGAAGCTTCTGGCGGAGATCACGATCGCGAGGGCTTCGTCTGGGACGTCGAAGGCAACGACGCCTACGACGAACTACAGATCGGGCCGGACGAGTTCGACGTCGTCTTCTGCTACCCATGGCCGAGCGAAGAAGAAGCGACGGGGCGACTGTTCGACTACTGTGCGTCTGAAGGAGCGTTGCTTCTGACGTACACCCAACTGGACGACGTTCGAATCCGCCGCAAGGAAGGTGATCCGGAAGATCTTTACTGACATTCAAGGCCGCGCCAGTGCCGTGTCAGTGTGAGAGTATGAAGGGCTCACGCGAAGGCGCTAAGACGCGAAGGACAGATGCGACTGTCGGCCTCTTCCCTTCGCGTCTTAGCGCCTTCGCGTGAGAAAAGACAGGTGGTTTCGAGCATCCACTGATTGTGTGTGTCCTCGCGAACAATCGTATAAAGTCCCGTGGCTGCTCGTTAATTGGTGTCGCGTCTAATTCAGGGAGTCTCGTGTGTCGCTGCGTCTAGTCATGCTGGGAACAGGTTCGTTCGCTCTGTCGACGTTCCAGGGGCTTTATGAAACTTCGCACGAGATCGTCGGTCTGGTCACTCAACCTGACCGCACCGGGCGGGGACATCACACTCACGTCAACCCGATGAAGGAGCTGGCGACTGAGCACGGGACTCCCGTTTTTCAGCCGGCCAAAGCGAACGAGCCCGAGTCGCTGGAACGTTTGCGCGAGTTCAACGCCGACCTGTTCGTCACCGCCGCGTACGGCCAGATTCTGTCGGCCGAGTTGCTGAGCATTCCGAGACTCGGCGCGATCAATGTTCACGCTTCGCTGCTGCCGAAGTACCGAGGCGCCGCTCCGATTCAGTTCGCACTGATTAACGGCGAAACAGAAACCGGCATCACCATCTTTCGCATCGAACCAAAGCTCGACGCCGGCCCGGTTCTCGGAGTCGTAAAAACGAACATCGGCAAAAAAGAAACATACGGAGAACTGCAGGACCGCCTGGCGGAACTCGCTGTGCCGCTGACATGCCAGGTTGTTGACAACCTCGCTGCGGGCACGACTCAGGAATCTATTCAGGATGCGAGCCTGGTCACCAAGGCGCCTCGCCTTAAGAAAACCGATGGAATGATTCCGTGGCAGAAATCGTCGCGGCTGGTCGGTTGCCACATCCGCGGCGTTCAGCCCTGGCCGAAGCCATCGACCGTGTTGCATGCAGGAGATACTTTGCTACGACTGCTCGTGCTGGATGTCGAGTCGTCGGATCACGTAGTGGGTGGCGAGCCAGGCACAGTCGAAGTCGTCGACAAAAAACGATTGTTCGTGAAGACGGGCGACGGAAGCGTCGAACTGCTGACCGTTCAGCCGGAAGGCAAACGGCCGATGAGTCCCGCTGAGTTTCTCAACGGCAAGTCGATTTCAACCGGCGATTGCTTCGAGCTTCCTGTCGAGTCGGCATAGTCTCAAACATCAAACTGCAACGAATCATTCGCCGAGGTCACCGATGAAAACTGCAGCCCGTGTCGTAATCGTGTTTGCGCTGACGTCTCATTCACTTTGCCAGAGTGCGGAACCGTGGCAGCGGCACACGATCGACGATTCGTCACGAGGTGCCGACGGAGTTCGCATGGCGGATGTCAACGGCGATGGGCATCTCGACATCACGACCGGCTGGGAAGAGGGCGGTGTGATTCGTGTTTACCTGAATCCCGGACCGGGCAAGGCTGCGGCGAAGTGGCCGGCAGCAACCGTCGGCACAGTGAAGTCACCGGAAGATGCGGTTTTCGCGGACCTCGATGGCGACGGTGCGACGGATGTGGTCAGCTCGTGCGAAGGCAAAACGCGGACGATGTTCTTTCACTGGGCACCGAAGTCGTCCGACCAGTATCTCAAGTCGGATGCATGGAAAACGGAAGCGGTGCCGTGCACGGCGAAGCAGCAGTCGTGGATGTTTGCTCTGCCGATGGACGTGGATGGGCGAAACGGCGTCGACTTGATCGTCAGCTCGAAAGGCGAAAACGCTTCGATCGGGTGGCTGGAGTCTCCGGCCGATCCTCGCGACGTGTCCGCGTGGAAATACCATCGACTGAGAGACGCCGGGTGGATCATGTCGCTCGTCGCGTACGACATGGACAATGACGGCGATCTGGACGTCGTCGCGTCTGATCGAAAAGGTGCAAAACGAGGCGTGCTCTGGCTCGAGAATCCTGGCAGAGAAAAGTCAGCATCTGGGGCGGCATGGGTCGACCACTCGATCGGCGGCACGAGTCGCGAAAATATGTTCCTCGATGTGATCAGTCATCGAGGAAAGTCGGCGGCCGTGCTGTCTGCGGTAAAGCCGGCGGGGCTGGTCCGGTTTCAGCGGTCCGTGGCTGGAGGCCCAGCACGAGCGTCGGCCACGATAGAAGGTCCGGGCTGGAGCAGTTTCACGATTGAGATCCCGGGCGAAAAACTTGGCACGGGAAAATCCATTCGCTCCGCGGATGTAAACCTCGACGGCAACGAGGACCTGGTTTACTCGTGCGAACACGCCAACGGTGCGAAGCAAGGAGTCGTCTGGTTGGACATGACACCCGGCGGTCTCAAGATTCGACCGATCAGCGGCCCGGAAGGCGTCAAGTTCGACTTGATCCAAATGGTCGATCTTGACGCGGACGGCGATCTGGATGTCATTACCTGCGAAGAGCGAACGAACCTCGGCGTCTTCTGGTACGAGAATCCAACGCGCTGAAATCAGCGCCGAAAAACTATTCGACATGCCTTTGGTCTGCCGCGAAGGGTCGCAAAGAGATTGGTATCCGTTCTTTGCGTACCTCTGCGGCTTCGCGTCTTTGCGTCAGATGAGCATGTCTGTGAATTCCTACCCGCACTCAGCCGGGCAGCATGCGGCCGCCGGTTTTCATGAAGTGTTCGGCCAGTTCGAGAACCTCGCCTTCGATGCCGTTTTCAGACATGTTCTGCACGGCGGCCGCGACGTCGTACTCGACTCGGCGGAACGAGACTTCGCCGTCTTCGATCACGCAGTAAGCGGCACGAGGATCGCCGTCTCGAGGTTGCCCGACGCTTCCGGGATTGATGACTTTAGTATTGCCAACGTCGACACAAAACTGAGTGTGCGAGTGCCCGACGACGACGTAGTCCGCTTCAACGCCCTGCAGCCGAGCTTTCCATCCTTCCTGGTCGTCTTTCAGATACTCGTCGAATGGGTCTCGCGGCGTGGCGTGGACGAGGTAAAAGATCTTTCCATCCAGTTCGACTCGTCGTGTTACCGGCAGCCGGCCTAAAAACTTCAGATGAGAATCGTTGAGCTTTTCCCAATGGACCGGCCGAGCCATCCCTGCCAGTCGTGAAAGGCCCGTCTTCTTTTTGACAGGGATTCGCTGAGCGACGGCGTGATCGTGGTTTCCTCGGACAGCCGCGTGGACGTTCTTGCGAACCCACTCGATGCACGGAACCGGGTCGGTGGCGTAGTCAACGAGGTCGCCAGCAAACAAACACGCATCGAAGGACTCGTCGATCGCCTGCAGCGCCTGCCAGTTTGAATGAATGTCTGCGAGCAGAAGAATTTTCATTGCCAGCGATATTCTTCAGTCGAAACGTCTGCGCGACGTGCCGACGAAAATAGTGCGAAGATGAATCTGCAGCGTGATTTGCAGCAGGGTCCGAACAGAATTCCATGCTATCGACATCGTTCGTGGGACGCGAATCCGTTGCCATCGGATTTATTCTGCCGTCCAGCAGATTTCACACAAGCGTTCTGATCAGTCCGATTCTCATGTTCTGCGACGGGGAAAGCGTGCATCCGCTATGGCTGACTCCCCCTTGCCAACTGCGGTCAACGAGGAGCCGAGTGACTGGCGATCGCTCAATGTTCGCCCCGATAGAAGTAGGCATCAACGACGAGAATCTTACGCCTGGAATCCGTATCGATGAGTCACTCAGCCAGTAACGACACAGACTCCGCCGCGACGGCTCAACGGTCGTTGTGGATTCTCGATCCGGTGCGCGATCTACTTTTGTTTGTGGCGACACCACTTCTGATCCTGCCGCTGGCCTGGGCGATTCGCGCGTCGGCGTCTGATCAATTCTTTGCGTTGATCGTCGCCGCGTTCGGACAGGTCGGCCACAACCTGCCGGGATTCATCCGCGCCTATGGTGACCGTGATCTGTTTCGGCGATTTCGATTCCGCTTCATCGTCGCGCCGGCGTTGTTGGGCACGGCGTGCCTCTTTGCCGCTTTTTACAATATCCATGCGTTGATTCTGGCGAGCGTGGCGTGGGCGATCTGGCATGCGCTCATGCAGACCTACGGCTTCATTCGCATTTACGCGGCGAAGGCGGGCGAGACTTCCGCCTTTGATCGTCGGCTCGATTTCAGTGTCTGTTTCCTCTGGTTCAGCGGCGCGATTCTGCTGAACGAGAACCCATTGATGCTGATGCTCAGCCGCTGGTATCGCTGCGGTGGTTTTCTGATTCCGGCCAGCTGGATCGACAGCCTGCAGGGGATCTGGTGGGGGCTGCTTGCCATCGCGACGGGACTTTGGATCGTTCGCCTGGGCTTCGGTTATGTGCGAGGTGCGCCGCCGAGTCCTGTCAAACTTCTCGTCACGGTTTCAAGCGTCGGCTTCTACTGGTTCGCGTACTCGATCGCCGGAAACATCCTGGTCGGTGCCGCGATGTTCGAAGTTTTTCACGACGTCCAGTATCTGGCGATCGTCTGGCTGTTTAATCGCCGACGAGTCGAGCAGTCAGACAATGCCGGAGCATTCTTCAAGTTCGTCTTCGGTCGCAGCGGAGCGTTGATCGGGGTCTACGTCGGGCTCTGCTTTGCCTTCGGAAGTTTTCGCTTTCTTGAGTATGGGCTGGCTGATGGCCCGGCCCGAAACGTGCTCCTCGCGTTTCTCGCGACGTCGGGGTTGCTTCACTACTACTACGATGGCTTCATCTGGAAAATTCGCGAGACGGACACCAGCCAGGGACTTGGGCTGAGCAACACTCGCGGATCGCTGCTCGATGTTCCGGCGCTGCTGCATGCTGGCAAGTGGGCGATTGGACTGACGCCGGTCGTTATTTTGACGCTGCTGGAAATCAACGCGTCGCCCAACGTCGCTCAACGCAGCGTCAACTTGAGCCTGTCGCTGCCGAACAGCCACGCGGCGCAGGTCGAAGCCGGCGAGAAGCTGGCCGACAATGATCGACTGACGGAATCGGTCTTGAAGTATCAACGTGCGCTCGAGATTGAACCTGCCGATCATTCAACGCGCGTGCGACTCGCCGAAGTTCTGCACCAACGAGGTCGAATCAACAACGCGTTGCAGGAGTGCGCACTCGTGATGAAGGTGCAGCCTGAAAATATTGAGTCTCGTCTTCTGGCAAGCCGACTGCTGGTCGAATCCGGCAACCCCGCAGCCGCCGAGAAGCAACTTCGAGAAGTTCTCACTCGCAAGCCAGACCTTGCCGACGCGCGGACGAATCTCGGCATCGTGCTGGCAACAGTCGGGCGACTGGATGAGTCGGTGACTGAGTTCAGTCGATCGTTAAAACTTCGCAGCGACCCGGACACGCACTTCAATCTGGCGAACGTACTGGCTCAGCAGGGAAGCCGCGACGAAGCTCGGCGAGACTATCAGCAGGCACTTGAGCTGCGTCCGAATTTCGCTGCCGCTGACAACGCGCTGAAACGACTGCTCGGCGGGGAACCGAAGTCAGACACTCTGTAACTGTGAGTCACGCCGCTGGTGATCGTGGCTTTTTCAGAGTGGGCTGACGCAAAGTCGCAGAGACGCTAAGAAACGCAAAGAGTCGCCTGCCAGGCACTGGCTAACCTTCGCGAATTTCAGGCGTCTGAGCACCAACCGGAATGCTTCTTTGCGAAACTCTGCGGCTTCGCGTCTTTGCGTCGGATTGTTCTTCAGGCCAAATCGACAAGCGTACGATCGGAGAAATCCCGAATGAGATATCTGTTTGCTGTTTTACTGTTGGTATTCGTTTCGGGTCGCGGTCTCTTTGCTGCTGATCCACTGCCAGTTGCTGCCGATGCACAATTGAAGTTCGAAGGAAAAGTGGCATTCGTCGAAGGGCCGTCCTGGCATCCAACGGGGAATGTTTACTTCAGCGACATTCCCAATGAACGAATCATGCGGAGGGATCGGAATGGCGAGCTTCACGTCTTTCGAACATCGTCCGGTTTCACGAACGGAACGTGTTTCGATCTTGAAGGGCGAATGATTTGCTGCGAAGGCGGCGGGGCTCCGAGCAAACGTCGAGTCACCAGGCTGGAACTCGACGGAACGATCACCGTGCTGGCGGACAGTTTTGAAGGACAGAGAATCAACTCGCCCAACGACTGCACCGTTGATGCGAAAGGCCGCGTCTACTTTACAGACCCTCGCTACGGCAGCCGCGCCGGCCTGGAGCTGGTTGATGCGGACGGCCAGGAGGTCGAAGGCGTTTACCGAATCGACGACGTCGGGAAGGTATCGAGAATCCTGGGACATGAAGTTCAACGTCCGAACGGGATTGCGATTTCACCTGACCAGAATTTTCTCTACGTCGCCGATAACAAGAACGACCAGCCGACCGACAATCGCAAGCTATGGCGTTTCGATTTGAATGCGGACGGCAGCGTCGACGCAGCCACCCAGAAACTTCTGTTCGACTGGGGCAGCGATCGAGGTCCGGATGGAATGGCGATTGATTCTGAAGGGCGACTCTACGTGACGGCCGGCTTTAACAATCCGGAACCGCCCGCTCAGACGGCCAACAAGTACAAGGCCGGAATCTACGTCATCACTTCTGAAGGCAAGCTCGTGCAGTTCATTCCGGTTCCGACCGATATGATCACGAACTGCGCTTTCGGCGACGACGATTTCAAGACGCTCTACATCACCGCCGGGCACAAACTGTGGAGCATTCGCACGAGCACGGCTGGCCACGTTGAGTGGTTGAAGAAGTAGCACTCGGCTTTCCGATTGAAATACTTAGCCACAGAGGACACAGAGTTCACAGAGAAAGTCATTTCGAGCAAGTCTCTGTGAGCTCGGTGTCCTCTGTGGCAAATCTCTGCTGATTCTGCGGCTGAGCTTCGAGCCGTTTTCGGAACATCAAGGCCTCACTGGCTGGCAAGATCCGCGGGCTTTCGAATCAAAACCGGCTCGCACCAGTTCGCGTAGTCGAGCACGTTGCCTCGGTCGGCCGTTTCCACGACCAGCGAAAAACGATCGGCACTGGAAAGATCAATCGGCGGAACTTTGACTGCCGGTGATTTTCCGGTGAGCAAGTCGCTTTCCCAGGCGACGGAGTCATCGACCAGCACTTTAAAGATGACGCTGCCGGCTCCCTGCGCGGCGTCGTCGATTCCAACAGTTGCTCGGAACTGGCTGTACCCGCTGGAAAGATTCCATGTTTGAGTCGTCCCGCTGGTCACTCCGAAACCTGTTGGCGCGAGCCGTCCGCGCAGGCTGAGAAATCCGCCGATGACGTTGCGATTGGCTTGTGGCTGGCGAGCCATGGACAGGTAGGGGACGACCGTCGTTGCTGTCGGTTGCCGTCCTGTCAGGTCGATCTTATCCGTATCGTAGAAGCGGATTGTTCTCAACGCGGTGACGGGGATGCTGAATTCAAAACCGCCAGTCGATTCAGCGATGATCAGATCTCCGTCCGAACTGATCGATCGAACGTGCAAGGTGGAGCCGTCGCTGAGCACCAGAACGGCGAAGTTCTCGTCGGCTTCAGGAATGCTGACGAGGTCCGGATTAAACACCAGCGATTGTGTCTGGCTGGTTCCTGTTTGAACTTCTCCGATGCTTGTGTCGAGTGTGAAATGTTCGTCCTTCAGGCTGACGAATTCGCCCTCGATGCGGTCGCCATTGCTCAGCGTAATGAGGTCGACCTCGTCCTCGTGATTCAGAAGTCGGTCGAAGCTGCGCCCTTGCTGTCTGGCCGACGACGGAACTGACATCACGATGCCGCGACACAGTTCGAGTGGTAACGAAATCGGAGGCAGCAGCGAGAAGGAATCCCACTGCGCCGCGATACTTTCATCGTCAATGACGAGCGGTGTCATGCGTAACCGATCGCCGGTCGACAGAAAGATCCAGGGAGTCTTTGAAACCGGTGGCACTTTAACGTCGTCGAAGTCTGTCGCAGAAACAGCGAGAACGTCTTTGAGATCGATGACGTTCGTTCCGCCCGCGTCGCTGTTCAGTTCGAGTCTAGAATCGGTGAGCCTTGTGAGTCGACCGGAAACGGGACCACGAGAAATCGTCTCGACGCGAACGTTCACCTGGGCAACGACCGAAGCGTGACTGAATTCAGCGAGAGCGAAGCTGCCCAGCAGAATGGCGATGAGGCGCCGCGAACTCCTGCGCTCACGACACGACGACGAGTCGCTCGGAAGGCGATCAGCTTTCCTGTCCGTTTTGTCATTCCCGCGAGGGCGGGAAAACAGTGCAATCACGAATCGATTCCCTTCTGAATCCTGGCGACCGCCGGCGCAGGCATAACCGAGTCAGGTGTCGGGCAATTAAAAACGCCGGCGTCCTTTCGGACACCGGCGTCATTTCAACGAGCAACGCGATGCGACTCAACCTCTGAGTCGTCCGGTTCGCTTAGCTTTTCTTCTTCGGAGCTTTCTCGATCTTCAGCTTCGCGAGTTCTTCGAGAATCTGTTTGCCATGATCGCCCGATTTCACTTTCGTCTCGATGTGCAGGATTTTGCCATCCTTGCCAACGATGAAAGTGACTCGGTTTGAGAATCCTCGATCGTTCAGGATGCCGTAGGCTTTGGCAACCTTGGTGTCCGGGTCGCTGAGGATTGGATAGTCGAGTTCCAGAGACTTGGCGAAGTCGGTGTTTTTCTCAACCGAGTCGCAGCTTGCTGTGAAGTAAGCAACGTTGTACTCACGCAGGGCCTTACCGCTCGCACGGAGCGATTTACATTCGGCCGTTCAGCCACCGGTAAAGGCTTTGGGGTACCAGGCGACGACAACCGCCTGCTTGTCCTTGAACTGTGAAAGTTTGTAGGTCTTTCCGTCGCTGCCCTTCATCTCAAATTCGGGAGCTTTGTCTCCGACTTTGAGTTCGGCAGCCTCTGCAGGCATTCCGACTGACATTACTGTTCCCACCCCAAGTATCAGGGTCCAAAGAGATTTCATGAGTTGTCTCCAGGTGCCAAGAAAACACTTCTCCGGTGACCGGTACGTTTCCGGCTCCGACATTCGCCGGAAATACTCTAGCAATCTGACAATGAAGTCTCACGCCCGCTGCCGGAATCGTCAGCGGTCCCGTTCTGGCGACTCGTTTTTTCACTGTTGTCGCCGCCGTAACCGCTTCGTTGCAAATGAGTTCAGTGCGTCGGTAGACTCTTTCGCTTCGCGCCGAAGGTCGGTGTGGCCAATTCTCAATCCTTCGCGTGCGTCATGCATGCCATACAACTTTGACGGAGAGCCCAATGGACCCAAACGCCCGCGGCAAGCTGATGCTTGCGAGCTTTTTGACACTCGTCGCTTCTGGAGTCGGCTTTGCAATTCGGACCACTATGGGCGGGATTTGGGAAGCTGAATTCGGTATCGACGGCGGAAATTTCGGGGCGATACTGGGGGCCGGTTTCCTTGGATTCGGGCTGATGATTTTCTTCGGCGGAGTCCTTGTTGAGGCCCTTGGGTACAAAAAACTGTTGGTCGTCGCGTTTCTGGGGCACCTTGCGAGTGCTGGTATGCTCTTTCTAGCAAAGCCGATGTTTGCGGGCTGGCTCGAAACCGATCCTGAAAACGCCACAACCAATGTGATCAATTTGCTCTTCTGGAGCACGTTTGTCTTTTCAATCTGCCAGGGGCTCTACGAAGCGGTGATCAACCCAATGATCGCACAGCTCTACCCCGAGAACCAGACGCACTACCTAAACGTCCTGCACGCTGGCTGGCCAGGCGGCATGATCATCGGCGGTCTCTTTGCTGCCTGCTTTGTAGGCGATGGAGCGTGGATCACGACAATTCCCTGGACGATCTGCCTGGCTAGCTTCTCCGTCATCGTCATTGTCTACGGTGTGATTGCATTGCCGCAGAAGTTTCCAGAAACAGCAGCTTCCGCATCCGGCGGAGTCTTTCTGCGAGACAAGAATGGCGATATCCGATTCGGCCTGGCATTTTCATGTTTTGGTTCGTTGCCGTTTCTGGTGCTGATCGTGATGCATGGGTTGATCGGCTACATGGAACTCGGAGTGGATTCATGGATGGCCAAATTGATGGAAAACATGGTTCCAACGGCCATCATCGTGCTGGTCTACACGTCGGCGCTGATGTTTGTCTTGCGTTTCTTCGCCGGTCCGATCGTACACAGAATCAACCCAATTGGACTGCTTTTGGGGAGTTCAGTGATTGCCTGTCTCGGCCTGCTTTGGCTCGGGTCTGCCAGTCTGAGTGGTGGAGTCGTGATGATTTTTGTTGCGGCCACCTTCTATAGTTTCGGTAAGGCCTTCTTGTGGCCCACAATGTTGGCGGTCGCTGGCGAACGGTATCCACAGTGTGGAGCCATCGCGATGGGAGCGATCGGAGCGGCGGGTATGATTACAGTTGGCCAAGTCGGTGGCGCCCGGACTGGAACGCAGCAGGGTTATGCAATGTCCCAAGTGCTGGAAGAGTCGGCACCGGAAACATTTAGCCGATACGCATCAGACGACTCGACAAGCGGATTCGGATATACCTACCGACCACTCGACCCAGCTCGTCTGAACGCAGCTACCGGTACAGAACTCGAAGATGGCAAGCCGAAAGACACGTCGAAAATCGAAACCGCAACATTGATTGCTGATGCGGACAAGCCGCTTCTAATCGAACATGCAGACACCGATATTCCGGCAGTTCAAGATGCTAATCTTGCCGGAGGGCGACAGGCTCTTACATGGACGTCTCAGGTTCCCGCCGGCATGGCTGTCGGATTCTTAGTCCTTGCACTCTTCTACAAATCGATCGGCGGCTACAAGGTTCTGAAGCTGACGGCTGATGGTGATGTCGTGGTGGACGATGGCCATGCCAGTCAAGCCGCTGAAGGATCCTCGGGTGGCGATGCACCAGCAGCCGCGGGCTGAAAAGTTTGACCGCACGGTAGTTTGCCGTTTTGCTCTTAAATACTGATTGTTTGAATTCAGGAACGCAGCCTTGTCGATTCGGCAGGCTGCGTTTCTTCTGCGCCTTCGGAGTTGAACAGCTCGATCCATGACAAGCCCGTTTGCAGAACTTATCACGATCGCGCTGGCGTACCTTTGCGGCTCGCT
>CALDJX010000726.1 GCA_937899075.1 uncultured Planctomyces sp. | reverse complement strand
CCTGAGCAAAGAGCAGCTCTCGAAGAATCAAAAATACAATGAAGTTGTTAACCGGGTTGGCCAGCGAATCGCTGCCGTCTCCGGGCGAGACGACTTCAAGTGGGAATTCAAAGTCATCGCCTCTGATCAACAGAACGCGTTCTGTCTGCCAGGCGGCAAGGTGGCCGTTCACGAAGGCATCATTCCGGTTTGCCAGTCAGAAGCCGGCCTGGCTGTCGTGATGTCACACGAAATTGCACACGCACTGGCTCGTCACGGCGGCGAGCGAATGTCCCATCAGCAGGTCAAGGATGTTGGCGGCAAAGTCGTCGATGCGGCGGGGCGATGGTTTTATAAAGACGGCTACGAAGAGAAACAGGACGTCGTCTTAACCGCGTACGGAGTCGTCTCTGAATACGGAGCCATCCTGCCTTACAGCCGGAAGCACGAAACCGAAGCCGACCTGATCGGCATCAAGCTGATGGCCGAAGCTGGCTACGACCCCAGCGAAGCTCCTCTGTTCTGGGAACGGTTCTCGGCATCGAAGAGCGGCGAGGCTCCGATGGAGTTTCTCTCGACGCATCCTTCCGATGCACGCCGAGCCGCCGATCTTCGAGCCAGCCTTTCGGACGCTTTGAAAGTCTACAAAAAGGCACCGCAGCAGTTCGGCCTGGGCGATCGACTGGTCGTTGTCGAGTCAACAAACATCGAATTGCCGCTGGTCTCAAACACGGTCATCCGCTGATTGAACGCCGTAGGTCAGGCTTTGCCTGACGAAGTCCTGCGTCACTTAAAACACTCGCTCAATCTTCCAAGCAAATCGAATCAACAGACTCCGTCAGGCACAGCCTGACCTACGGAGACTTTCATGTTCTTCCTTCGCCCGATTCGCTTCTTCTTCAAAGCGCTCGTTACGGACAACACTCCCAGCCAGATGGCACTGGGGTTTGCACTGGGAGTCGTCATCGGCCTCGTGCCGAAGGGCAACATGATCGCGATTTCGTTGATGATTGTTCTGAGCGCGATCCGCGTGAATCTTGGCATGGGCATGCTGGCTGCGTTCGCATTCTCGTGGGCGGGAGTCGTGCTGGATCCGTTCACGCATCGCATCGGCAATGCTCTGCTGACGACCGATCAGCTCGTGCCGTTCTGGACCGAACTCTACAACCAGCCGATGGCTCCGTGGACGAAGTTCAACAACACAATCGTTCTCGGCAGCTTCGTGCTCGGCATGGCGCTACTGGTTCCGGTCTTTCTGATCGCCAAACCGATCTTCACGAAGTACACACCGGACTGGTCCGAGCGGCTGCAGAAATTCAAGCTGATTCAGTTGCTGCACGGAACCGAACTTTCAACACGGCTGAACTGATCGCGGCCTCCTGAAGCGACGCCGCACTTTGCGGAAAGGACACCCCATGCCTAAGCAGCCACCGCAAACCGACCCGGCGCACGACATGCTGATCAACGGCGTGGGTGAGATCGCCGATTCTCTCGTCGGAGCCGCGGCGGAAACTCCGAGTGTCGCGGACATGATGGCGAACCCAGCCGGCACGCTCGCAGGCGCAGCCGTGAATTCTGTGGTCGAAAAACTCGCCGACGGCAAAGCCGATGACTCTGCCACGGATGGTCGTGCGAAGGCCTCGGAGCCTGAAGCCGTCGACAATGCCGACTCATCAGAAGACAGCAAGAAAAAGAAGAAGCAAAAGAAGCAACCCAGCCTGGGACCTCGTTGGAGTTACATCCTGACGCGAGGGATCGTCGTCGCGTCGGTCTGGGCATTCTTCACGTTCGCCTTCGATCCGATTCTTCGTTATTCGGCAATCACGGCCGGCCAGCAGACTGTGCAGGCAAAGGTCGAAATCGCCACCCTGCAGACCTCGTTCTTCCCACCGAAGATTTCGATCACCAATGTCGCGGCGGCCAACCGAAACAAGCCGGGCACGAACATTCTCGAATTCGAATCGATGAACGGTGACATCGACGGCCTTGCCTTAATGCACGGCTCGTACGTGCTCGACAAAGCCGTCGTCAACGGCCTCACCTGGAACACTCCGCGAGACGACGACGGCCTGCTGCCAGATTCACCGCCGCCGGAAGAATCGGAAGGCCCCGGCTTCGGAGATCAGCTCGAAAAGTACGGCAAGGCATGGGCCAACGACATCTTCGATCGAGCAAAATTGGAATACGACCCGCGAAATCTGGAGTCAGTTCGGCTGGCTCAGCAACTGGAAGTCGAATGGAAAACCGACTTCGACGGTTTGGAATCTCGAATCAAAAACGTTGACGTCGCCGGACGACAATTGAAGCAACTGGTCGACCAGTCAAAACAGATGAATCCGGTTCAGCGAGTCGAAGCGTACCGCCGGATTGCCAACGATAGCTCGCGACTGCTGCGAGAAGTCAGCGTGATCCGTGACGATCTGAAAGTGCTGCCTAAAAAAGCCGAAGGCGATCTGGGTAACCTTGACGAAGCTCGCAAACGCGATCAGGCCGACATCAAGCGTAAAGTCGAAGAACTCGTTCTGGACGGCGATAAGCTTTCCGAATTCCTGCTCGGCCCGACGGTGCATCATCGAATCCGCAACGCGCTGGCGTGGCTGGATTGGGGCAGTAAACAGGCCAATAAATTCTCGGACACGCCGAAACCGGAACGCCAGCGCGGCGACGATATCTTTTTCCCACTGGCCAACCCGCTGCCGAAACACCTGGCTCGCCTGATCGAAGTTAACGGCGAGGGCAAGATTGGCGGAGACCAGATGGCAGTCCAGGGAACGATCGTCGACGTCAGCTCCGATCCGCAGCTTTACGGAAAGCCGACCATCGTCCGCATGAACGGCAAAGGCGAAGCCGACGTGCAGGTGAAAGCCGAACTCGACCGCACACAGGACACGCCCAAAAATATTCTGGACGTCGCGTATATCCTCGACCAGGCAGCGACCGGCAAACTCGGCGACGATGACTCACTGTCTGTCGAAGTCCGAGCGGGCAGCACTCGCTGGAACATTCATCTCGAAACCGTTGGAGAAGAACTGACCGGTCGGGTCGTGATGCTTCAGGCTCCGGTCTTGTTGATTCCGGAAATGAAAGCCAAAGACGAAACACTCGAACGACTGATCGCGGCCTCGATGCAGAACATCGATCGCATCGACGCGACGGTCGAACTGTCGGGCACGATCAAAAAGCCAAGACTCAAACTGAAAACGAACCTTGGCGAATCAATCTCCAACGGCGTCAAGCAGGGTTTTGGTCGTGAAGTCTCCGCTCAAAAAGACGCGTTGATCGCAAAGCTGGACGTCCAGATAAAAGAAAAGCAGGACGGACTGGTTGGCATGTTCCTGGGAAGGCGCGACAGCATTACCGAACAGCTCAACCTGCGGGAATCGGTTATCCAGGACCTGATCCCCAAAGTCGCTGGCCGACAACTCGATCCAACCAGCCTGCTCAATCGAGTTCTGCGATAACGCGGGCTAACCGGTCGCCCATGATGAATACTCAGCGGACTCGTTCAAAAGTCTGTACAGATTCTTCAGTACCAGCACGAAGCGCCAGCGAGTGAATCTCCCGCGGAATAAGTATTCACTCGCTGGCGCTTCGTGCTGGTAACCTTGTCGTGACTTCTGAAACAGGCCTCTGGCCCAGATCTACGCGAGCAAACTCTCGATGGGGAAGCAGTCGTCGTGAGCGACCGGTAACGGCTGACCGCCGTTGTCGTACTCCATCATTTCTTCCGGCACGTCCAACGCCTTGAACCAGGTGTGGAACAGGTGTCCGATGTCGTACTCCTCGTCGGCGACGAAGGTGCCTTTGTCGTTTGTCTTGCCGACCGTTAGTCCGCGTTTGAGCCCGGCTCCGGCCATGCCGACGGACCAGGCTTCCGGCCAGTGATCGCGGCCGACGTGCGAGTTGATTTTTGGCGTGCGGCCGAACTCGCTCATCGCGATGACCAGAACGTTGTCGAGCATCCCTCGGTCATCGAGATCCTCGATCAGTGCCGCAAATGGCTGATCGAATTTGCGAACCAGGCTGTAGCTGGCGTTGAAGTTGTCGCCGTGGCTGTCCCAGTGGTACGAGTTCACTTTGACGAAGCGGGCACCTTCTTCGAGCATCCGCCGACCGAGCAGCATGTGTCGCCCCAGGTCGTGCGTTCCATAACGCTCGACGTCGCGCGGGTCGAGCTTCGATTCGTCGAAGAGGTGCGTCCGGTCCATCAGTTTCTGCGCGACATCGAAAACGTATGAGCTGGCATCGGCAGCGTCGGGACGTCGCACTGACCTATATTTCTGATTCAGCTTTTCGCGAAGCTCGTTGCGAACTTTGTCGCGTTCGGCGGTGACGTCGGCATGTCGCAACATGTTCTCGGGAGGTTGTCCGTCGCCGAAGGCCAGCGCTCCGTACTTCGGTCCCAGAAATCCGGCGTCCGCCGTTTTGAATCCGCCGCTGTAAGGCTTAATCCAGACGTACGGAGGAAGGCCCGACGACGTCGGCCCTAACAATTTCGCAACGGCTGACCCGAAGAACGGATACTCCACGCCGCGATTCTTCGGGTCGCCGCGATTGATCCGGGCAACGCCGGCTGAGTGGCTGTTGTCCTGTGTGTGGACGCTGCGAAGCACGGCCAGATGATGTGCGACCTTCGCGGACTTCGGCATCAACTCCGAGAACTGAATCCCCGGCACTGACGTCTCGATGGATCGAAACGGTCCACCAAACTGCGTGTTCGGTTTTGGATCCCAGCTTTCGAGCTGACTCATTCCGCCGTCGAGCCAGACGAACAGTACCTGCTTGTCGTTCTTCGCGACTTCTTCGGCCACGGCGGAACCAAGTAGCCCACCCAAAGCTGCCGTGCCCGCCGCTCCGGCGGCAGCACTTCCAAGCAGTCGCCGCCGCGAGAAGCGATGTTCGTGAGGTGTGCAGAGCGATGATTCAGACATAAGTCGGCTCGCGAAGTGTGGCACCGGGAAATCTTCGCCCATCATAACAGCAGAGACGTCCGCCTCACGTCAACTACCCGATGCCTGCCGAGCCGCCAGTGCCGCTCGCCGTTTGGCAGCCATCCGCTTGACGACTTCGTCAACGATCACACCCGCCAGAATCACGACACCAATAATCGCGAACTCAAGCGTCGTTGGCATGCCAAGCAGGTTGATTGAGTTTCTCAACAGCGGAAGAATCGCTGCTCCGATGACAACGCCGAAGATCGATCCCTGGCCGCCTCGCAGGCTGCACCCCCCCAGCACGGCGGCGGCGATGGCGTAGAGTTCGTAGAAGCTGCCGAAGTTGTCCGGCTGGATCGAATTGGAATCGAGAGCGAACAGAATTCCGCCGAAACCAGCGATCAGAGAGCAAAGAACATAAGCCAGCACGACCATTCGATCGGTGTTGATTCCGCTGTAACGAGCTGCCTGCTCATTTCGTCCCAGAGCCAACAGGTAGCGACCGTAGATTGTCTTGTTCAGAAAGATCGCGGCGACGATGGCCAGACCGACCATCAGCAGAAATGGAACGGGCAGGTTGAATTCGCCGATGCCCGGAAGATCGCCCAGCGGAATCTTACCGATGGCCAGGTAACGCAGGCTGTCGTAGTTTCCTTTGAAACCTTGAACGCTGTCGCCGGTCATCCACCGCGCGCAGCCTCGATAGATCAACAGACCGCACAACGTCACCACGAACGGCTGCAGTTTCAGCCTCGTGATCAGCAGACCGTGGAACAGGCCGATGCACGCTGACAGCGCAGCGACGGCGAGCAGTCCGGTAAACAACGACGCTCCATGCGTCACCAGCAGGTAAGGCAGCATGGTGCCCACCAGACCGATCATCGAGCCGATCGACAGGTCAATTCCGCTGGTGATAATGACCAGTGAAACGCCGATCCCGATAATGCCGTAAAGCGAGGCTCGCCGGATCAGGTTTTCGAGATTGTAGGCGTTCACGAAGTCCGGATTGGCGAACGCGGTCGCGATAAACACCACCAGAAACAAACACAGGATGCCGAGGTTTTTTTTCATCGATTTATCATCAACTCAGGAGAGCAGGACTAATATTTTTAACCACGGAAGACACGGAATTACACGGAAATAAAATCGGTCAGGGCTAATGCTTCCGTGCAATTCCGTGTCTTCCGTGGTCTTAATTTTCGAACACTACTTCACACTGCTGCTTCAGCGACATTGCCCGTCGCCAGTTGCATGACAGCTTCTTCGCTGAGTTCTTCACGAGAAAGTTTCCCCGTGATTCTTCCTTCGTGCATGACCAAGGTGTGATCGGACATGCCGAGGATCTCTTCCATTTCGCTGCTGACAAACAGAATGGCCATGCCCTGCTCGGCCAGCTCTTCCATCAGTCGATAGATTTCCTGCTTCGCGCCAACGTCAATCCCGCGAGTTGGCTCGTCCAGCAGCAGCACTTTGGGGTGCAGCGACAGCCATTTGCCGAGCACAACTTTCTGCTGGTTGCCGCCGGAAAGGTACTGCACCATCTGTTGTTCGTTTGGAGTCTTGATCCGCAACTTGCTGATCATCTCGGTCGTGTCGGTGCCTTCCTGATCGGAATTCAGAAAGCCGAACTTCTTCTGATTTCGCTTCAGACCCGCCAGGCCAACGTTTGTGCGGACGGCCATTTCGAGGACCAGCCCCTGCAGCTTTCGGTCTTCAGGAACCAGTGCCAGCCCTGCCTGGATCGCGTCGATCGGGCTTTTGATCTGAACGGATTTGCCACCGACCTCAATCGTGCCGGAGACCGCCGGTTCGACGCCAAACAGAACCTGCAGCGTTTCGGTCCGACCGGCTCCGACGAGTCCGGCAACGCCGACGATCTCGCCGGACCGAATCGCGAAGTTCAGCTTGTGGCCGGGGTTTGCCGGAGTCACCAGGTCCTTGACTTCAAGAGCAACGTTGCCAGGCGTGTGCGGCTTTCTGACGTAGAACTGAGAGACGTCGCGACCAACCATCAGTTGAACCATGCGGTCGTGATTGATCTCGTCACGGTTCAGGTCGCCAGCATTTTCGCCATCGCGGAACACAGTGACACGATCCGCCAGTTCTTTGACTTCGCCAAGACGATGCGAAATGTAGATGACGCTGACGCCCTTGCTGCGTAAGTCTTTGACGACTTTGAAGAGTGTTTCCGCTTCGTGAGCAGAAAGGCTGGACGTTGGCTCGTCCATGATCAGAACGCGAGCGTTTACCGAAAGCGCCCGAGCGATCTCGACAAGCTGTTGCTGGCCGATCGGCAGTCGCTCGACGATCGTATCCGGCGACACGTTCAGTCCAACTCTTGCCAGCAGGTCTCGTGAGTCTTCACGGATTTTTGTTTTGTCGATCAGGCCGTTCTTCTTTGGCTCGCGGCCAAGGAAGATGTTGGCTCCAACGTCGAGATTGTCGGACAGATTCAGTTCCTGATGGATCAGTGCCACGCCGTGGTCAAAGGCTGATTGGACAGAGTCGATCCGTACCGGCTTACCATCGATCAGCAACTGCCCTGAATCCGGCTCCTGCACACCCGCCAGGATTTTCATCAGCGTGCTCTTACCGGCACCATTTTCGCCGATCAACGCCAGGACTTCGCTATGGCCAAGCGTCAAGTTCACATGACTGAGTGCGATGACTCCGGGGAAGCCTTTCGTGACGTCACGGACCTCAAGCAGCGGATGTTGTGGAGACTCGGTCATGGATGGTCGTACTCAGTTTCGAATCTGATGCAGAAAACGAAAACCGTGTTCTGCGGTCGGTCCGGCATCCATGTCACGCTGCGTCAGCCGAATTCAGCTTGGAGATTCAAACTCAGCGAGCGGCTCCGTCTTTCACGATGAGCAATTCACGATAGGGCGATCGCGGCAGTTTGTAAAGTTGTTTTACAAACTGCCGCGGGTGCCGATTCACCAGTTATTCAGTCGTCGCTTCGGCTGACTCTGCCGGTGCTTCTTCGGCTGCCGGTTCTCCTTCAGCCGTCTCGACTTCTTCGTCCGTCGTGGCTGGTTCTTCTGGGGCAGCTTTTTCCTCAGCAGCAGCCGGAGCTTCCTTCGCCGTCAGGCGTTTCAGCTCGGCCCAGAATTCGCCGACGTTGTCTTTCCGAATGTTCCGTGCCGGAATGTTGATCACGCCGCCTTCGGGAATGACGGATTTGTCGCCTCGAGCAAGTGCCGCGAGAATCTCGACCGACTTGTAACCGTAGTTGTAAGGATCCTGGACGGTGGTGCCGTACATCTCGCCGTCCTGAATGGCCTGCAGAGAACGCTCATCTTCATCGAACGAAACGATCTTGATCTTCCCGACTTTGCCGGCTTCTCGAACTGCTTCCAGAATCAGCGGCGGGTTGTACGCGAACAGTCCGACCATGCAGCCGAGGTCTTCGTACTTGGCAATCGCGTCCTGAGCGTTGTCCTTGCATTTTCCGAAGTCGAAGCCGTCCGTTCGAGTATCAAGGATCGTGTACTTCTCGCCTTTGATTTCGCCGTCATTCGGATCGTCGTAGCGGGTGCGATCTTCGCTGCGGCCGAGGATTTCATCGATCGTTCCCTGACGGCGCAGTTTTGCGTTCTCCTGGGCAAGCCGGCCGACGAGAATGATGACCGAGCCACCTTCGGGCATGGCTTCTTTGACAAGTTTTCCGCACATCCGGCCGGCGGTGTAATTGTCCATGCCGATGTAGCAAAGGCGTTTGCTGTTCGGTGCGTCAGAATCCTGAGTGATCAGGTTTGTGTGCGACGCGATTTCGTCCATCAGGTCTCCCTGATTGTCCGGGTCAATCGGGCTGATGGCGATCCCTTTAATGCCCTGAGCCAGCAGGTCCTGACACATTCGCTTCTGATCTTCCACGCCGTTCGCTGGCATTTTGACGATGACATTTGCGTCGAATTCTTTGCCGCCGTCCATCGCTCCCTTTTCGGCGATGTCCCAGAACGAGGCGATGCCGTTCGTGACGTAGGCGACTTTCGGAGCGTCAGCACTAATCGTTGGCTCGCTTCCGCCGCCCCCGCCAGTTGTCCCAGGATCGGATGAATTCGAACAGCCTGAAATCACCAGCGATATCGCTGCCAGAAATGCAAACAGAGAAAGGTTTTTCATCAGACGGTGGCTCCGGAAATGGCAGCATGCGTTGCGGCCGGGTTGAATCATGCAGCGAGGCGTGTTGAGCCTCGGTTACCAGTCGATCAGGCGGAAATGATCGGCCACCTTAATTCTCACTCACCCATAAATCAACGAGCGGAACAGGCTCAGGCTTCCGCCTTCGACCAAAGCAGGGCCAGACAGCCCAGCCCGTAAAATGAGTATTCAACGTCGGCCTGATCATCCCAGGCGGCTCCGCGGAATCCGCCGGTTGGAAACTCCAGCTCGTGAGCGATGAACCGCTCGATCATGGCCTCGCTGGCCAGATTCGTGATGTTCAAATCCTGAACGGTCAGCAGGCCGGTAAATGTCGACAGACCATCCGCAAACGCGATCCGCTTGTTGGCCTGGAATCCGCCTTCGGAAGTCCATGTTTCTTTCAGGAAGTCGCGGATGTCCTCACAGAGTTCCTTGTCGAGGCCTCCGACAATGGTCATCAGTCCGACCGCCGCCGCCGTCGGATTCGTTCCGCTGTTTTTCATCGGAGCGATCTCGACGAAGCCGCCGTCGTCTCGCTGCCGATCATAAATAAACTGAATCAGCTTGTTTGGGCGTGGCGGAGCCATGCCGAGCAATTCGTACGTCAGCGTGACCATAAAAGAGTGGTAGGTGCTGCCGGCCGCGCCTTCTTCCGACTTGGCATAGCCGCCGTCGGCCGTGCGGACTTTCTCGAGCTTAGTCGCGATCTGCTCCGGCCAGTCGGCATCTGCGTCTTCCAGCAGGTCGCCGCCGCCGAAGACCTGCACCGCCAGCACGGTGTAAAGCCAATTCATCAGATCGATGACGCCGAGTTCCCGCCAGTCAAACGTGGCGAGGTACGCACCGACCGACTTCGCCTCGTCCGTGCTCATGCCGCCGAGCATCCCGAACGACCTCACGGCGAAGCTCGTGTAGTAGAGGTCCGAGTCTCCCTCTCGCCCGCCGAAGCCACCGTCGCTCTGCTGGCACGAGAGAATGAACGATCGGTGACGCGCTCGACGCGGCTCGTCCATTCGCGACAGACCATTCGCCAGCCGTTCGGCCAAGCGAACAAGGTACGGATCGGAAGTCGCACTCATGGAGTCAGCTTCTTCTCAGGAAACAGATCCGAAGTAACGTCCCAAACTCGGCGTGGAAACGTTACCTCAGCACGGAAAAGTTACGCCGCAGGCGTTTTACAAATCAGCCTGGGGTCAGCCGCGCAGCGGCGCCACCCCAGGTTACGAGTGCGAATCAACCGAACCCTGAAGGGGTTCTACAAAACGTTTCTTGCGTGCCCTGGCTTGTCCAACCCTTTCAGGGTAGACGCGTTTGCGGCTCTTTATCCTGGGGTGGCGCCGCTGCGCGGCTGACCCCAGGCTGTTGGGTATAACGCCTTCGGCGTAGTCCAATCGTCGAGTCAAGAATCTATTTCAGGATGGTCCCTTGCCCGGCGATTCCTGCGTTGGCGTTTTGGTAGTTGAAGACGGCTTCTTGTTCTTAGCCGACTCCTGCTGGAAGAGATAATCCGGCAACTCTGCAGGACGATAGCGATGGCGGCTCGGACCCTGGCAGCATTCGCAGTCTTTGATTTCGTACATCGGGATCGCGCAGATGTCGCACCAGTAGTCGAACTCTTCGCGCTCGCCCTTCTCGTTCGGAAAGTAAACGACCAACGCCTGCAGGTAAGGAATTCCCGGCTGACGATAGCCGACAATTTCAACGGCACGATCTCGCAGTTTCTTGTCCTGAAAGAACGCCCGACCTCGCCAGTCCGCGGCGATCGGAATCAGCTCGCCGGATTTTGTTTCGAGCACGGCCTGCAGCTTCATCTCGTCGGCGACTTTGATGTCTCGTTTTTTGAGAGCGTCCTGCAGAAGCACGACCTTGCCGGTGAACAGTTCTTTCTTTGGCTCCGGTTTCTTTGAAGGCGTCGTCGCTGGTGACTGCGGTGTTGAGGCAGCTTCGTCGGCAAATGTACGAGCACACCTCATGGTCGTCGCGGCGCAAAGGGCGACAACGATGACTCCGGACAGGACTTGACGGGTTGGATGCTGCGGCATGGTTTAGGCCTCGGATTCGCCGATGACGACCAATCGAATTCTCACTTCCGTCGCTTTGCCTTTGGCATTTCCTTTGGCGGTGAAAGTCAGAACCCAATCGTCTGCTGACTTGTCCTCGTCCAGCTTCGATCCCTTGCCTGCTTCGGCGGGATCGAGCAGCGAGAAGATCGCTGGATGAGTCGAACCTGCCGCTTTGCCACTTCGCTCAGAAAGCTCGTAGAAGTCTTCGATGGTGGCCGGCTTCGTGTCGATCTTCGCGGGCAGTGCCAGGATAAAGTCTGCGGTCTCGCTGGTGCCGAGGTGGTTGCCATCTTCAGGCTGCAGGCCGTATCGCAAGGTGTAGGTCCCGGCTTCGATTTCCTGACCTCGGAAGTCGCTGTATTTCGCTCCTTTGGGAACTCGCATCGCACCCAGAAGCTGGCCTGGCGTGAACGGGTAAAGCTGCGAGGCTCCCGACTTAAAGTCGGCTTTGATCGGCAGGCTCTTGAGCAACCACAGTTCGACGATGGCTCCGTCCTCACCGTGAATCTGATGGCCGGCGGGGTCGATGAGTTTTTCGATCTCGGCAGAAAGCCCTTTGGGTGCTTCTTTGACAGCCTTCAGCTTGTGGTCATCAGCCGAGACCGATCCGGCCGAACAGGAAACAGAAAGCAGCGCAACAGTCAGCAGAATGCGAATTGTCATGGGGAGAGTCTCCAGCAAATCTGTGAGTTAATGGACGGCGTGGGCGGCTGCCAATGTTCTGAGAACCCCGCAGCCATCGCGTCACAATCCCTGATGGGATATTTCAGGCAGGATAGAAATTTCATCTTAGACAGCCGCAATGGCGATTCCCAGCGACCCTGGAATCTGCAAACTGGCGGTGCTTGCGTTGGTCGGAACGCCTCACGATAAGCAAAATTGCACGGAGTAGGCTGACGCAAAGTCGCAAAGACGCTAAGAAACGCAAAGAGTGAATGATCTAACATGTCAGCAGTCACTGACTTCGGAAATTCCGAACTTAACTCTCAGAATACCAACCCTGGATCATCCAGTTTCTTTGCGAGACTCTGCGGCTTCGCGACTTTGCGTCAAATGATCGTTCCCGCTCAATCTTCCATTGGAGTTCTGCCATGTAGCGAACTCCTCGAATCAAGCCGTGTCATCCCTGCGGGCAACTCCTCAACACACCTGATTGGCGACGAAAACTTCCGATGATTCACATCATTGATTACGGCATGGGCAATCTTCGCAGCGTGCAGAAGGCCTTCGAGAAACTCGGCGTCGAAGCGACCGTCTGCACCAAAGCCAGCGAACTAGCTGACGCGCAGAAACTCGTCCTGCCTGGTGTGGGAGCATTTCGAGACGCCATCAACCACCTGAAAGATCAGGACATGGTCGGCCCGATCCTGGATCACATCGCCGCCGATCGACCGTTCCTGGGAATCTGCCTGGGGCAGCAACTTCTGTTCGACGTCAGCTACGAAGACGGCGAGTTCGAAGGGCTGGGAGTCATCCCCGGAAAAGTCATTCGCTTTGAAGAACAGCCCGATTTGAAGATTCCGCACATGGGCTGGAACTCGCTGCAGACTGCTAACGGTTCGCCCTTGCTGGATGGGATCCCCGAGGACTCGCACGTTTACTTCCTGCATGGCTACTACGTCGTGCCGGAAGACAGCTCGGTCGTCGCAACCTCAACGAACCACGGCACCGATTTCTGTTCGTCCATCGCGCGAGGCAACCTCTTCGCCACACAGTTCCACCCGGAGAAGAGCCAGAGCGTCGGCCTGCGACTCCTGAAGAACTTCGCGACTCTGTAGAGAAGCTTGCTGTCAGGTTCTGTTTTGAAATCGCAGAGTTCGCCGAGGAGAAAAAAGAGGAAACGGAGAGCCATGGTTCGTACGGAAATCTCTCCGCAAAAGTAATCGAGAATACCAGCACGAAGCGCGAGCGAGTGAATTGGCCGACGGGATTCACTCGCTTGCGCTTCGTGCTCGTAAAATTCACAACCTCTCCGCGAACTCAGCGTCTTTCACTCCGCGGCCCTCTGCGATTTGTAATCTTTGAAACTTGCTTCAGTATCGAAAGCGGACTCGCTGATGAATTCTGTCATCCCGGCCACGTTTAGTTTTCGTTTCGCCTTACCGCTGCAACGGGTCGACGAGCTGCCTCGAAAAGGTAAGCAACTGCTGAAACTGACGGGTGATTGCCGATTGTTCTGGCCGGGCAGTGATCTCAAGGAAGGCTCGTCGCCGCTGAAGTTGTCGGCCGCGTGGAATTCTAAAGGGCTCGGCATCGCCGCAGAGGTTTCCGGAAAACAACATCCCGCAGTTTCAAATATCGATCGACCTGACGAGACCGACGCGTTGCAGATTTGGATCAACACTCGCAACACCACGACAATCCATCGAGCGAACCGACTGTGCCATCACTTCTGCCTGCTCCCCAACGGCGGCGGCGGCGACGGCCTCGAACCGGTCGTCAGACAACTCCCAATCCCACGCGCGAGTGAAGACGCACCAATCTTCCAGCCTGACGCGTTCAAAATTCGGTCAGAGCGAACGAAGGATGGTTACTCGCTCGAAGCATGGCTACCTGCCGAATGCCTAAACGGTTTTGATTCGACCGAGTCACCGCAACTCGCCTTCTACGCGATGCTGCGAGACTCAGAACTGGGCGACCACTGCCTGACCGTCGACGCAGCATTCCCATTCGCCAGCGATCCCAGCCTGTGGCAAACGCTCGACATGCTCGATGTTTAGATTCAAAACGAACGAATTCAGGAACGCTAATCTTCACTAATAGACGCTGATTTCTGATGAAGAATCATTAGTGACGATTAGCGTTTATCAGTGTTCCGAACTTTAAGTTACGCGAGTTTGAAATTCGCAGACTGGCCGAGGAATGCCTGCGGATTTCCGAACGTGACCTGGTCGATCGTTTCTGCTGAGTGACCACGTTTTGCCATTTCGAGTCGGGCTTTGGGAACGGCCAGAGGGTCGCTGCAGCCCCAGTCGCCGGCCGAGTTCATCCACAGTCGCTCAGTGCCGAACATTTCGATGATGTCGGCCGCTCGCTGAGGAGTGACCTTCGTATCCGGATAAAGCGTCATGCCCGCCCAGAAACCTCGGTCGAGGACTTCAGCAACGGTGTGTTCCTCAACATGGTCGATCAACACTCGACCTGGTTCGATCGAACTGGCGCTGATCGCGTCCATGATAATCCGCGTTCCCTTCCGCTTGTCTTCCAGATGCGGCGTATGAACCAGCACCATCTGGTTGTACTTTTCAGCGAGGGCGATCTGCTCTTCGAGAATGATCAGCTCGTTCTTCGTGTTCTTGTTCAGGCCGATTTCGCCGATACCAAGAACGGTTTCCCTCTCCAGAAAATCGGGAATCAGTGCAATGACTTCGCGAGCGAATCCGGGATCATCTGCTTCCTTCGGGTTGATGCACAGCCAGGTGAAATGCTTGATACCGAACTGGGCGGCTCGTTTCGGTTCGTACTCGGTGAGCTGCCGGTAGTAGTCAAAAAATCCCTGCGCCGACGAACGATCGAAGCCTGCCCAGAACGCGGGTTCAGTCACGGCGATGCAACCGGCCTGAGCCATCCGCTGATAATCGTCGGTCGTGCGTGAGACCATGTGAATGTGCGGGTCGATGTACCTCATGCTGCACCGCCTTCCGTCGCGGCCGCCCCGGATTCAACAGTTGGCAGCGGAGCCCCCAGTGCTCCCTTCATGCCCTCGGCAGACTGCGGCATGTCCGTCGTGTCGTCACTGAACAGGTCCAGAATCCGACGAGCACGTTGCGAATCGCCGTCCGTCAGAATCGCAATCGCCTTCCGAAACGCAACATCGCGGAAGTCGGCTTCTTCGCCGACAGGCCGAGCCCGGTCGAGCCGATCAAGATAGGCGGCAACGTCAATCAATTTCGCTCGATGCTCCATGAAGTAGGTATTGATGACCTCTTCGCGGTTCTGCGGGCAGGTGAATTCAGAATCACTCAACGGACTATCCTCTCATTCAAATTCGTAATCGCGGCCGAGACGAGGATCCTATCGCCGCCCACGAAAAGAGTCGACGAAACGGAAGAAGACTCCAGAGACGACAATCAGGAGTCGAGAACCAGGGAAGTCAGTCGGACAAGAATTGCGTCGAGACGGTCACAGACTCGCGAAATATCGTCCGGAGTATTCCTGAGAACGTACCGGCGTTTCAGCCAGGTCATCCCGCTCAGCAGAACGCTGGACCGATCGAGTGGCCGCAGCAGGCGGTGCTCGGCTTCTGACATCGGCCGTACCGATTCGTAATAGCTCACGCCGCGCTGCCACGAGGCCAAGTCATCGCCGAACAGGCTCCCGAGTAATCGAGACAAATCGCAAGAGACTGAGTCCGTGGCCATCGCTCCGAAGTCAACGATGCCGCACAGCTCGTCACCTTGAAACAAAAGGTGATCGTGCCACACGTCTCGGATACATGGTTGCAGAGGAACTGGCAGATCTTGAACAGCCATCAGTTCGCGTTTGATTGCCGAGTGTGCTGTTCGAAACAGAAGAGCGATCCGACTGCCGACATCGCGAAATCGAGCGTCGTGCTCCTGTACAATCGCTGCCTCGAAATCAGCCACTGACGAGGCATAACCGTCGATCATGCGGGTCCGTTGACCGACTGTCGGGGACGGACTCAGGCTCGCAGGCTGAAACCACTGACTGACCTTCGATGTCGGAAGCCAGTCGGAAACCGCGTTGTGAAATCGGGCCAGTTGAGTCATCGCTGATTTCAATCGCTGATCGTGCGGCGTCGTCGAAAAATCAGCGACGCCGGGCATCCACGGCTCAAGCTGCCAGAACTCGCCGTTGACTTCTGGAAGAGTCGTTCCTGAATCCGATCTCACCGGAACCGGAACGGCGGCAACACCTCGACGATTCGCAACGGCCAGCAACTGATGGATGGCGAGCACTCGTGCCGACGACGTCTGCGTTACCGGCCAGCGCCTCAGGCAGTACGTGCGATCGGCATTTTCGACCCTGAACACACTCGCGTCGCTGAACCCGCCGGTCGATGCTTCGATCTGACCCGAGTTCCAATCAGCAGCCAGACGGAAGTGCTGACCAAGAACATTCTGGGGTGCAGCAGAGTCCGTCGGACGGCTCATCAATCGGACTTCCCGGCAAGCCTTCGATTCCGGCGGTTCGTCACAGGAATGACGCCAGCAACCGCAGGCAGACCGCTGAGCGATCAAAATTCAACTTCAGAACCGATCGCAGATACATGCTGAGTCTACTGATTCAAAGTACGGGAGGGGGGACTTGAACCCCCACGTCCTAAGGACACTAGATCCTAAATCTAGCGCGTCTGCCAATTCCGCCACTCCCGCATTTGTGACTTCGCGCGTAGGTTACATTGTCTCCCCGCCCGACGACAACCACTTTGCAGGCAGTATTTA
>CALDJX010000725.1 GCA_937899075.1 uncultured Planctomyces sp. | reverse complement strand
CGAATCGTTCACGCGAGGCTTCGAAAGAGGCGGGACCGCTGAGGTACGGGACGACGATCGTTGAGTCAGCCCGGTCAGCTTGAGAATTCCGAACCGCTAAAGTGATCCGGTTGTCCGGAATGCAGAAAGTATTCGAGTTCGTACCGGTGTAATATGCAGGCTCGCTGTAGCGGTCCTGAGAATCCTTCAGCCTGTTCGTCTAGTCCGTCGATTTCTGATTGGGGAAGCAAGGTGACACCGGTTTTGCCTCGTGGCATTAATCAGGCTCGCCTCACAACCAACGCGTCATTCCGCAAACGGCCGCTTATCATGTACGCAATTAAGGCAACCAGCTCGCGGTATCAGTGGCGTCCTCTCGGCGATATCTGCGTCTGTATTTGCCCGGTCTGACGACCGAAGTCAGATCGGCTCTTTCGACGTCGCGGAGCAATCATCCGCCCACTCGCCACACCAATTTCGGCCACCGCTCGTATCTGGACATCCTGAGCGGTCGCCGAACCAGCAAGGTTCGCTGACATGGCTACTGACCTTTCTTTGCGTGCTCGAATTCCTCAACTCACCGACCGCATCGTCGCTTCCTACCAGGACATCGGGACGATCAATCACCTCGGACACTGCCCGTTGCCCGGCACTGTCGCCGTGATCGAAATTGCCGAGTCGCTCAAAGAGATTCTCTTCCCCGGATATCGGCGCCGCGAGAATCTCAACATGGACAACGTCGTCTACTACGTGGGTGATCTGGTCGACGCTTTGCACGACAGCCTGACCGAGCAAATCGCCAGAGCGCTTCGCTACGGAGCCGACGTTCTGAACGAACATTGCGACGCGGCACGGGTTGCTGACTTCGAGATGCGAGCCCAGGAAATCGCAATTCAGTTCCTGGAAACGCTACCGGATATTCGAAGAACGCTCGCGGCCGACGTGGCCGCGGCGCACGACGGAGATCCTGCCTCAAAGGCGCAGGACGAGATCATTTTCTGCTACCCCGGCGTCGAGGCCATCACGGTCTACCGGTTGGCTCACGAACTTCACACGCTGGGAGTTCCGTTGATTCCCAGAATGCTGACCGAGTGGGCTCACAGTCGGACGGGCATCGACATTCACCCCGGCGCGACAATCGGTGGCTCATTCTTCATTGACCACGGAACAGGCGTCGTCATCGGCGAAACCTGCGAGATCGCCGACAACGTCAAGCTCTACCAGGGCGTGACGCTGGGAGCCGTCAGTTTCCCTCGCGACGGCGAAGGCAACATTATCCGAGGCCAGAAGCGGCACCCGACCATCGAGGCAGGCGTCGTCATTTACTCAAACGCAACGGTCCTCGGTGGAGCAACGGTCATCGGAGCAAACTCAATGATCGGCGCCAGCGTTTCGATCATGAACAAGAAGATCGCTCCCAACACGCTGGTTACGGTTGAAAAAGCAAACCTCCGCTACCGTGAAGCTTCTTAGCGAGAACGTTGCGTCGGCGATTGAACAATCGGCAATGCCTCAGGTTGCTCTGTCAGGCAAACTTCGACCAAGATGCACGCTCGGGATCCGGTACGACTTATCGTCGTTCGTGCGCGAGCTTCCCGCACGTCCTGGCCGAGAGTGAATTGTTATGGCGCGTTACGTTTCTCTGCTGATAATTACAGTTTTGATTCTGTGCCTCGGGGCGACGTTCTACCAGGTGCTTGCCCCATTTCTGATGCCGCTCTTTCTGGCGGCCATGGCGAGTCTGCTGGTTCAGCCGATCCTTCGTTACTTCATGCAGCGATGGCCGAATCGCCGGTCACTGGCCGCAGCGGCAACGACGGTTGTTTTTCTGGCGCCGATCATGCTGCCACTGCTCGCTGGAATTCTGATCGGCGGCTATCAACTGCTGAATCTTGCCGGAGACCTGGCGGGCAGCATCCCGAAAGCGCAGGCCGTTCAGGCGGCAATCCCGGCGACGACACAGCAGGCAAAAACTCTGTTGTCGCGTGAAAAGGATCTCGTGACTCGTTGGGTTGTCGACACGACGGACGATGTGCTTGGCCCGAAAGTGACGTCATTCGACATCGAGATGTTGTCACTGAGCGAAGAACAGATCGAACGCCTGAATGAGAATCATCATGTGCTGAAGGCCGCTCGCGAAACGTTGGTTAAGTCCGAGTTTCAACGAGTGCGAGGTGGACTTGTCTCCCTGGCCGGCGGCGTCGCGGTGAGGACTCTGGGAGTCGTTGGCCGCTCGGTCGGAAACGCGTTCGAAGCGACTGTCGATAGTACGCTGTCATTTCTTCAGGCCTGTCTGGCAACTCTGTTGGCCTTAGCCGTTTTCACGATGGCGTTGTTCTATTTCCTCGCGGATGGCCCCGAGCTGATTGCAGCGGCTCAGGCGTTGATCCCCGTCGAACGCGCCCACCAGGATGAGCTGCTTTCCAAGTTCGAGTCCTCAGTTCGTGCCGTCGTGCTGGCAACATTTCTGGCGGCGATCGGGCAGGGGCTTGCGACGGCACTCTGCCTGAAGCTGGCCGGCTTCGACTACTTCTTTGTGCTGCTGGCAATTTCGACGTTCGCCGCTCTGGTCCCCATGGCCGGCACCCCGCTAGTCTGGATTCCTGCCGTCATCTGGTTGGGCATCGAAGGAAACTGGGGAGCCGCGATTTTCGTCGCCGCCTTCTGCCTGATCGTCGTCGGATTCCTGGACAACGTCATCCGCACCTGGGTGCTGAAAAGCGACACCAGCCTGCACCCGCTGCTCGCATTCGTGAGTGTCCTCGGAGGCCTCCAGGTCATGGGCCTCTGGGGAGTTTTCATAGGCCCGATCGTCGCCTGCTGCCTGCACTCGCTCATCGAAATCTTCAACGTTGAACTAAAAGACGCGACTGAGCTGGGAAACTCGACTCAAGAGTCCCTTCCGACAGGTTCCGTAGACGCGAATACCACCTCGGCGAGAGATGACAGGCCCGCTTCCAACCCCGGTGCCAACCCGACGCTGCCGGTAACCGGAGCGGTGCAGAGCCCGTCGCTCGCTGACGGCGCATCGCCGCAGGAAGCCGATGGTGATTCGCTGAAAAGCGATCCTCAAAGGTCGCACGACGAACCGAACTCGCCAAAGTAGCCGAGTGAACCGGTCGGTAATTCGCTTCGCTACAGAGTCCCGATTGACGGGGCTATACTCCCGCGCTTCTCAGGGTGATGTCTCGCGAATGAACTTGTTTTTCGCGTGATGCCCGGTTCTCGATCCACGTTCAGCAGAAAACAGCTCGGAATATGAAG
>CALDJX010000724.1 GCA_937899075.1 uncultured Planctomyces sp. | reverse complement strand
ACTCCCCGATCAACGAAACACCCCGGAAATCCAAGCACCGGCCTGATCGCACCCGTCTGGAGCGTGTTAAAGCATCGTCCAACGCGTGCACATCCATGAGTGGTCGGCCCGCAATTCCGACTGGTTTAAACAGCGGATACCGAGTTGTGGCGAACACTCTGTCGCGGCGAGGAAGGTCGCATTGCGAAAGACAATTTGCATACACATGCCGAATCAGTAGCTCTGCTAATTGTGGCTCGCCATTCAGGAACAGGTAACTGTCGGAAACGGATTCCAGTTGTTCGGGAACGATGTCCACGGAAAAGTAATACTCTTCCAGCGATTCGGGTTCCGATAGCACCTTCGCACTTGTGAGATACCCGCGTTTCAACACATGAGAATTGCGAGCGGTCAGTCGATAGATGACGTCCAATTCTCGAATCACTGTTTCAATCTGCGAGGACGTCACGCCATCATTTGCTGCCCAGTGCACCAGTATTTCACTGCCTGCTGCGTGGTAACAGGCTCCGAGGAATCGTTCAATGGAGCTCCCCGGATTACCGAGGTGTCGACTAAATCGAAACAAGGCTCGCAGCCATTCCCACGCCTCGTCCGTGTTGCCCTCGTGAAGAAGCATTGCCGACTTCAGAATTACCAACCGACTAATCGCTCGTGAGTCTTGTACGCCGATGACGTCGTACCATTTCGCGTCAGCCGATTGCAGGCGGATGCCGCGTTCGCATTCTGTACCCTTCTTCCAATCGTCGAGCAACGCTTCGCAACTGGTCAACGCAGTTTTCGCCGCCGGAGTCACGTCGCTCCAGTTGCCGCCAGCTTCCAAGACGTCAACAGCGACGCCGGCCGCTTTGTCATCCAGCGTCTCAGGCAACCGCTCCCACGCCTGTCCGTAATAGGTGAATGCGTTCTCTTCATCACTGACGTCAATCCGTCCTTCGGTTTCGCGATCGACGACCTCATCAATCGGAGGAATGCCTCGGAACCGTGCCGACCGGTACGTGGCCAGACATGCCAGAATGATCAGCAGCAGCAGCGTAATCGGAATCGTGACCGCTGGCCGGAGCAGGATCATGAACCACGGACGCGACCGGTCGGGGATCTCGACTGTATGTTCGGGATCAGCCATCAGGTGTCACCTAAAGGAACGTTCTCATTTGTTTTTCACGAGCCAGACTATCGGCATGGAACGGCCATTCGCCAACCACGGATCACGGAGTCTGGCCTGTGAAGTCGGTGGCCGAGTAGATTTCTCAGAGAATGTGGATGGCTCTGACGCAATTTCAGAACAAAAACGTGAGAGGCCGGGATCATCAGTCGGAACGTCGACAAACATTCGTCAGCGGATCTGCTCTCGATCGAACCGAAACTTCGGAAATCTGTAAGGACGTTGCCATGAGATGTGATTTGTTCAAGCTGCTGGTGCTTTCGGTCATTCTGGGCACGGCCCCGCTCGTTGCTCAGGACGGTGCTCCCGCGAAAGGGAACGAAGGAAAGAAGGCTCAGCCAGAAAAACCTCTGACCGCCGGAAGTCTCGCGAAACTTTTTATCTTCTCGAAAGAGATCACTCGCGTGACAGATCACAAAACGAAACAGGGGCTGCCGGACTACGCCGCAGCTCTTAACGATCACTTTGGCAAGGGTGTGCTGCCAGAAGAGAACGGGGCCGTGTCGCTCTATGAAGGGTTCGGTCCGGAACCAGAGGGAGCACGCATGAGCGACGAATTTTTTGAATTGCTCGGAATGCCGGTTCCGTCTGCAGATGGGAAGTATTTTCGATCCTTCTCGGCAGACCTTCCCGTTGAAGAACGACGAGATGCCATCGATAAAGAGTTCAATTTCGCCTACGAACGGCCATGGAACGAAGACGAATTTCCGCGTGTCGAGAAATGGCTGCGTGAAAATGAAAAGGCTGTCGCCACAATCGTTGAAGGAGCCTCTCGTCCAAAGTATTTCTCACCGTTAGTTCCGCCGGTTGATGACAAAGGCGTCTCGAATGGTTTGATCGGGACGCTGCTGCCAGGGATCCAGCAGAGTCGTTCTGTAGCCCGATATCTGATCTGCCGGAGTATGCTGAGCATCAAGAAAGGCGACGCGGATGCGGCCTGGCAGGACCTGATGTCCTGCCACCGGTTCGGCCACATGATCAGTCGAGGACCGACGCTGATTGACTACCTCGTCGGTACGGCCATCAATCAAATCGCGACAAACGCCGACATAATTTACCTCGACCAGCTCGACCTGAATGTTGAGCAGCTTGCCCGGTGTCGCCGTGACCTGGCATCACTTCCGCCAATGCCGAGCGTCGCTCAGAAGCTCGACTGGACTGAGCGGATGATGTTCCTGGATAGCGCTCTGCTGCTGGGCTGTGGCCAGCTGAACGCACTCGATCTGGGCACTGTCCCGTCAACTGGTATGGAGGCATTTGCAACGCGATTGGCGTTGCTCTCCGTCGATTGGAACGTCGTCCTTCGAACAGGAAATGAGCGTTACGACCGGGTGGTCGTCGGCATAAACCACGATACTTATTCGGAACGGGCAGCAGCACTGGCGGCGTTCGAGGACGAGTTAAAGGACACGAAAAAGAACGTGTCAGTCTCGGGCTTTCTCAAAGCGACTGTAACCGAAGGATCCGGTCGAGCGGCCGCCGGTAAAATGATGGGAGATGTGCTTTCGGCTCTGCTGCTGCCAGCGATCAGCGCGGTCAACAAAGCTCACGGTCGAGCGGAACAAACGAGGCACAATCTTCACATCGCCTTCGCACTTGCCGAGTGGAAGCAGAAGAACGGAAGCTACCCGGACTCGCTGAACAAACTCGTGCCGGCTTACATGCCAAAAGCCCCGACTGACGTCTTCACTGGCAAGACGCTGCAGTACCGTCGTGAAGGTGACGGATTCCTGATCTACAGCGTCGGCGTGAACCTCGATGATGAAAACGGATTGTCGTACGACGATGATCCTGCCGGCGATGACCTGGTTGTCCGCCTGCCGATTCCGGTTGCGAAGGACGATAACCAGGACAACTGAACTGTAGCCGTGCGACGTGCTTTAGATGTTTCTGCCAGACTTAGTATCATCCGACGATGACGCTTACGATCTGAAAGAAATTATCTCCTGCAGATTCGCTCGGAAAACAGCTATGAGACTTGGAAATCCTCGCCGCCAATCAGTCCGATTCATTTGCGGATCAACCACCGTGGTGCGCCGCAGAATGGCCATTGCTGCGGTGTGTCTAGTCGTTCTGGCGGGCGGTGCACGTCGCAGCCTGGCGGCTGATACACGACCGGCGATTAAGAACGTGCTGTTCATCGTTTCGGACGATCTGAAAGCCAGCGTGCTGGGATGTTACGGCGACAAGGTTTGTCACACTCCGAACATTGACCGGCTTGCTTCCGAAGGCGTCGTCTTTGAGCGGACGTACTGTCAGGGAGTGGTCTGCGGGCCGTCGCGAACGTCGTTCATGCATAGCCGTTATAAAGGCGACGCTGACATGAATCTCGGTCGACACTTCCGGGAAAATGGCAGGTACAGCGCACGCGTTGGCAAGATTTATCATATGCGAGTTCCGGGCGACATCATCGCCGGCACCAACGGCCTGGACGTTGAGTCGTCATGGACCGAACGGTTCAACTCGCAGGGCCAGGAAGCTCACACGCCCGGCCACTATGCCTGCTTGAATCAGAATATCTTCACGACGGATCCCGAAAATCGTCAGTCAACGAGAATGCCGCATCGCATGTTCGTCACGGTTCGCTATGAAGGCGACGGTTCGGACCAGCCCGACCACAAGTCAGCCACCAAAGCGATTGAGCTGTTGCAAAAACATCAAGCGGAAAAATTCTTCCTCGCCGTTGGGCTGGTGCGGCCTCACTATCCGATGGTCGCTCCGCAGCAGCATTTCGATCCTTATCCGTGGCAGAAGATTCTGATGCCGACCGCCGTCGAGAACGATCTGTTCGACATTCCGAAAGCGGGTCTGGCGGCCACGCAGAGCGAGAAGAATCCCATCGGAAAATATCCGGACAATCAGAAGAGAATGTGGACGGGGTACTACGCTTCGGTCGCGTTCATGGATGAGCAGGTTGGACGAATCATCAACGAGTTGGAACGACTCGGGCTGCGAGACAGCACGGCGATCGTCTTCGCCAGCGACCACGGCTATCACCTGGGCGAGCATGGCTTCTGGCAGAAGTCGAACCTGCACGAAGAAGTGACGCGAGTTCCGCTGATCATGTCCGTTCCCGGCTTCAAACCCGGTCGTTCTCAAGCACTGACCGAGCTGATGGATATCTTCCCGACGCTGTCCGACCTCGCCGAGTTGAAGCTGCCGTCGACCGTGCAGGGGAAAAGCCTTGTCCCGATTCTTGAAGACAACGATGCCAGCGTCCGCGACGGATCGCTATCCCTGAACGGACGAGGTTACTCAATCCGAACATCAAACTGGGCATTCATGCGGTACGGAGACAAGTCGGCCGAACTTTACGACATGCAGGCCGATCCAAATCAGTTTACGAACCTGGTAGATGATCCCGACTTTGCCAACGTTCGCGAACAGCTCAGTGCTGAACTTGACTCCCGTCTGAAAGCCGCTGGTCTGGATAATTCTTCGTCGAGTCGCAAGAAACGTTAGCAGGATGCCGAAACCCGGCAGTGCGTGTTTCTGACTGATCCGCTAATTGGCCTGCTTCGAAAGTGTTGGCTCAAGCCACAATCCCCAGTCTGACGCCGGGCCGTCGTCAGTTGGGTGTGTGAGCAATTCGAGCTTTACGACACCTTCAATTTCGACGTTGAATTCTGCGAGAGTCCCTGCCTTGAGAACTCGCGACTTCCACAAACGTTTTCCGTCACCGGTGATTTCAAATTCAACCGTGCCACCATGCCCCGCGGCCAGGCCGACTTTGCCCGTCAGTTGCTTCCATTTCTTGTCGACCCGATAAACATGCCGAGCGGAAGCGTGTGCGTAGATTCCTGTTTCGAAGATTTCGCCGGCTGATTCGAGCAGCGGTGATTGTCCAGGCACGCGATCGAAGGCCGTTCGCCCCCAGCCAACTTCCGATGACTCCGGTTTGAGGCTCGTCAGGGGCACCTTCGACAGCCCACCGTCGTACTCAGCCGGCGTTTGCGTCGGGCTGGCTCGTTGAGTCAGATGCTGCGCGATCGATGCCGCTTTCTTTGACGTGATGGACTTTGCCAGTCGGGTTGCGGCTTGCTGGTCATTTCTTGCCAGAGCATCCAGCACCGGAGCGAGGTCAAACCGAAGTTGGATCGCTGAAAGATCGGGCATGCCGTCGTCAGAGATTCCGTACGGATAGCGGAATTTCGTGCGCGACATCTGCCCGGCGGCGGACCCATTCACGTGCAGTGGAAACAGTCGAAGTTCGCCTCGCTTCCCTCGACGCAGGGCATCAGAACTTAATTCAAAACGACCTGCACTGTCGGGCACTGCCGTCGCCGTTGTCGAGTCATAATCGCCGCCGCCTTCGGGGTCGAAATAGGCAACGACGGCATAGACGGGTGGCTCGCCTTTGATGACTCCCGAAACGTGAATTGATTTGCCTTCGGAAGTAATCGACAGGTCGTCAATCGTTGCCGTCGCCCTGTCGTTCATCGCTTTGATCGAGCCGGAAAACTGTGGATGCGAAGCCAGTCTGAGTGCGTGGGCGAGTGTGAGAAAACTTCCCAGGCCTTCTTCTCGCAGTTCGTCGCCGTAAGTGCGGTTGCCCGAGCCCATGAGCGCGGTTCCTCGCGCCGCTTCGTCAGGACGTGCTCGACAATGAGGTAACCCCAGTGCGTGGCCAAGCTCATGCGCGACGCCGCCGATAAAGATCGAGTTGTGCTTGCCGAGCGAAATTCGACCATACTGCCCGTCGCGGATGATCGGCTGCTTGAGAATAAGATTTTTTGAATCAAGCTCAGGCGAATCAAGCTGCCAGGCCGTACCGCCACGAAACGATCCACCGGCGTAGTACGGTGACTTATGAGTAAATCGTCGCTGCTCAGCGTCCCACGTTGCGAGGTTACAGAAAATCAGAATCGTCTCCTGCCGGGCATCGATGCCAGCCTGTTCAAGCGTCGGCAGACATTCGTTGCGAATTTCGCTGCCTGACTGCACGGCGTAGTGATTCGTGTCGTGCTTCCCGCGGATCGTGTGCAGAATCAATTGCTTCTGATCATCGTACTTCAGATTGAAACTGCGATCGCCAAACCCAAGCCGTTCCATCTCGCGAGCATAGAAGCCTCGAATGTGCTCCATCATCCGAGTCAGACGCGGCTGGTAGTCAGTGGGTAACTCACGGTCAGACGGTGTCCAGCAAACGATGTGCAGAAATCGGTCGCCGCGTTCCGGCTGATCGTCGTGCCAGGCGTCGAGGATTTTCGTCGCCGCTTTCACTTGATCAGTTTCGTTGATCAAATCAACTGCGAATACACGTTGTGAGGAGATGATAAGCAGCGATACGAGCAGTAGACGATTCATTGGATTCACAGCTCTATTGAATTCTGTAGTGATTAATCGATCGGAAAATTTCATGGAGGTCAGGCTCTGCCGGACGGAGTCAAGCAATGGAATCAGCCACAGAAGGAACAGAAAACACGGAAGCAACTAACCATCTTTCCGTGCAATTCCGTGTCTTCCGTGGTTCATACCCTATGCACTGCCTGGTTTTGCTGTCGATATTGCCCGCGGATCGCGTGTTGCCCGTAGTTCGGTATTGAGTCGCTTTCGCAGAGCTTTCAGGGTTTCAGCGTATTCAGGATTCTTCGCAACATTCGTCAGCTGAGCCGGATCGGTCCGTAGATCGTAAAGCTCTTCCTTTGGCCAGCGAGGAAATGACAGTTCGGCAAACGGTTTGATGTCGGAATCACCGCGGTGTAATCGCAAAAACTGTTTCGTCGGCGACGGATCAATCGCGAAAGAGAATGCTCCCGGTTCGGTTGGCCATGGCGTTACTGCGAAGTCGTATTCCGGGTTTCGGCCTTTGACTTCGCCAGTCGTCCACTTGTCCGGATTGAAATTGCGGATATATAGAAATTCGTTCGTTCTGATGGCTCGTTTTGGATACGGGTAAACGTGCCGCTCAACGCCCGTCAGAACGTGATTTCGAGTTGCGTCCACCTGGCCCGAATTCTTTGACAGAAGTATGGGCATCTGACTGCGACCGGTCATTTGCGCCGACGGTTTCAAACCGGCAGCTTCAAGAAACGTCGGAGCAAGATCGCACAGGCTGACAAAGTCGGAAACTTCGCGTTGCCCCTGAACTTTCTCGCCCCACCGAATCGCCAGCGGCACGCGAGTCCCCTGGTCATAAAGCGTCGCCTTGCATCGAGGAAACGGCATGCCGTTGTCGCCGCTGACCACAATGATCGTGTTATCCAGTTCGCCCATCGCTTCAATCTTGCGGACGATGTCACCGACCTCGCGATCGAAACGCTGGACTTCCCAAAGGTAGTCAGCAACGTCGCTGCGAACCGTGTCCGTATCGGGAAGGCACGCTGGCACTTTGACCTTTGACAGATCCATGCCGCTTTTTACGCCGACGCCGAGTTCATAAGGGCGATGAGGATCCTGGCCACCGTGCCAGTAGCAGAACGGTTCGTAGGGCATCCGTACTTCGAGGAACTCGTCAAACGACTTAAAGCGTTCCCCGAAAGAATCACGATGGCGAAACTTTTGTTTGCTCGGCCACACGCCTTTGCCGAATCGACCAATTCGGTAGCCGGATTCTTGAAGAAGTTCGGTGTAAACGTCGAACTTTTCCCGCAAAGAACCGCCCAGGCTGTCCCCTTCTCGCAGTCGCCAGTGATGCTGGCCGGTCAGGATGCTCAGACGGCTCGGAGTGCACGAAGGCGTCGATACAAACGCGTTTTCAAAGAGCACTCCTTCGCGGGCAATGCGATCGAAGTTCGGAGTCTTGACGACAGGGTCACCCAGTATTCCCGCGTGCGGCCACGACCAGTCGTCGGCCATACAGAACACGATGTTCGGTTTTCTGGCCGACGCTTCATACCCCGCTGCTGGCGTCGGGGTAGCATGGGACGAGGAAGCTGCAAACGTCAGAGCGACGATGATCAGCAACCAGGCCTCTGCCGGTCGAATCTTCATGAAATGCTCCAGGTATTTTCGACCGGCGCTGCGAGGATCGATTGTAGAATCAGCCAGCTCTGCGCGTTGCGAGCTACTTCTTCTTGCGCTCTCGTTTCTTCTTCGGTGCCGGTTCGGGGGCGACACCCAGGTACTGCTTCATCCTCCCGACGTAGCCGCCGTGACTGAAGTTGCAGGCTTTCATCGCGTCCGTGTAAGGCTCGGTGCCGTCGCCGATCCAATCGATGATGTTGAAGATTTTGAGCGAGGCGTACGAACTGTTCTTCAGCATGTCGTTCCAGCAATGCTGAGCAGCCGCTTTGTCACCTTCGCGGTACATGATCCAGGCGGCCATCGCGCGGACGTGGTGAGAATTATCGTCGAGGCTCTTGCGGATGAAGTTAGAATCCAGGCGGGACGCTTCCTGAAGATTGAAGCACCCGACGATTGCCCAGTAGCGAACTCCGGCATCCGAGTGACTCAGGTCGCGATAGAAGCCCGGCAGGTTAGCAGCGTCCTGCGACAGAGCCTTTGCGGCAGCACTCTGGTAAGCCTTCAGGTCGTAGAGTGACGAGTCGCGTACCAGGTCATAGATCGTGACTCCCACGTCTTCCGCTCGCATGACGACTTCGCTTTCCGGGAGCAGGCCGGAATCGAAGTGCTTCACCTGCCAGTCGTCGAGAGCTTCGCTGAGTCGGGCGACATCCTTTGCATATTTCGGATCGTCGACCAGGTTGTTGACATTGTCCGGGTCGACGCTGGTGTCGTACAGCTCGTGCATCGGTTTGGTGCCGAAGAATCGGCCAGTAATGGCGTCCGTCTTGCCGGCTCGATGATGAGCTTCCCAGGCCTGAGTCGCTTTCATCGTCCACAGGTAATTGAGGTGCTGTCCCCACGGCGCGTACGGCATGTAGTTTCTAATGTAGAGAAACCGCTGGTCACGGATTGCTCGAACATTGTCGCATCGTTCGTCCATGCGAGATCGGAAGCTGACGTGGTATTCACGGGGTTCCTCGTCCGGACC
>CALDJX010000723.1 GCA_937899075.1 uncultured Planctomyces sp. | reverse complement strand
ACTCGGATTCAGAAACTTGTTGAGCGACCGTTCCAAGCAACACTTGCGAATACCATGCACTCAAGAACAGACCGATCTGGCCACGAGGCGGCAGGTCGTGCCAATAGCGGCGAAAGACTGGACGCTCAACATCCGTGTCGGAGTCAGACGCCCTGGCATAAGCCCGATTGATCAGCCATCTCGGATCCATCCATTCATTCAGCAGATTAACCATTTCGCTCTTGCCCGCGCCGTCGACACCAGCGAAAAGAACGATCACAGGGAAGTTTGCTTTGCGAAGAGAGTTCTGCACTTCCAACAGCTCTGCGCGAAGACCTGGCAAGCGAGCTTCGTACTCGCGTTTCTTGAGCTTCTCGGAATGAACAAACTTTGCCAGTTTCATGAATCCAACCTTTCGCTCCTGGGCAGAGAGAATGTCAACTAGCAAATACTCAACTTATTCATTGCCCGTTCTCAAAACCAAAACCAGTAAGGTATGTCGAGTTCCGCTGAAGTCGAATCGAGCGGCCCGACGACGGGCAGATTAAGAAGTGCTTGTAACCAGGATATGCCTGGTCACAACGGATTGGTCGAACGCTCGTGCAGGCGATTGGTCTGGTAGGCTTCGATCAGACGTTCCAGCATTTCAATCCGATAGCCAATCCGCTGCCCACGTTCGGTGTCGCGTGTGCGTCGAGGCGAATCAAACACGCGGATGTCTTGCACCGTCGGAACGATGTCCACTCCGTCTCGAATCGCCGCCTCGACCGAATCGAAATGTGAGTGCTGTGCCAATACGATGCGCTCCGGCTCCAGCAGCAATGTATAGCCGTGGTCGCCGTAGGCCTCCGAAAACGCTCCGTCAATCGTGATTGCTTTGCCGCTGCGTTTGAGCGGTGATTCGCCTGCTTCGACCTTCACGGGAACGTGTCCATTGACGATCAAGCCGCCGTTGGTTTCTGTGTCGAATTCCCTCAACACCTTGTCACAGAAGTCCGCCTCATGGATCAGCGAAAAGTAGGCGTCCTTCGTTTCACGGTGTGGAGTCTTGTCGGCGATAAAGTCGCGTTCCAATGTTGCGATGCGATCCTTGCCAAACAGCGGCGATCTCGGCCCACTCCACAAATACCACAGAAAGTCCAGATCCGCCTGTTCTGAATCGACGACAGCCCGCCGAACAACTTTTTCGATCCCGTGTGGTCAAAGAACTGGAACGACATGTAAGGCGTGTGAACATCGAACCTTGAGTGTGTCGTCGGGCGTGATTGTGGACTGAAGTTAGTGAGCAGTTGACGTACCGTCGGTACGCCGAGTCGCGAATCGGCAGACCGGCGCGGGATTGAAACGCTCGGGGAACAGGTGAATCGCGTGTGTTGGATGACTGCTACGCAGCCGTGCGGTGGTAGTAGTGCAGCAGACCGCCAAGTCGTTCGTGGCACTCAACATCTCCGTCAGGCTTGCCGACCTGCTCGTCCGGATCGATGAGCCTGTTGCCCAGTCCCTGATGATTTCGTTCGCGGTGATGGTGCTCAACGTATTCACAAACGGCCCGTTCCAACGATTGCTTGCCAAAAAAGATCATGCGGCTGAGGCATTCGGATTTCAGAGAACCGAAATACCGCTCCAGCTGTGCGTTCAGGTTGGGGCTTTTCGGCGGCAGCATGATGGGCTCTACATCGGATTGACGCAGGATGGAGCGGAACGATTCACAGAACTTCGTATCACGGTCCATGATCAGGTATCGCTTATCGTTGAGGAAACCGTCATCGAAGCTGGTGAGTTCACGGGCCGCTTGTTTCATCCAGGCTTCATGCGGATTCGCTGTGCAGCCAGCGAAGTGAACGCGTCGTGTTCTCAGTTCCATTACGAAGAGCAGGTAGTAAGTCACCAGACCACTCTTCGTCCACACCTCGACGGTCGTGAAGTCGATGGCCGCGAGGACATCCCAGTGAGCTTTGAGGAACGTCTTCCAGGTGGTCTGCCGTTTCCGGTCGGGTGCCGGTTCGACGCCGTGCGCCTTCAGAATGTTGCCCACGGACTGATCCGAGACGTCGTGACCGAGATTCTGAATGGCGCCAGCGATCCGGTCATAGCCCCAACTGGGATTCTCGCGAGCCATGCGTACGACGAGTTGTCTGACCTCGTCAGGCAGAGGCGGACGCCCTGGTTTGCTCTTGCGATGATCGCTGTAGTCCCACTTGTTGGCGACGAGCATCCGGTGCCAGCGCAGAATCGTGTCAGGCGTGAACAACGTGCCGACTTCTTCCAGTCGCTTGCGTCCCAGGACCACGCCCTTCACCGCCAGACGACGTCGCTGGTCGTCATCCAGCAGGATGCGTTTCTTGCCGAGTTTCTGTTTCAGAACCTGGTTCTCTGTCCGCAGATACTCGATGACTTCCTGCTGCTGACGGTTCATCCAGCCGGCCAGGATCACGAGGAAGAGCTGCCAGGGCTGCAGAATAAATTCCATGATCGGCCTCATGATGGGGCAAAAGACTCCACCATGTGCCTTGATCTGCCGGTCGTCAACGCTGCTTTAGGCTTAGAATTCAATTTGACTCCAATCGTAAGC
>CALDJX010000722.1 GCA_937899075.1 uncultured Planctomyces sp. | reverse complement strand
TTCCGAGACGCATAGCTGATGACTTCTCCGGGAATTCACACACGCGGCAGGACGCCGGGAGGGTGTAATTGAGGTGGGCAGACTGTGGGGAGGGAGATTTCGTGGACGCGATAATACGGTCAGTCGGACGAACGTGCGAACAACATCTTTGATCGCGTGGATTCAGACGCAAAGGCGCGAAGACGCCGAGATTCGCAAAGAGTTCAACTCCGTTTAGATACCTGAACTTCGGGTGCGCGGAGTTTGTGGCGAAACGGCTGAGGTCTCTGCATTTCGCAACTGAAAATTCTTGATTTTCTGACACGACTGAACATTAAGAACGACGGATTACACGGATGAAGACGGATGCTTTTTTGCGGCTCCATAACCATCCGTGAAAATCCGTGGCTCATAAAATGATCGTGATCCTTTGCGTCTTTGCGTGAGACCTGTTCAAACTCCAGCGCTCAGAAGGCAAGCCCGCTTACTGGCCCTTTTCTCCGCCGACAAGGATACTGACCGAGCAGTTCGTCATACCTCGCCGCTTCCCTTGCGCGATTCTCAAACAATACCCTTCATAGAGATCTCCGCATGAACTCTGCTTACGCCCAGCATCGCACACCCGCCCATTGCCAGCAGCGATTCATCACGACTGTGAGCTTCATTGCCATAGCTCTGGCCTGTTTCTTTTCGCTCGGCTCGCAAATACTTGCCGCAAAGTTCAAAGGTCGTCCGAACATCCTGTTCATCATGTCGGACGATCACGCCTGTAACGCGATCAGTGCTTACGGCGGACGGCTGGCGAAGGTCGCACCGACGCCCAATATCGATCGCATCGGTCGAGAAGGAATCCGGCTTGACCAGTGCTTCGTCACCAATTCAATCTGCACTCCCAGCCGAGCGGTCATCCTGTCCGGCCAGCACTCGCACATCAACTCGGTGCGAACGTTGAACGACGCCTTCCCCGGCCCGGAATCCGGCACGCCCAACGTCGCGGACATGCTGCGGCGATCGGGCTACGAAACGGCTCTGATTGGAAAGTGGCATCTGAGGTCCGCGCCGTGGGGATTCGACTATTGGAAAGTCGGGCCCGGCCAGGGTCAGTATCACGATCCGTTTTTCGTGGCCTCGACTGACGGAGTTCCCTACAGCCCTCGTCCGGCCAAAGGAGCGGCAAGAACCGAGGGCTACTACACCGACCTCATCACCGACTTCGCCGTCGACTGGCTGGACAACCGCGACGAAGAAAAACCGTTCTTCCTGATGCTTCACCACAAAGCTCCACATGGAAAATGGGAGCCCGCTGACCGTCACAAGACATACCTTGCCGATGTCGAAATCCCCGAACCGGCCACGCTGTGGGAAGATTTCTCGCACCGCTCTGAAGCGACTCGCAACATGGGCACGTCCATCACCAGCCGTCTGGCTCCGCGACGAACGATGGTCGACGATGTTCAAAAGAAGGACTGGCCAGCCGGCTCGGTCGACATGACCGGCATGACGGAAATCGAGAAAGGCAAAGCCGCCTACCAGAAATATCTGCACGACTATCTGGGCTGCGTGAAGGCCGTTGACGAAAACGTTGGCCGAGTTCTCGACTACCTGGACAAGTCAGGTCTCGCTGAAAACACGCTGGTCATTTACACGGCCGACCAGGGAATGTTCCTGGGCGAGCACGACTATTTCGACAAACGCTGGATCTACGAAGAGTGTCTGCGCATGCCATTCTTCGCTCGACTGCCAGGCACGATTCCAGCCGGCTCGGTCAACAGTGAGCAGCTTTGTTCAAACCTCGACTTCGCGCAGACGTTCCTGGACTTCGCCAGCGTGAACGACGTCCCGGAAATCGCAAAGATGCAGGGACAAAGCCTCAAG
>CALDJX010000721.1 GCA_937899075.1 uncultured Planctomyces sp. | reverse complement strand
CAGCAGTTCGAAGCCGCGGCCGCGATGATGCTCCACACGTGGAACCAGCATCTGGACGCTCACGTCCATGTGCACGCCTTCGTGCCCGGCGGCGGACCGTCGCTGAACAGGCCGGACCAATGGAAGATCGCCCGTCCGCCGGCTCGTGAAACTCAGAAGCGGTTCTGGCTGGCCGACGCCGACGACCTGCGGCTCGCCTTCCGCACTGCCTTCCTCGCCGGACTACGTCGACTGCAGGCCAGAGGCGAACTGAAACTCGACGGTGAGTGGTCGCACCTGCAGAATACTGCGGCGTTCGAAGACTGGCTCCAGCCGTTTGAAAATATGAAATGGGTGACTTACATCCAGGCTCCCCCGACGCCGGACACGACTCCCGACCAGGTGCTGAAATATCTGGCGCGCTACATGACCGGCGGACCGATTTCTAATCGCAGACTCGTTCGTCACGAGCACGGCCACGTCACCTTCCGGGCCCGAACAGGCACGCAACCCGGCGGCAGCGACGAGACCGAAGAAGTACGCCTCCCCGGCGCTGAGTTCGTCCGCCGATGGACGATGCACATTCTTCCGCAAAGCTACACGAAGACACGTCGCTACGGCGGCTACAGCAATCCTCATCGCCAACGCTACATGACCGCGTGTCGAGAACTGCTGCCCGACCAGCAACTGCTATCCGACCAGCAACTGCTATCCGGCGGTGAGGCCGCCGGGGAAACTCCGTCCGCCAATCCGGCCGATGCCCCAATCGATGCATCCACCGACGAAGAAGTGTGGGAGCATCGCTGCCCGAAATGCGAATCGTTGTTGACCGCATCGCTGTCGACATCCACGAGCCGGACAGACCGTCCGGGCTGGCGGACCGTGATGTCCGGGCTTCACCGTCCCACCTGGTACGACGATGGCTGAAACGAAATCCGCGATCTCCCGTTCAGCATCTGCCAGCTCGTTGCCGCGTCACCCACCGAGCCTCATTATGCTGCGCGACAGCCACCGCTTTCCTCTGGCTCACTCTGTTGAAATGCCCATCGTGCCGGCACGACCGCAAGCATCGTTCCCACCGGATAACGAACCGCCTCCGCTCGAGCCTCCGCCAGCCGTGACTCAGTTCGCCCACCGGTATAAACTTGACGTCGTAGCGATTCGTGAGCGCCATTGATTCCGCAGTAACCCACTGCCCAACTCACGAAGCGGAAAACTTCAACGCACGATCTATCAGTCGGCATCCCTGCCGCCAGATAGATCGCAATTCGGTTTCCAGCATGTCGAACCGACTTTCGATGTCTAAGATTCATTCTATTGAGACACTTCATCAATCCGGGCATTCCAATCGCGAGATCGCACGTTTTCTGAGCGTGGATCGCGGGACGGTGAATGCGTACGTGCGGCGTCTGAAGGGCCAGAATCGGCCAGACCCGCAAACGCCGGAACCGGAAATTTCCAACAAAGCCCCGGATGCCAGGAGGCAAAACCGGCCAGGGCACCGACCGCAGGTTGGTCCGCAAACCGGGTCTTGCGATCCCGTTGTCAAACCCCTGGATGTTCCTCCTGTCCGCAGCGGACCGAAGAGTTTGTGCGACGACTATCGCGAACAGATTGAGCAGAAGCTGGAAGCCGGGCTTTCGGTCCAGCGGATTCTTCAGAACCTGAAGGAAGATGGCTTTGAAGAAAGCTATCACTCGGGCAGTCGCTTTGTGGTGGCCCTGGGCAAGAAGACTCCGTTGCCGTTCCGGCGGATGGAGACGGGTCCTGGCGAGGAAGCTCAGATTGACTTCGGGGTGGCCGCCCCGGTCGTGATGCCCGATGGGAAGAAGCGTCGCCCATGGCTGTTTCGGGTCGTACTGAGTTGTTCCCGCAAGGCGTACAGCGAAGTCGTGTGGCATCAGACTTCAGACAACTTTATCGCGGCGATTGAGAACTCGTTTCATTACTTCGGCGGAGTTCCCAAGACGCTTGTGATCGACAATCTGAAGGCGGCCGTTCAACGAGCGGACTGGTACGACCCGGACGTGCATCCGAAGCGACCACCCTGCGGGCGGTGCCCGTCATTCGCCGCCCACTATGGAACCGTTTTTGTTCCGACCAAGCCGTACACGCCGGAGCCCAAGGGGAAGGTCGAGAGCAGCGTCAAGTACGCGAAGAACAACGCTCTGAAGGGGCACACCTTCAAGACTCTGGCCGAGCAGAACGAGCATTTGCTGGAGTGGGAACGGACCGTTGCCGACACGCGGATTCACAGGCCCGAATTCTGCCAACGACGCGGGAAGAAGCAGGTCCGGCAGCAGCTCGAGACGATTGAACAAGACGCCCTGCTGACATTGCCGCGTGATCGTTTTGCGATGTTCCACGAGACTCGCCGTACCGTCAGTCGTGACGGACATCCGGAAGTCGACCAGGCGTACTACTCGGCACCGCCGGAGTACATCGGTCGAAGAGTGTGGGCGGGCACCGACGCGCAGCGTTGGTCGGGGACACACGACTGGTGCGGGTTTTCAATGATCAATGGAAGCAGATTGCGATTCACAGCAAGAGCGAACCAGGGCGTTTCCGTACGGATTCGTCGCAGATTCCGGATGCGAAAGTGTCTGCCGTAGAACGCGCCACAGACGCATTGCTCAGGCAGATCGCGGCGATCGGCCCACACACCAAAGCGTGGAGTGAGTCGATGCTGCAGACACGTGGAGTGCAGGGCGTGCGTGTGCTGGCCGGGCTCAAAGCTCTGGCTGGCAAACACACCTCCGACGCTTTGGAGCAGGCTCGTGAAACCGCTCTGACCTATGGAGCCAGCCGCCTGAAGAGCATCCGCAATCTACTCAAGCGACCGGCTCCTCAGATACAGCAGCCACTGCCCTTCATTGAAGAGCACCCCGACCAACGCTGCGCGTCGGTGCCCGCCGCCCGCTGTCGGATTACTCCATTGAATCCCTGAACGCCTTTCGAAAGGAACGAGACGATGAACGCGACTTTCTCATTGCAACACGACTTCGTACGCCCTTCGCGGCAATTTTTTTCCGCACGAGCGGCAGCTCGAACAAAGCGCCGACGGCACCGTGAACAACTTAAGGAACTGCGGCTGAGTGGACTTGCGCAGTCGCTGGAAGTCCGGCTGCACGAAGCGAAGTCTTCGAAACTCGACCATGCCGAATTCCTCGAAATGATCCTGGATGACGAACTGGTTGTCCGTCGAGATCGGCAGATTGAACGCCGCACCAAAACCGCCGCCTTCCGCGATCAGAAGTCGATCGATGATTTCGACTTTGAATTCAACACGTCAGTCAGACGCAAACAGATTTACGATCTGGCGGCCGGTGACTTTGTCCGCAAACACCACGATGCGATTCTGGTCGGGCCTCCCGGCGTCGGAAAAAGTCACATCGTCCAGAGCATCGGACGACAACTGATTCGCGACGGCTTCACCGTTTACTACCGCAGCATTTTCGACTGCGTTCGTGATGATTCATAACGCCGCCTCAGATGGTGCTGAAGACTATCTTTCCACCATCCGAGCGGCAGCTCGAACAAACCGCCCGCGGCGGCTGCACGACGAAGCCTTCGAAGGTCATGACCGGATTCTCAACCGCTATCTCAAGCCAGACCTGCTGATCCTCGACGACATGGGCATGAAGCATCTGCCGAAAAAGAGCGGCGAGTTTCTCTTCGAGATCATCATGCGTCGCCACGAACTCCGCAGCACCATGATGACCAGTAACAGACCTCTGGAAGACTGGGGCAAACTGATCGGAGACGTTCCGGCCGCAACGGCCATTCTGGATCGCTTCCTGCAGAATGCCGAACTCACCCAGATCACCGGCCGCAGCTACAGACTCCGAGGGCGACAGGCCGATACACAAAGCAGGTCTGCGGAGTCCACTGAATCAGACTCTGCCGAACCCGCAAACGGCTCATCCAAAACCGGCCAAACCCGCAAACCGGGTCGCAACACAAAAGCCACGAAGAACACCTGTAAATAACCCACCAATCCTCAGCAACACTGGCCGATTCTAATGGGCGAAAACGTGGCCAGTTTTAACCCGCATACTGACAGCACGGCCAGCGACAACTCGGTGATTCG
>CALDJX010000720.1 GCA_937899075.1 uncultured Planctomyces sp. | reverse complement strand
GGGTGCCACGTTTAACCGAAGTCTCACGACTTCAGCTACTGAGGATCGGCCTGTCGAACCATCAGCTACGGCTGGAGCTTTACTGGTGTCAGGCCGCGGACGATCATCAGGTCGGCGTTGAGTTCCCGGCGGAAACCTCGTGCTCCGGTGATGCCGACTGACTGTCCGAGGTGTTGGTCCAGGTTGATGCCCGGTCCGGCCTGCAGGTACGAGAGCACTCGACCGTTCGGAGCCAGCAGGACGTGCGACGGAATTCCCGGTCGAGCCAACGCGGAACGTTGCACGACTCCGGCTCCCGCGAACTTTGGCGGGACACCTGTCGGTGTTGAAGATCCGGCGGCGGTCGCGGCAGGACTCGGAGCTGAAGGCTGGCTGGGCACGGCGGTCGGCTTCAGAATTCGAGTCGTTGGGGGATTCGTCGTCGAGACGGAATGCCATTTCGCGATGTACGACTGGCGGATCTCGGCGTCGCGACTTTCGGTCTGAGAAAGGATCTGCTCGATCGCGATCTGATCGGCGTACAGCTTTTGGTATCGATCGACGGCGGCGATGCGGTTTTCGACCTGTCGCTTCAAAGACGGGTTGGACAGTTTATCGGCGGACTGTGCGTAAGATGTCTTCAACGAGGCAAGATTCCACTGACTGACTGGTTGCTTGAGCATCTGCCGAAATCGACCGTCGGTCTGCATCACGTTCTGCCAGGCGTTTTCAATGACTGCTCGGTCTTCGGCCGGGATCGCTGCCTGGCCGAGTGGCTGCGGAGGTTCGAAACTGACTCCGGGCATCGAGATTCCCTGCCGAGCCGAGCCTGGCAGTTGGTCGGGAAGCATGCTGAGCGTCTGAAATCCCGGAGCGGGCGACGCGACGTTGCTCGGGTCGGAGCCAGCGAGTGCTCCTTTCATGTCGAAGGCGCTGCTGCCCACGGCCGGAGGACTCGACGAATCTGCTATCGAAGCGCCAGCTCCTGAACGCTGCGGAGTTCCGGTTGAAATCGGGTTACCGAATGGCCCGGTCACGACTTCTGAATTCGCGGGTGAGTTCGCGGGCGAACCCGGGATTTGTGAATCCGGCGTGGAAGCACCTCGTCGATCTGACGCTCGACCGTCGTTTTGCGATGAAGCCAGGAAACCTGGACGGTCCGTGTATTCGTCAGCCGGGGTGACGTCTTTGCGGTTGATGTATCGGTACTCGCCGCGTGGCGGAGCGATCTTGAGCATCTCGACCGAGCCGTTGCGTGAACTCATTGTTGCCTGGCCGAGAATTGTGACGACTTCGCCCTCGATCACCTTGTGGATGATGCTCAGATTGCTGCGGTCGATCAGGCTGCCGATCCGGTCGACCGTGTTTTCAGTGATGATGCCCTTGTCAGCGCCTTTCCTCTTCACGAACTCGGCGCGGACCCAACTGTGGCTGCCCTCGGGCGGCTCGATCATGTACCAGCCGCCGTAGCCTTCCCGAACTATCCGGACTTTCTCGCCACGAGTCAGCTTCTGAGTCGGGTAATAGTCCTTTTCGCCGGCTCCGCTGCGCACCAGAGCGCTGTCGCCACTGACGATGGCGTCAAACGGAACTTCGCGCGCAGAAAGAGGTGTCGCGAAAAGTGCGACGGCGGCAAGAAGTGCGAAAATCAGCTTCATCACGAGTCCTCCCGAAGCATCGATCACCGGGGCTCCGCCGGGACGATCGTTCGACAGTCATAAACAAGGGGTGCCTGCGATTCTGGGGGGTTCTCAATCGGCCTTAGTAATCGAGAAGCCGTCGGAGGCGGGCGGGTGGATATCCGATTCGGCAGATCTGCTCAAGATGAGGTTGTGTGGTTCGGTGAGCGGGTCTCGTCGGTGTGAAGATGGGTAAGGCTGAGTGGTGATTCGGGAAATTCCGGTTGTGCGGCCTGGTTTGACTCAACGCGACGACCGAATTTGGCCGAATAACCGGAAGAACCGTTCCCTCCGGGGACAGGTACCCCATCTTTCCACGCACAGAATTGGTACTTCTGATGAAGAGCCAGAAGCGTTCGAGACTCTTTCGAGCACTCCTCTGTTCCTCAGCCGCTGTCACGGTCGTCTCCTCGGCGTTCGGCCAGGATGGCGTCACTCGTGTGAGCAGCCAGCCCCCGACACCGGATCCGCTGGGTTCAGACGGAGTTGCCAGCACGGCGAACCAGAACGGCGGAGTCGCACAGGTTCCGACCTATGCCCTGCCGGACTACATCCCCCCTCAGAACCCGCAAGGCTATTCGGTGCCTTCGCGAACCGTCTGGCAGGACGAGCTCGGACCGAGATTCCTGCTGGAAACTCGGATCGGCGAGTGGCTCGGCAGCTCGGACCAGGGTTCGTCGGCCGTCAACGTGATGTTGCCGTTCACGTTCGAGAATTCCAGTTCGCTGGTCTTCCTGGACGCTCGCGGCACGGCGAGCTGGAACGGCGGCGGCTCCGGATCGGTCGGCGCCGGCGTGCGATGGTACGACGACTTCCGCAACCGCATCACTGGCGTCTCGGGTTTCTGGGACTACGACGACGCAAACGAGAACTCATACGACCAGGCGGGCATCAGCTTTGAGTCCGTCGGCAAATGGTTCACTGTCCACGCGAACGGGTACATCGCGCTGGGTGACGAAACCAATGTCCTGAACACTCGGCTGACGGGTGCGCTGGTTCCAGGAAGTCCGATCACCGCCACAGGCATCCAGGGCATCGAATCTGCTTACAGTGGATTCAACATCGAAGTCGGTGGTCCGACTCCGTTGCTCGGTCGGTATGGATTCGAATCCTTCGTGGGCGGATACCACTTCGAAACTCCAAACGCGGAAGACGCGACCGGCGTTTCATTCCGAACTGACGTCAACCTGTCCAACGATCTGCAGCTCGGCATCAACGTGACCGACGACGATACCTTCGGAACCCAGGTGTTTGGTACGGTCGTTCTGCAGTTGCCAGGTGGACGGCCGAAGCAGTTCTTCCGACCTCGTAAAGTCGTCGACAGAGTTCTTGATCGCGTCGAGCGTCGTTATCGAGTCACGACGAACCGAACCACGCGGACAGTTCAGGTTCCAGTGACGACGCTGTCCATCCCGGCGATGGGAGCCAACGGCGGCGCGGGAACGGCGATCAACAACGTCATCGTTGTCGATCCAAACGCCACTGCGAATGGCACGGGAACCTTCGACGATCCGTTCAACACGTTCCTTGGAATTCCGAATCCGGGGACGAACACTCTGACGCTGGTTCGCAGCGGAAACGTTCAGGGCCAGTACAACCTTGCCGGGAGTTCGCTGCTGCTGAGTGAGCAGTTCCTCAACGAGCAACTCGTGCTGATGACGACTCCGTTGGGGTCATTGCGTTTCCCTGGTCTGGATGCAAACGCCACCCGACCGACGTGGAGCAACACGGCCGGCAACGCTCCCGGTACGAGCCTTGTCAACATTCTCGGAGACAACACGGAAGTCGCCGGTTTCATCTTCGACGGCCGAACGACGACTGGTGTGTCGAACTCGATCATCCAGGCGAGCGGCGTGCAGGGCGTCAGCATCCACGACAACACATTCCGCAACTACCGAAACGCGGTCAACCTGCAGAACATTACTGGTACCATCGCTGCCGGAAATCCGACCAGCATCTACTCGAACAGGTTCTTTGGTTCGAGCGGTCAGTCGATCAATGGCTTCCTGCTTGAAAATAACGGCATTGGAACGCTGGATCTGGAACTCGGGAATACCGAATTCAACGTACTGGCCAGCAGTGGGTCTGCAGTTGGGAACGTTGCCTACGGCAACGCGGGCGAAGACGCCAACGGCAACGGATTGCTCGACGCAGGTGAAGACACGAACGGAAATCTGGTACTCGACACCGGTGCCGGATTCTCGATCACCGCTCGTAACCGAGCTGTTATCAACGCTCGAGTTGTCGGGAACTTTGCCGTCAGCGAGTTGGACTTCAACGGCGACGGGAGTTTGAATTCAGAAGACATCAACAACAATGGAATCCTCGATCCGGGCGAAGATCAGCTGACCGTTGATACGGACGCCGATGGAGTGTTCGACGCTGGCAACGGTGTGCTCGACTTTGGGGACGACCGTAACCAGAACGGTCGCGCTGATACGGGCAACGGGACCGGTTTTGTCATCAATGCTGGGGCCACTCAAAGCACCATCAACCTGACGATGCGGGACAACACGGCCGATCGAAATATCGGCGACGGTGTGTTTCTTGCTGCCAACTCTTCAGTGCTCAACGCGGGTCAGCTTGGCGAAGACGTCAACGGGAATGGGCGACTGGACACCGAAGATCTGAATCGAAACGGTCGGCTCGACGGTCCGGAAGACATCAACGGCAACGGAATTCTTGACCTGTCCGAAGACGTCAACGGCAACGGCATGCTGGACACTGGCGAGGACACAAACGGCAACGGTCGGCTGGACCTGTCGGAAGACGTCAACGCGAATGGTCGACTCGACATCGGTGAAGACACCGTCGAAGACCTGAACCGCAACGGCGTGCTGGACATCAATGAGGATCTGAACAACAACGGCGTGCTTGATGTGGGAGAAGACCTGGATGGCAACGGCGCGCTGACGATCAACGAGGATCTGAACGGCAACCGTGTGCTTGACGCCGGCGAAGATACCAACGGAAACGGACTGCTCGACACGTTCGAAGACTTCAACGGCGATGGACGGCTGGCTCTGGGCAATGGCAACGGCAGACTGGACCTTGGCGAAGATCGCAACGAAGACGCCAACGGAAACGGGCTGTTGGACGCCGGCGAGGATCTCAACGGCGATGGATTCCTGAATCTGGGCGACGGCGACGGAAGTCTCGACGGCGGGTTCATCATCGTCGGGAATACTATTACGCGAAACGGCAGAGATGGAATTCGAGTAAACTCGACTAATAACGCCAACGTTGATTTACGGCTGATCGGCAACACCATTGGTAGCGAGCAGGATCGCTCGACGGGCAATCAGGGCATCGGGCTGAACGTTACTGCCGACAGCGGTGAAATCGACCTGGATATGGGTTTCCTCTACTTCGAGGACGTGAACCTGAACAACGTGCTCGATCCAGGTGAAGAGACGAATGGCAACGGCCGGCTGGACAGGCCCATCATCGCCAACGCCAACCAGATCGTTGGCAACCTGGGTGGTGGCGTGAACTTCGGGCTGACCGGTACGGCCATCGGTCGGATTGCAGCCATCAATAACTCGATTCAGGGAACCGGTGGCGGCGCTCTTGGGTTCGGCATTACAGGCGGCATCGACACTTCAACGACGCCGTTTAACTTCGTCAATACGTCGCTGGACGGTATCAACATTACGAACATTGTCTGGAGCCTCGCGCCAGCGGCCGCACAGGTCGACGGATTGAATACTCCGTCTACTGTCCTCAATGGCACAGAGATTCTGACGGGGCTTCAAAGCGTCAACGGAAATCTGGTCATCAACGGAAATGTTCCGGCTGTCCCGGATTTGGCAACGACTGTTGACCTTGTCTTCAACAGCTTCGCTCCGGTCAACGGAGTGATTGATCCCGGCGAAGATCGATTCCTCAACGTCGACACTGACGGCGACGGCGTTTTCGACGCACCGAACGGTCAGATCGATCCTGGAGAAGATTTCGCCACATTAACACTCAACCTGGACATCGACCTTGCCAATGGTACCGACCCGGTATTTGCGGCCGACCTTCTGAACAGCCGAGTCGACGTGACGTTCTCAACGGGACAGCAAGTCACCGGATTGTTGCAGCAGGATCCGAACAACCTTGCGAATGCGTTGTTTGTTGCGGATGGAACGACGCTGCCTCAGGCGACAGGTTTCGCCATTTCAACGGCGGGTAATTCAGTTCTGCGTCCTTCGACGATTCTTGCGAACCGGATTCTGAACTTTGGCGGCGACGGCCTCTCTGTACTTTCGACCGACGAAGGCAATATTCAAAATCTTCTGGTCAGAGCAAACATGATCACTGGCAACTTCGGAGTCGGTGCCAACCTGCAGACGAATAGTTCGCTCAATGCCCAATTGACCGCCAGCCTGATCGATAACGACCTTGCTGGCAGCACGCTGGGGGGCATCGTCGCGACTGCGAACGGTGGAACACTGACTCTCAACGACATCGAAATGAACCGACTCAACGGCGGCGGCAGTGGGATTCGTCTCAGTGGAAGCCAGACTGGTGTACTGACCGCACGGATTACTAATAACGCGATCAGCAACAGCATGATCATGAACGGTTCGACCGGAAACGGTGTCGACGTCATCGCCGATGGTGCAACGGTCACGCTGCTTGAACTGGCCAATAATACGATCAACACAAATGCCGGCACTGGTGTAACAATTCAGGCAATCAACTCAGGATCGATCATTGTTCCGGATTCAGAAGACCTCAACGCGAATAATGTTCTCGATCCTGGCGAAGATGCCAACGAAGACGTTAACAGCAACGGAATTCTCGATGCCGGCGAGGATCAGAACTCTGACGGGCGACTGAACGTTGGAAATGGCAACGGGCGTCTTGATCGAGGCATTACAAACAACTCGATCAACAATAACGCTGGCGACAGCTTCACGGTGACGGCGACTGCTTCCTCGACGGCGGTAAGGTCGAACGTGTCACTCGGCACCGTGAGTAACAACCAGATTCTGTTCAACACAGCCGGTACTGGCGGATTCACAGTCAACGGTATCAACTCGAACATTGCTGGAGCTTTCACCCGCAACTTTATTACGGGCAATCCAGCGACGAATCCAACAGCGGGTCCTGGTGTCCTGGTTTCGACGTCCGGTGGATCCTTCAACATCACCGTTGGTGGAGCAGACGCCGCAGACGGAAACACGATCAGCCAGACTCGCGGAGCAGGGATTGCCTTCGTCATGACCGGCGGGGGCACCGGAGCACTGACAATTCAGAACAACACGATTTCCGGCATTGTTGATGATGGAGACGCTCAGACGACCAGAGTCGGTGACGGGATCAGTATTAGCCTGGAGGGTTCGACGGCACTTGGCCTCGCCACGGCAACTCTGACTCGTTCGGAAATCTCGGATAACGTGATCGGCGATTTCACGAATGCGAATCTCGGTACGGCGGGTTCCGGCATCTGGGTCAACGCCGAGCAGAACACGACCGTGCAGGACCTGCTCGTCGCTCGGAACATGATCGGCAACGCCGGTAATGATAACCCGGCACTGACAACGGTTCCGGCCTCGTTCATCAGTGACGCCGGGATTCGTTTCGACCGAAGCGGCGACTCGCGACTTGACGCTGTTAATCCACGGCCTGGTGATACTCGTGCTGTGGTGGTCGACGGCAACGTCGTCATGAATAGCGGCTCGGCAACGGCGAATTCAGCCGTCGACGGTCTGCAGATCAACGTCCAGAATGGACTGCTTGACGATGTTGATTTCGACGTCAGAAACAACACGTTCTCGGGAAGTACGGGGGACGGCGTTCAGCTGAACACGCAAGGCGATGCCAGCCTGGCAACAGACCTTACGAACAACCTGATTGAAAACAACACCCTGGACGGGATTAGTCTCGAAGGTGTCGAACTGGTCAACGCCTTCAACGACCTCGAGTCACAGGGAGGGACGTGGATTCAGAATACGATTCGTAATAACGGATTGAACGGGATCTTCATCGGTGGTGTCAGCGGCGACGGGATTCCTCTGATCATTGGCCAGAATGGAAGTGATCCATTTACTGGTCAGAGTTTCGGGAACTTGATCACGGATAACGGTCTGGACGGAATCCGAATTGTGTCGGGCGGAGACGTCCAGATTAAGAACAACACAATTGCCCGGAACGGCGAAGAAGGCATCGACATTGAAGCCGTTGGAATCGGATCGCGAACAGCTCTGATTCAGAACAATGCCATTACAAATAACGCCGGAACAGGAATTGAACTGCTGAGCGGAACGACTGACTTGATGACGATCGTGGCTCTCGGCAACACGATCAATGATAACCTGGGACGTGGTGTCGACGTATTGAACCGCAGCAGCGGGACGGCGAATATCCAGTTCGGCGACGGCACGGCCCTCGGGATGAATACGATCGTCGGAAACGGATTCGAAGGTTTCTACGTTGTCAACACGGCTGCGGCGGCTCAGCAGCAACTGAGTCCATCGCTGACGGGTGGCGTTCTTGCTCAAGCCGCACTCGCCGCATCCGGGTCTGTGTCTGCTCAGCCAGACATGGTTCTGGACCTGAATCGAAACATTGTTTCGGCAAACAACAATGCAAACTCGGCGTCGCTGTTTCCGGGCGGTGGCTTCTCGTTACGAGTGGGAACCAGTGGTTCCGACATCGGAATCGGCGGTGCCACAGAAATTGCCGACACGACCGGCGACATTTTTGGAGATGGCAGTGGATTCGGGGAAACGGTCGGCGTCGGGGCAAACAATGCGGTGTTTGGCAACGGTCGCGTCAACGCTCGTGTCGCGAATAACACATTCGAAGGCAACCTCGGCGACGACGTGTTTATGCAGTCGTTCATTTCGACAGTCGACCCGATTACCGGCGGAACCTGGGACGCGACTCAGTTCACACCAGCAATTGACTACGAGACCGACCCGCTCGCCCGGTTGAATCTTGTATTCAGAGGGAACGTCGGAAACTCGCTGAATGTCGCTAATGGGGCTGCCAGCTATAATGATACAGACGGGACCTTCAAATCCCGCGTGAATACTGCGACTCCACCAGGGCCGTTTACAACTGCGGCCCGCAGTCGAAACGCTCAACGAACTCAGGCGAGAACCAATGAATTCGGATTCTCGCTCGCACCAGCGGCGGGACCGGATATCAATCCAGGAACCGGAATGGGTCGCTACCAGTATCCGGGCGTGGGTGTCAGCACTTTCCGGCTCGAGAGCAATTTCGACGTTTCCGGTTTCCAGTCGGCAGATGGCTTCATCATCGACGGTGGATTCTTCTCCACTGGGGCAGCGTGGGGCCTGGCTGCTCCGGGGACGTTCCGGTTCGACGACGCGTTCCTGGGTATTGCCCCGTAAACGTACTATCGAATGGCCGAAACGTGCGATACGTTTTGACCTGCTGATTCAAGCGTGACTGAGACATCAGCCGCCGTCTCGAAATGTCGAGACGGCGGCTGTTTGCGTGACACCCTGCGGAAGGAAATCTGTGATGCGGCGATCGCGAATTCGAATGCTGCGTTTTCAGATGACCAAGGTTGCGGTCTTTCTGGCCATGATTTCTCCGCTGTTGATGATTCAGGTGTTTGCGCAACCGGGCCAAGGAGTCCGGCCATCGTCGTCGAAGAAACAGCAGACACAGGTTGCGGTCGAACTGCTGATTGTCGAACGCGTACCGCCACTGGCTGCTCAGCGTTGGGGTGAGATTTTTCAACGAGCTGGTGCTTCCGTACGAGTCAGGCAGGCACTGAGCAGTGATCGAGCGGAGATTTCCGAAACGCAACGAGGAAGCATGCGTCAGGTCAAAGCGACAGGCCTGTTGGAACGTGATGGGTCGATCATCTTTGAGAATCGACGTTTTCGGCAGTCACAGGGGGCCGCACTCGCGGAATGGATACGCGAACTGAAGACCTACGGCGCTCAGGGCAGCGACGAAGGCAAGCCCGGTTTCGGCCTCACTCGCGAACAGTTTAATCGAGTGTTTCTGGCTCTTGCCGCCAAGGTCGTACGCGACCCTGCCGGTCTGCAGCTAACCGAAGCTCTCGCGGCCGTCGGTCTGCCAGCTTCATTGCCGTTACACATGACGCCGGCAGCGACGGAGCATCTGAAGCGAGACGTGACTCGCCGCGCAGCCGCTGAGGGACTTTCTGGTCTGAGCCGAGGAACCGTCGTCGCCATCCTGTTAAACGAAGCGGGACTCGGGTTTCGTCCGGGAAGAACTCCGGAAGGAAATCTGGAATTGCGAGTCAGTCCTCTTACGAAAGATGCCGCTGCCTGGCCGGTTGGATGGCCGCTCGAAAAACCACCGATCACGTCGATGCCGAAATTCGTCGAAATCGTTCCTGTCGAATTTGAAGACGTTGCTCTGGTCGATGTGATTCATGCAATTTCGGTTCAGACCGGGATGCCGATTCAGGTCGATCATCGCCGAGCGTTTGAAGCAAAGATTCCGCTGGCCGAGCTGAAGGTCAATCAGGAACACCGCAAGATGACCTGGAGCGGGCTGCTGGATCGGGTGACCTTTCCAAAACTGATGCGCGAGCTGCTTCAGGATGAAGCGGGAACGCCTTTCGTGTTCGTGACGACGCGCACCGTCGCTCAGATGAACGATCGAGCTCAACAGGTCGAGCGCCTTCTCGATCAGAAAGCGAAATAGCTGGCATGTGCGGGTTCGCTGGATTCTTTGAGTTTGCACCGACTCGCGCACTCGACGCGACGATTCGTCTCATCGATGAGATGACAGATCGGCTCACTCATCGAGGCCCGGACGATCACGGGCACTGGGTTAACGAGTCAGGCACCGTCGCGCTCGGACATCGCCGACTGTCGATTCTCGATACGTCGCAGCATGGCCATCAGCCGATGACTTCGCCGTGCGGCCGTTTTGTGCTCGCCTATAACGGAGAAGTCTACAACCACCTCGAACTGCGGCGCGAGTTGCAAGCCGGCGGCGCGACATTCAGGGGGCTGTCTGACACCGAAACCATCGTCGCTGCATTCGCGAAGTGGGGGATTGCCGAAACGGTTAAGCGATGCATCGGCATGTTCGCGATGGCCGTTTGGGATCACAGCGAGCAGTCGCTGACTCTGATTCGCGATCGGCTCGGCATTAAGCCGTTGTACTACGGAGTGAGTAACGGGTGTCTGCTGTTTGGCTCAGAACTGAAGGCACTGCGCGTTCATCCTGCGTTTGATGCGGAGCTGAATCGGGGAGCGATCGCTCGGTTTCTGCAGCACTCTTATGTGCCGACGCCGCATACGATTTACTCGAATTTCCGCAAACTGCCGGCTGGTTGCTCATTGACGATACCGACGTCGCGAAAGATCAATTCGAACGCGGAGCTCCCAGCCGTCGACGTCTGGTGGGACGCGAGGTCTGTCGCTCGGGCTGCTCTCTCCGCACCGTTTTCAGATTCGCGAGAGGCGGCCGTTCAACGACTCGATGAAGTGCTGACCGACGCCGTGCGACAGAGAATGTTGTCTGATGTTCCGCTGGGAGCATTCCTGTCGGGCGGAATCGATTCGTCACTCATCTGTGCAATGATGCAGAAGCAGAGCGATCGCCCGATTCGGACCTTCACCATCGGTTTTGACGAGGCTGCTTACAATGAGGCCGACCACGCAAAACGGATCGCAGAACACCTCGGAACGGACCATACGGAATACTATGTAACGTCGAACGAAGCGCGAGATGTCATCCCGCGGTTGCCCGAAATGTACGATGAACCGTTTTCGGATTCGTCGCAGATTCCGACATTCCTCGTGTCACAACTCGCCAGACAGCATGTCACCGTCGCACTGTCCGGCGACGGCGGAGACGAACTCTTTGGCGGGTACAACCGCTACTTCCATCTTCGAGATCGCTGGCAGCAGGTGACTCGGATTCCGTGCCGCAAGCTGGTTTCGAAGCTGCTTGCTGTTTCCGGCGGTTTTTCATCCGGTCGTTGGAAAGACCGGTTCCTGTATCGTGCAAAACTGCTCGGCATGAGTTCGGCTGGTTCGCTTTACCAGAACGCCAATCTGCATTGGCAGCCAGACAGTGACGTGGTGCCGAATTGCGAGCCCGTCGATTCGACTTACTGGAATCAGGATGCGTGGCTGCAAACAGGAAATGAAATCGAAGAATGGATGTGGCTCGATTCGGTGACCTACCTGCCGGATGACATCCTGACGAAGGTTGATCGCGCCAGCATGGCCGTCAGTCTGGAAGTCCGAGTTCCGGTGATCGATCATCGGGTTTTCGAGCTGGCGTGGAGCCTGCCGTTCGACTGGAAGATCAGCGGCGACAATGGAAAAACAATTCTGCAGGACGTCCTCAGTCGCTATGTCCCGCGGGCGATGTTTGAACGCCCGAAGATGGGATTCGGAGTCCCCATCGACGAGTGGCTTCGCGGCCCGTTGCGAGACTGGAGCGAATCCCTGTTGGACGAGCGGCGGCTGCGCGACCAGGGACTTCTGAATCCCAAGCCGATCCGCCGCAAGTGGGCCGAGCATCTTTCAGGCATGACCGACTGGCACTACCACTTATGGGACGTGCTGATGCTGCAGGCCTGGCTCGATGGGCAAAGTTAGCAATGAGTTCGTCGATCGCGAACGAAGCACCATCGCCTGTTTGCCACTGGCTCTGCCAGTGCGAGTTTTCCTGTGCACAACAAACTGAGTAAGCACTGGAAAAGCAGTGGCGTACCTTTTCAACAGGCTGCTACCGTTTCTTCTTTCGGAGACCCAGTTCAAAGATGTCGTTGCGTTCGGCGTACGGTCGAACTCGCAGATACCAGGTTCCCCATCTACTGAGCGCTTCTTTCTGCCAACTGGCCATCGCCGCGTTCTTCTCTTCCTGCGTGGGGAATTCGCTGAGTTCTGCAAACGGGTTCGAATCCATGCCGACTCCGTCGATCTTCCGACTGAGATACGACAACGAGTTGTAGGACTCGGCAAGCACGTCGACGTTGTTGTCTTTCAGTGCTTCGATCAGAAGGTTGGCGTCTTTCAAGTCACCGCTCCGGCCTAATGCCCATACGGCCGTTCGTCGTAACTCGGCATTGGGATGGTGAATCAGCTCTCGGATTCGGTCGAGTTCTCCAAGCAGGTCTTCACGACTTCCGACCTGAACTTTTTCGACAATCGCCGCCTGAGCATCTGCAATCGAATCCGGATTAAGAGCTGAAAGCTCGGTCAACAGTTCATCCAGCGGACCTTCGATCTTCCGTTTCTGTTTGACTGCTCCGCCAGTGACATCGGCGTTTGCCAGGTCAGACGGCAATCCACGTCCACCAGTTAAAAGTCCACCGCCATATTGAGCAGCCACGGCTTTCTGGGTCGGGCGAATGTAGAACAAAATGGCGAACGACGTTCCGATGTGAGTACCTTCATAGGTATCCCAACTACCTTCACTCTTCTGAAGCTTGAGCAATGCTTCACCGGAGACCTTGAACCAGTCAATCTTGCCGCCCAGAAGCCTCGAACCGTTTAAGGCAGCCGCCCGCTCAAGTGCATAGTTGTAGTAGATTTTGTGAGGGAGCGGGCTGATCGGTTGGAAGCGCGACGTTGCCCAGCCAAGGCCCTGGCGTCGAGATCCTTCCAGTGCACTCAAAGGGGTCTGAATTTTGTAGGGGCCTCCGCCTCCGTCACCAACTGGTGCGTCCGGTTGTTTGGCTTCCAGAATTCCGAATGCTTTTTTCTTCACTTCTCGTTCAGATTCGGGCTTCATCGAGTCCGGGTAAAGTTGCATCTGAAGGATGCTCACAGTTCCGGTGGCACCAGCCGTCATGTTAATTGACGAGGCATTGCCGCCTGTCGCGGCCCCCACATTGACGCCAGGGTGGTACATGAATCCGCCGTCACTTCGCTGAGTTTTGATGTGCCAGCTTGCTGCCTTGTCCCAGACTTCTTTGGGAATGTCGACGCTTGCGCGAGAGGCCGCCCACAAACCAAGTACGCCATACTGAGCCATACTTGTGTCGCCGACCGTTCTGGCTGGGTAGTCCCAGGAACCGTCAGCTCCCTGTTGCGCAATGATGTAGTCAGAAATTGCCTTGAGTTCGTTGTAGTGCGAATCCCCACCGGCACTTTCCATCAGCATTGCGTCGACACCGGATTCATAGATGTGATGTGACGCGTTGCCTGGCTTGTAGACACCATCTTTAATTCGGGACTTTACTTCGTCCACAGCCTGGCTGATCTGGGGAAGAGTTTTCGGTTCGCCAGCGGTCAACAGGGCGTACGCAGGCAGAGATCGATACCCCCCATGCAGGTTTAGTTTCGGGTCGAGCATCTTCTGCTTGAGAAAGTCGATCGCTTTTCTCAGTGCGGCGTCGAAGCGTTGGTCCCCGGTTGGAGGCGGAACAGCTAACGCCGTTTGGGCGCAGAAGGCCACTAGAACGACGAGAAGAGCGAGAGTTTGCTTACGGAACATGAGTGTGTTTCCGATTCTGCCGGACGAGAGATCGCAGTGGGCAAAATGCGTGAGCGAGACGTGAAAAGTAGAAGCAGTGTGGCAGGACGCCTGCTCGTGACGATACCAGATTGCGGTAATTCTTGAGCGAGAAAACTCGCAGCCTGCGGACAAAAGCCGCCCTTAAGGGCAATGATGCTATGCTCTTGATTTCCGACCTGTCAAACTCCAGCCTGACCGTTCGGTATTTGGAATCAACCATTCGCTCGCGCCGTCAGGTTTTGCGCCGCCGAACATTCTGCCAGCCTTTGACTGGCTGGTCTCGAAACTGGCTTCGTTGGCCGGTTTAATCAGAAAATCTTATCGCAGGTTGTACTGATTCTGTGATTGCTCATGTCGGGTAAGTTGTTTGTGATTGCCCGAATTGTTCCGTACTGGATAACCAGGCTATGGAAGAGACAGCTCAACCGTTCATCTGCCTCGTGACGGGTGGAGCCGGCTTTATCGGCGCTCACGTTGTGCGGGAGATTCTTGCGCTCGACGAATCTGGCACTTCTACTGTCGTGGTGCTTGACGATCTTTCCGGGGGCTTTGTCGAGAATCTGCCTGAAGACTCCCGGCTTCGGTTTGTCGAAGGATCTGTGACGGACGTTGAGCTGGTCGATCGGTTGTTTGATGAGCACGGTTTCGATTTTGTCTATCACATTGCCGCATACGCTGCGGAAGGGTTGAGCCACTTTATTCGCCGGTTCAACTACACGAACAATCTGATCGGCAGCGTGAACCTGATCAACGCATCGGTGCGGCACGAAGTCCGGCGTTTTGTGTTCACAAGTTCGATTGCGGTTTACGGAAGCGCTCAGGTGCCGATGGCCGAGTCCACTGTTCCGAGTCCCGAAGATCCGTACGGCATCTCAAAACTTGCCGTCGAACTGGACTTGAGATCCGCACACGAAATGTTCGGGCTCGACTACACGATCTTCCGTCCTCACAACGTTTACGGCGAGTTTCAGAATATCGGCGACCGCTACCGCAACGTCGTTGGGATTTTCATGAACCGCATCATGCGGAACGAGTCGCTGCCGATCTTCGGAACGGGCGAGCAGACTCGAGCCTTCAGTTACATCGGCGACGTGGCTCCAGGCATCGCTCGCGCGCCGTTTGTTCCAGAATCCAGCAACGAAGTCTTTAACGTGGGTGCCGACCAGCCGGTTTCCGTGAACGATCTGGCAACAACGGTTGCTGAGGCATTCGGCGTGGCTCCCGTTCTGGATTACCTGTCGGCTCGCGAAGAGGTCGTTGCCGCATGGGCCGACCACTCACGTTTTCGAAACGTGTTTCAGCCGGGAGCTGAAGTTTCACTCGCTGACGGAATCCGGCGAATGGCCGAATGGGCGAAAGCTGTCGGGCCACGCAGCAGTTCCGAGTTCTCAAACATCGAGGTCACTAAGAACCTGCCGGAATCATGGAAGCTTTCATCTGGCGACGCCTGAGCCGCAGGGTGCGTCTTGCCGCACCATTGATTCCGACGGTTTCGTGGTGTGTCGAGACGCACCCTACGATTCTCGCTCTTCCATTAGACGAAGCAACGCCGCTTTGTATCGCGGGTAATTGGCTTCGATCGAGTATTTCGCAGCGGCTGTCTCTCGCGCGGCGTTGCCGATTGACTGTCGCAGGGCAAGGTCGCTGGCGAGCGTTCGCAGATGCGTCGCCCAGTCGTCATCGGATTCTGCGAGAAATCCGTTGCGGCCGTGATCGATGATCGACGCGTTGACTCCGACCGGCGTGGCGACGGCCGGGATGCCCGCGGCCATGTACTGAATCAGCTTCAGCCCACACTTATAGCGGTCCCAGTCTTCCGCGGCGAAAAGCGACATGATGCCCACGTCAAGCTGCCGCAACTGGTCGACTTCGGTTTCCTTCTGCCATGGAACGTGTCGAACCTTTACGCCTTCGAGATTGATGTCGGCCAGCGGTTCAATTTCCGGCACGATGATGTGCAACTCGAAATCGATCTGCTCTGCCAGGCGTCGAAGTCCGGCAGCAGCCACTTCGAGGTATCTCAGGTTTCCAGAAGTGCCGATCCAGCCGAGTCGAGGAATGCGCCCCTCAGCGTCGGACCAGTCCTTCGCTGGATATTGAGCCATCTCGACACAGGTCGGAATGACGATCGTGTTCGCGTTCCGTTCCTTCGCCCACTCTTCGATATACGAATTACCGCAGACAATAAGGTCCGCAAGTCTTGTCAGCTTTTCGAACTTCTCCGGGTAACGCAGAAAAACGGCGTCGTCCAGGTCCAGCACGAATCGGCTGGTTGTCCTGCGAAAACACTCTTCCAGTTTTGTGCATGGCGAGTCAAAAACTTCCCGATCGATGATGACGATCTCGTCACCGCGCATCCGCGACTGATACCAGTGCAGATAGCGAATCAACCGCTTCAGTCGTTGACTCAGTCGAAAGCCGATCGCCGGAAACCATTCGTATTTCTGCGGAACACTGGAAGCGACCGTGCAACGATGACCGTTGTTCCGAAAATGCCGCACGTACGGCAGCATCCGAAATCGCGATGACGGAACGCGGTCGCCAGAGCTAAGCATTACGAGCTTCACGCGGACTCCGATGATTGTTCTTCGTTTTCGGTGAACGAGTTCGCAAGAGACTTGTTGCAGCGTGCGATGACTGTCAGTCGCCCGCCTTGCCGGATCGCCGCCAGAACGATCGCTGCAGGTGCCAGCAGCAATTGCCACCACATGCTGAGTCGGTTGGGGCTGTCCAGCAACCGCCTGGCAAGTTTGCTGTTGGGACGCAGCCTTTGCAGGGCAATTCCCAGACTGCCGATGATGTTTAGTATGTTTCGCTGATGGATGATCTCGATGTGGTCAAAGCCTGATTCCGTTAACAGTTTTCGCAGACTTCGCGGCCCGAAGTACTGGAGATGCCGAGGAGGCTCCCAGACGTACCAGCTTCGGCCGAAGACAACGGGCTCCCAGCACGCGGCGTTTGGAACACTGAAGCCAAGCTGACCTTCGTGTTTCAGAATTCGGTGAAACTCGCAGAACGCTGCCTTCGGGTCGCGGAGATGTTCGATGACCATCCAGGCGAACGCGGCTTCGTAGGTGTCCGACGAAAGTTCCGCTGACTGCAGCGTGCCGACGTGAACTGAGTGGCCTTTTCGCTGAGATTCTGCGGCCGCGGATTCGACAAGTTCCACGCCTTCAGCATCCCAGCCAGCTTCGGCGAGTTTCGTGAGAAATTCTCCCGTTGCGCAGCCAAGTTCGATCGCGCGAGCGTTTTTTGTCGGCGGCAACGGCAGGTAGTTGGATCGCGTGTCGGTCAGCCAGTAGTAGAGTGCTCGCAGGCCGGGTACTCGTCGGAAGCCCGGTGAGAGATACCAGGGTGAAACGGCCGGCGAGTCGTCTGTTTGAGTCGCCCTTGTCTGGTTGGAAGATGCTTCGGACGGGGCCGCTGAATTGTCAGCAGCCTGGATGGCGTGAGGTCCATAAGCTGCCGGGTAACACGCCGCCAGACTGTCAGTGGTCGGGCACGGATTCATGAAAATGTGCCGGCAATCCTGACACCGGACTATTTGAAATACACCGCCAACTCCGTGCAGGGGATCGGTGGTTTCAAGATGTCGTCGGTGCCTGCTCGAGTCACAGATCGGGCAAGAAATCTCCTCAAGTACGATCTCGGGTTGGTCGCCTTGAGTCATGGGAAATGCTTACTCACAAGTCGTCTTAAAGATTCAGCTGCCGACAGCATCCAGTCGTCACGGTGATGGTTCAACAGGATCGGCAGCAGCCTGATTCGGCGGCAAGGCAACTGTATCCTTGTGCCACTCGCGATGCGCCGTTCGCCAGATTGTCGTCCACAGTGGCAGTTGAACGACGCAGATGCAGACTGTCCAGGCAATGGCCGCGCCCGCGATACCGTACTTGATGCCGAGCACTGTCACGGACATTGCGATACAGGCCGAAACAATCAGACTTGGAATCAGAAAAGGTTCCCGCTTGTGGGCTCGGATGTAGATCGTCTGACAGTGAGGGATTTGAAAAACAAGAATGCCCAACGACAGGACGGCGGCAGACTGGGGCGACACAAACGCGACTGACAGTTTCTCCGCGATCGACCAGTCAACGGACGGCAACGCGGCAAGCACTCCGCAAAACGCAAGCAATCCGGCGGTCAACATTGCGACCGACTGCGAGGTACAGCGAAAGAACAAGGAATCCAGTTCGTCGAACGAGCCGTTGGCGACCAGCTGCCCGAATTTCGGTCGCCGAGTATCGACCCAGGACGACGCTGCTGCCTGCAGAGCAATGAGCACCGTCCATGTCATGCCCATGCGGCCAGCATCAACGTCGCCGCTGGTTCCCCAGATGACGGGCGTCAACATCTGCAGAGTCCCCCAGGTCGCCACACCCTGAATCGCCAGTCGCCACTGCAGAGGCCACACTTCGATTCTCCAGTCGATGGCCGTTGAAAGTGTTTTTCGAAAGAACGACTGAAAGAAGCGTCGGTAGTGAACTCCGACAAGGTGCAGCTCCCAACCGAGTCGTACGGCGGCTGAACCGGCGGCAGCCCACAAACCCAGCCCGGACCCGATGATGGCCCACACGACCAGCGTTCCGAACACTGCCTGTCGAAACCGGTACTGATTGACCGTTTTCATTTGATCGCATCCTTCAAGGATTGCGGACAACGGCTGAACGGCAAGCAGCCCTCCGGTTAGTACAACAAGAACACTCCAGGGAACGATCCATTCTGCCAAAGGCAATGACCCACTCGCGAGAAAGACGGCTCCGCCCGGACCGCACAGCAAGACAAACAGCACCGCCGCGACCGAGTACCATTTCAAGCTCGTCTTAAGTAGCGAAATGAGCCGGGATTGAGCGGCTTCGTCACCAGCCAGTTCACCGACTTCGTCGATCTTCAGCTTTGCCCATTCGTGGCTTGCAGCATTGATCAGAACAATGTGCAGACTCAGTTCGAAGAACACCTGCAGAGCCAGCACGCTGCCGAAAGTGTAGAAGTAGCCCCGCATTTCCGGACTGAAAAATACGGCCATCAGAGTCACGGTGACCGGTCCGGTCAGCAGCTGCCAGGCACGAGCGATCACGGAAAAGAACACCGGAGCGTCGACGCCGATTCGATCGAGCTGAACGATCAGCCAGCGTCTGGTGCCTTCTGCAATGCTCAACGGAAAGCTCTCTTCGGTGAACCTGGGATCGCGAATTCTGCGTGACGAGTGAGTCTGGAATCCTGGCGGTGCGACGTTGCCCTCACAAGAGCGTTCATGGCGGTTCCGAATTGTCGAACGGGCATGGCGTGCTGATTGCAACGGTTCGAGACACTCAGCACACTACCGGCCCCAAATTATCTGCCCATATTGAGCCGTTTTTGAAAGATTCATCTGTGTCCGAGTTTGGCGATTTACAGTCGGTCCGGGCTGTTGTGACCGGCTCGTCGAGTGGGATTGGCAGAGCGATTGCGCTGGAGCTTGCAGCAGCCGGAGCCGACGTCGTCGTGCATTGCCATCGCTCGATCGAGCAGGCCGAGCAGGTCGCCAGCGAAATCCTGACTTCCGGTTGCCGTTCAGCCGTGATTCAGGGCGACGTTGGCGATGCCGGGAACCTTGGCCAGCTTGTCGACGCCGCGTGGAAGGCGCTCGGCGGAGTCGACGTCTGGGTAAACAACGCCGGAGTCGATCTCCTGACCGGCGACCAGGCAAAGCTGCCGTATGCCGACAAGCTGGAAGCGTTGCTCGACATCGATGTTCGTTCAGCCGTGCTGCTTTCAAAACTGGTCGGCGAGCGGATGGCTGCCGAGGGCGGAGGATCGATTCTCAACATCGGTTGGGATCAGTCTGACCGAGGCATGGGTGGCGACAGTGGCGAACTCTTTGCCGCGGCAAAGAATGCGATCATGGGTTTCACGAGGTCACTCGCGGTCAGTCTCGCCCCCGAAGTCCGAGTCAACTGCATCGCTCCCGGTTGGATCCGCACGGCATGGGGTGAGCAGGCCAGCGATCCCTGGCAGGACCGAGTGCTCAAGGAAACTCCGCTCAACCGCTGGGGGACTCCGGAAGACATTGCTAAGCTGGCACGCTTTCTGGTCAGCCCCGACGCGTCGTACATCACCGGGCAGGTCATCAACTGCAACGGCGGCGCGGTGCGTTGACGAATGGCCGGCATGATTCATCGTAAAACGAGTCCTCGGTCACACAACTTACGCTGAAAGCGTTCTACCCAATAGCCAGGGGTCGCCGCGTCGCGGCGCACCCCTGGTTGGAATGTCGTGTTCGTTTTACCCTGCAAGGGTTAGACAAATCGATCGGCCTGTAGAACGCTTTCAGCGTACGCGATATAGATTCTCCTCAATCCAGGGGTGGCGCTTCGCTGACCCCAGGCTATTGAGTCAAACGCCTGCGGCGTAGCACCGGTCGTAGACTGTTCGACTGATTTCGGTCCCGAATTTTTCCACCAGCTTTTCACTCGGTTTCACTTGAGAACATCTCATGCCCACTTCGATTTCTGATTCGCCGGTTCTGACATTGCACCCAGACGACAACGTCGTCATTGCCAGAATTGCGATTTCGAAAGGGGCGAGCTTCGATGCCCGAGCATCGCTGACCGCTCAGAACAACATTCCGTTCGGGCATAAGATCGCGTCGACCTTGATCTGCGCAGGAGAACCGATCCGCAAGTTCGGGCAGGTGATCGGGTTTGCGACCGAAGACATCGCTCCGGGGCAGTGGGTACACACTCACAACGTCACGCCGGGCGAACTCGAACTCGACTACGCGTTTGCTTCTGAGATTCCACCCGATCCCGAGCCCATCACCGGTCGAACCTTTCAGGGCATCGTTCGGCCTGACGGACGGATCGCGACTCGTAATTACATCGGCATTATCAGCACCGTGAACTGCTCGGCGACGACTTCCAAATACGTCGCCGCGAACTTTGATCAATCGATCCTTGCAGACTATCCGAATATCGACGGCGTCATCGCGCTGACTCACAAAGAAGGCTGCGCGTACGACTACGGCGGGGATCAGCATCAGCTACTGGCTCGAACTCTGGCTGGATTCGCGAAGCATCCAAACATCGCCGCTTACGTCGTGCTGGGACTTGGTTGCGAGACCGCTCAAGCATCGTTCATGGCCAATAAGCATGACCTGACTCAATTGCGGATGGTTGGCGACGAAGAAGAACCTCAGCAGATGATCATGAATATCCAGGACGTCGGTGGCGTGAAAAAGACCGTTGACCGAGCGACGTCGATCATTCGTGACATGCTTCCTGAAGTTAACAAAATCGAACGCTCGCCAGTCCCGGTTTCCGAGATCATGCTTGCCTGCGAATGCGGCGGCAGCGACGGCAACAGCGGCATCACCGCCAACCCGGCCGTCGGCATCGCCAGCGATTTACTGGTCGCTCACGGGGCGACTTCCATCCTGGCCGAAACGCCGGAAATCTGTGGCGGCGAGCACCTGCTGACTCGGCGAGCCGTCTCGAAAGAAGTCGGCCAGAAACTGATCGACCTGATCGACTGGTGGAAGGAGTACGCCGCGAAATTCGGCGGCACAATCGACAACAACCCTTCCGTCGGCAACAAGAAGGGCGGCCTCACCACGATCTACGAAAAGTCTCTGGGAGCGATCGCCAAGGGCGGCAGCACAGCCCTGAAAGGCGTCTACAACTACGCCGAACCGATCACTCAGAAAGGCTTCGTTGTGATGGACTCACCGGGCTTCGATCCGGTTTCCGTCACCGGCATGATTGCCAGCGGAGCGAACGTCGCCCTCTTCACCACCGGCCGAGGAAGCTGCTTCGGATGCAAGCCCGTGCCGTGTATCAAGATCGCCACGAACACGCCGATGTACGACCACATGATCGACGACATGGACATCAATGCTGGCCGAATTCTGGACGGTGCCACGGTCGAAGAAGTCGGACATGAGATCTTCGAAAAGATCATCGCCGTCGCCAGCGGAGAGCAAACCAAAAGCGAAGCACAGGGCATCGGAGACGAGGAATTCTCCCCGTGGACCATCGGCCCGATCCTGTAGTTTCTCACTCCTTTGTAAATTCAAAATGAACGGTACGCAGAGGCCGATGAGGACTCGCAGAGTTAAAAGGAGAGCTCTCCTGAATTCTCTGCGTTTTTCACCTCTCCGAACTCTGCGTTCAAAAGTCATCCTGATCAAACGAGAGTTTCCCCATGAACGCTGAAGAATTGCGAGCTGCACAGGCTCCGATCAAAGAGAAATACAAATCGGATCCATCGTCGGCCATTCAGACGATGTCCGTTACGGGAACGGTTCAGCCCAACCAGTCATGCCGTCTCGAAACCGCGGCCGGACCTGTCGATGCGGGACTGCATCCGGCCGCTGGCGGATCGGGAGATCAAGCCTGTTCGGGGGACATGCTGCTGGAAGCTTTGGTCGCGTGTGCCGGCGTGACTTTCTCGGCAGTTTCAACAGCGATGGAAATTCCGATCGAGCACGCATCCATCACCGCTGAAGGCGACCTGGACTTTCGAGGAACGCTCGGAGTCGCTCGCGATGTCCCGATCGGCTTTACGGATATCCGCTTGAAGTTCGACGTGAAGAGCGACGCTCCTCAGGAAAAGATCGACAAGCTGATCCAACTGACCGAACGTTACTGCGTGATCTATCAAACTCTCAAACAGCCGATGGAAATCTCCACCAACGTCAGCCTGAACGCCAATTGAGAACGCACCTCAACCAAGACTGCACGCCATGAAAAAAGTCGCCGTCAACGGAATTTCGCTCGCGGTTTACGACGAAGGAAACGGTCCGCCGATTCTGTTCGTGCATGGTTTTCCGCTGAGCCACTCAATGTGGAAAGGCCAGCTCGAAGCGTTCACAGTTGACCACCGCGTCATCGCGCCCGATCTGCGAGGTTTCGGCGACAGCGACGTCACCGAAGGCGCGGTCACGATGGAGCAGCACGCCGACGATCTGGCCGCGTTGCTCGACGAGTTGAGCATCAACGAGCCGGTCGTTCTGTGCGGCCTGTCGATGGGCGGCTACATCGCCTGGCAATTCCAACAGAAGTTTCCCGAACGTCTGCGAGCCCTGATTCTCTGCGACACGCGAGCGATCGCTGACACACCGGACGGCGTCGAGAATCGCAAACGGCTCGCAAAGATGGTCGTCGAAAACGGCTCGGCAGCGGTGGCTTCCGCGATGCTTCCCAACCTGTTTTCACCAGCGACCGGTGCACGCGACCAGTCAATCATCGACGGGCTGAGGCAAACCATTTCAGCGACGTCCCCACAAGGCATCGCCGCCGCGTCACTCGGCATGGCCGAACGCCCTGACGTGACGTCGCTGCTTCCGGACATCGCAACTCCGACACTGTTGATCGTCGGCGAGGACGATGGCATCTCCACTCCGGAAGAAATGAAAACAATCGCCGACGCCATGCCAAACGCACGACTGGAAGTCATCTCCGAAGCCGGCCACATGTCCCCGCTGGAAACCCCCAAGCCAGTCAATGCAGCCATCCGAAACTTCCTGCAATCCCTCCCGTCGTAGGTCAGGAACCGCCTGAGAAGTTACCCAGGCACTTACAACAAGACGCACCAATGGTCCGGCCTGGTTTCACGAAGTGGTGCGTCGCGACGCACCCTGCCATCCTGTCCCGGCGTCTGACTCAGCAACTGAAGCCACCTTCGCTGCCGCCGCACGGGCTGCAGGATGAGTCGGATTGAGCGGCGGCTTCTGCTGCCTTCTCGCGGTCGGCGAGGAGTTCGGCGGTGCGGGCGTCGCCGGTGATAATTTTGAAGCCGAGGTCTTCGATCATCCGGAAGTCTTCCATCGCGGCCTGGCCTTTGGTCGTCAGGTAGTCGCTGACGAAGAGTGAGTTCGCCGGGTAGAGGCTCATGGCCTGCATCGATCGAAGGTTGACCTCGCGGCCGCCGGCGACGCGGAGTTCTGTGTCGGGATTCGCGAAGCGGAACAGGCAGAGCGTCTTCAGGCAGAAGCGAGGATCGAGATCCCATTTGCCTTCCAGCTGAGTGCCGTCGATCGAGTTCAGGAAGTTCACCGGAATCGATTCGACTTTGATGCCTCGCAGTTCGATCGCGACGTCGACCAGGTCGGCGTGTTCTTCGCCCATGCCGGCAATGACTCCGGCACAAAGTTCCATGCCGGCGTCGCGAGCGACTTTCAGTGTGTCGAGACGATCGTCGAATGTGTGCGTCGAGCAGATGTCTTCGTAGTACTTCCGGCTGGTGTTCAGGTTGTGGTTGATGCGGTCGACGCCGGCGTCTTTCAGCGTCGTTGCCTGGTCAGGGCTGAGGATTCCCAGGCAGCAGCAGATGTACAGGCCGTACTCGTCTTTGATTTTCTTGACGACGCTGGAGACGTGTTCGACGTCGCTGTTCGACGGGCCTCGGCCACTGGTCACGATGCAGTAAGTTCGAGCCTGAGAATCGTAGGCCTGCTTCGCTCCGGCAAGAATTTCTTCTTCGTTCAGCAGATTGTACTTTTCGATCGGGGCGGTCGACTTCACGTTCTGCGAGCAGTACCCGCAATCTTCCGGGCACAGGCCGCTCTTGGCGTTCTTCAGGAAGTACAGGTGAACGTCGTTGCCGAAGTATTGACGACGGACTCGCCAGGCCGCGTCGAGCAGCGACAGCAGTTCCGTGTCGTCAGAACTCAGAATCGCCAGCCCTTCCTCTTTCGTCAGCGCGTGGCCAGCGAGGACTCGGTCAGCAAGGTCGGACCAGGTATTCAGATTCGAAGCGATTTCAGCAGTTGCCATAGGATTCTCAGTTTTCATCAAGTAGGTCAGGCTCTGCCTGACGAAGTCTCAATCGGTCAGTGTTCAACCACGAAAAACACAAAATACACGAAAGGAAACTGTCAGATTCATTAATCCGTAGGCTGGGTCTTGACCCAGCAGTCGCACTCAAGCTGGGTCACGACCCAGCCTACGGCGTTTTTCGTGTGTTTGGCGTTTTTCGTGGTTCCCAAATGTTTAATTTTTGAGCAATCTGCGATGTACTCAGCCGTGTAGGTCAGGCTCTGCCTGACGAAGTCTCAACGTAAATGCGGCCGACCTGTGAATATTCGATTCCGTCAGGCGGAGCCTGACCTACGGAAGAGCCGCCCAGTTTACCGGCTCCTGATTCGACAAAACACCCAGCGGTCAGGCTTCGGATACAGGCCTCTTCATGACCTCCGACCATGTCAGGACGGGGCCTTCAGGCGACGAGCGTTTCCCCACAGGAATCAGGCTGAGCAGCATCGACAGCCCGATCGCCGAGAAGAATCCGATCGGCCAGAACCAGAGCGAAAACCAGTCCGGGTGAGCGTCCATTTGCCAGACGGTGATCGCTGCACCCGAGAAGGTTCCCAGCAGGACTCCGAACCAGGTCGCGCGCGGCATGAACAGCCCGACGATGAACACCGCCAGCAGAGGGCCACCGAAGGCGGCCGTCGTTTTCTTGGCGACATCGAAGACGTCTCCCAAATCTCCCACAAAACACGCCAGCACAATCGCAATTGCCCCGACAATCACAAGGATGACCCGAGCCACTCGCATTTCTCCAGCGTCGGTCGCTGGCCTGAGTCTGGGAAACAGCCGGTCTCGGAAGTCGACCACGATCGCCGTCGTGACGGAATGAATTCCCGAATCGATGCTCGACATCGTCGCCGCCATCAAAGCAGCGACGAGCAGGCCGACTACGCCCGGCGGAAATTTCAACCGGACGAATGTCGGCAGGGCCTGATCCTGGAGGCCATTCTTGATCATTGCCGGTCGTACGAACTCAGGATGTTTCTGATACCACTTTTTCGGATCGATCCTGGCGCGGCCTTCTAAATCTGTAAGCACGTCCAAACCATACACATCTTCATACATCTTGCGGTGCGTCTGTCTGTCTTCTTCATTGCGAATGTGAATGATTGGGATCGAAATCTCTGGTGAAGAATACTCTGGTGAATGCTGGCCGTGAAGTTGCGCCTCTCCTGCTTCCGTCTTTTGAGCCAGCATGGGCACCAGTGTTTCCGGGTGATGCTCAAAGTAGGCGAACAGCCCCGCTCCGATGCAAAGCAGACTCGGCACGATGAATGACAGGCCAAGCATGTTGATCAGGAATCCTGACTGCGACGTCTTCTCATCCTTGGCGGCGATGTAACGCTGCACGGCGACCTGGTCGGCTCCGAAGGCCGAGAGTCCTTCCAGGAAACTTCCGATCA
>CALDJX010000719.1 GCA_937899075.1 uncultured Planctomyces sp. | reverse complement strand
CAACCGGGACTTCTAATTGTCGCCAACCGGGAAAACTAATTGTCGCTACACAGTAAAGCTTCTTTCGTCTGTGCGATTCCACCCAGAGAATCGACAACCTGCTTAGTCGCGATGAGCTCGGCTGCCGACATGCCGCCGCCAGAGTCCGAAACTGCTTTGCGTTTCGGTTGGCTACTTTCCTTGCCTGCGTTTGGCTTCGAGTGTTTGACAACACTGACTGATGATCAGCGTCGCGTTCTGGCCGTGAAAGGCCGGGAGTTCGGGGCAGGACCGCGGGCTTGAGCATCAAGGAGAACGTTGCCGCTCGCAGGGCCGTCAGGATCGCGTGCGGGCCTTGACGAAAGGCGTCTTCGCGGCTTGAACTGAGCGACCGTTTCGAGACCGCTCAGCTACCATTCGTCGTCCCAAAGGTATCACCAAGGGTATCACCGAAGGTATCACCAGTGATTTGACCAAAAAGGTATCACCAAGAGGGGCCCGTAAGCCCTTGCAGTGCAAGGGCTTACGGAATGGAGACGATGGGACTTGAACCCACGACCTCTGCGTTGCGAACGCAGCGCTCTCCCAGCTGAGCTACGTCCCCCGTTGATGATCGCCGTGCTTTCTTGCGGTCAGCGACATCGTGGGCGTGAAGTTAGGATGAGGCGTTTCTCTTTGCAAGAGTTGAGACCTTGGGTTTGACGACCGGGATGCTGCTCGATCGTCATTCGCCGTCGTTGTCGCGGCGGCGCTGCGTTGCCTGCAGAATTTCGCGGACTTCATTCAACTGCTTTTCGAGGCGATGAATGCGGTCCTCGTGGGATTCGAGGACGCGTTCCAGTTCGTGACGCTCGTGGTCACGACGCTCTTCGTGCTCCCGGTCACTGTTCTCCCGGTCTTCGTGTCGGTCTTCATCTTCTTCGTGTCGTCGCTCCTCTAATTCATGTCGGGCATGGCGAGCGATGTCTTGGGAGAACTCTGCGACTTCCTCAGCTGATTCATGAATCCCGGCTTCGTGGAGATGCCTGGCCGCTTCGCGAAGAAGCTCAACTGCGCGATGAACGCGTTCCAGTCTCTGGTGTTTTTCTTTGTCTCCGTGATGCTCAGCCTGGCGACTTCGAAATTCCTGCATCTTTTTCTGCAGCTCGCGTTCGAGTCGCTCGGCCTGGTCACCACGGCCGGCCACGGCGTGATTTAGAATTCCCCGCCGAATTTCGACGACGTATCGTTCGAATTCTTCGTGTTCCTGCGAGATTCGCTCGCGATGTTCACGCTCCTCGTCATCGACTCGACGCTCGCGATCCGGGCGGTCCCGGTCATCTTCCCCGCGTTCTTCGTCGCGCCGTTCTTCTTGTCTCGGTCGTTCCTGACGATCTCGGTCGCCGTCTCGTTCACGGGGTTCTTCTCGTTCACGATCTCTATCTTGCCGTTCTTCTGGTCGGCGTTCGCCATCGCGAACACTTTCACGCGGGCGGTCACGCTGTGATTCTTCGACGTCGACAAACGGTGCTACAGACTCAGCCTCCGCTTTGTCTGCCTTTGCTCTTTTTGTCTTTACGTTTGATGCTTCCTGCGCGACCGCGGTTAACAGGGCGCCGCCGGTTAAAAGCACAAGTGTCAGAACGATCGTGGATTTGAGCTGAGCCATGTCGGATACCTTTCGAACTTCTCAAGGACAGATGAAGTTTCACGGGCCTGGTTTCACCAGCGTGCGACTCTGCCAGACCGCTCGGAACTGGTTATTCCCGCGAGCCCGCATAAGCCTGCTCCATGACCAGATTCACGTCGCGACCGGCTTCTCCACTGACGAACGGTCGTCGCGACTCAACAATGGCGGCGGAGAAGTCTGCAATCAAGGGCGAATTGAAGTTCGACGCTGGCGGGTGTTGCTCGATGACGTGTTCGAGGCCGTGTTCGATGATCAGCTCGCCTCCGTTCAGAGGGCGGCTGACGAGACGCCCTTTGGTACCGAGAATTGCAAACTCATCAGGGTCAGTGCTTGAGCCAAAGCAACAATGCAGGAGTCCGTGGATCCCCGATTCGAATCGCAACGCAAGCGTCGAGACATCGTCTGCCTGATAACTCGCGGCAACCGTGCTGCACTGCGCTTTGACATCCGCCACGCAGCCGAACATCCGCAGAAACAATTCGAGACGGTGGCTGCCGATGTCCATTAAGGCTCCGCCGCCGCCAGCTTCGGGGAGAACACGCCAATACCCATCTTCACCTGCGTCGATGGCAAAGGGCGTGCAGGTCGTCGCCGAAACAGACAGCACTTTTCCGATCTCGCCGTTCTGAACGAGTTCCTGCATTCGATGAACGACTGGATAGAACGGCCGGTAGTAGGCGACTCCGAGCCTGACGTCAGCGGCCTCGCACGCGGCGATCATCTCATTGCACTCGGCGGTGGACATTGCCATGGGTTTTTCGACAAGCACATGCTTGCCTGCCGCCGCGGCCGCAACCGTCTGTGGACAATGCAGATTGACCGGGGTCGCGATGTAAACGGCGTCGACATCCGGCGAGTTGATGACTTCCTCGGCTGACGTCGTCGCCACAGGAACTCCGAACTCTTTCGCGAAGCTTCGAAGCTTTGCCTCGTCCCGACGGCACACGACAACGAGTTCGCTGTTGGCGTCGTTCTGAATTGCTCCAGCGACGCGTTTTTTCGCGACATCGCCGCACCCAATGATTCCCCACCTGATCGCCATCCGCAGCTCCTCCAACTCAGCAACACGAGTTCAACAACCGATCAACCACGTCGTCCAACTATGGTGGAATGAGTGCCAAGCCGCCACAACCGACACTCTGATCAGGGGCAAAGGCAAAGCGTGTCGCGCAATGAAAAGCCGCAGACGCGTCAGTGACGACGGCGTCTGCGGCAAGGACTGATTGGGAACTCGTCGAATCAGTTGGCTTCCTGAGCGGGTCAGACTCGTTCAGGAAGGCTGATTGGTCGAGGCCTCCGGCAATTGATCGGCTGACCGCGTTCGCACAGCGACGGGAATCGTCCTTGTCTGCGCCTCAGCTCGACGAGCGATCGACAAGGTCAGCACGCCATTATCCAGTTCGGCCTGGATCGAAGTTGTGTCCAGAGACGCGTGAAGCTTGATCGACCGGCTGAATTCGCCAGATCGACCGTCCGAATGCTTGGGTTCTCCGGCGTGTTCCGACGGTCGTCGATTTCCGGTAACCGTCAGCACTCCATCTTCGACCGAAACTTCGAGGTCCGCTTGCGTGACGCCAGGGACATCCAACTCGACAATTAGTCGCTCGTCACTTTCCCAGACAGAGACTGGGGGGTGAGGCGAGCAGGTCCGGGAAACGGCACCGCTCACTGACCCGACTGCGTTGTCAAACTCGCGGCGCAATTCGTCCAAAGTGGCAGGTGACAGATTCCAGATGCGCGAAAATGCAGGGGTTCCGGGCAGCATGGCACACTCCTCTTCTTGACTGAGTGACGTTGAAAACTGTTTCAGACTGAGTCTCAGGCCTGTTTGCTCGCATCCGAACGGGCAAAATCATCTAAAGCAGACTGCGTGCCAAAACTCAGCACACGCCACACGACCGAGTCATTACTCGTGAATTTCAAACCAGTTACGACACAATTCCTTGAATCAAAAACGAACCAAGCTGCCACAATGGCTCTGCCACCGTGACACCTCCGTACTGATCACATTTCTCGCACCACTCGCCAAACTGCCACATTGGCTCGGATCTATTGGCACAATACGTGCTTTGTATTGCCGTTCACCGAGAGCGTCGAATTCAATGGCAAGGAACTTTGAGAGATCTGCGTGATTAATTGGAGAAACGAGGACAAGTTGCTTGTTGCTAAAAGCTTTACCCACTATTCGTACTCGGCATAGTCAACACAGAACGCCCTGGAAACCTCGAAGATCATAGCGGCAATACCTTTCGCATTTGATCTCGTGTTGTATGTTTAACAGGCAGGGCGAGCCGGGGGGCTCGGATGTCCTGCGGTTGATGAGTTTCAGTTTCTGTCCAATGCCCGAAATTGATCGGGCGGCAGCCATCAGGAGAGTTTGTAATGAGAAAGCTAGCTAGTGTGTTTTGTGCAGTTGCCGTCGTGGCTGCTGCCAGCGTGACTTCAGCAGCGGAAATCAGCCCGCTGTTCCCAAGCGCGTTTGTCGGAAGCTTCGATCACCACAAAGAAGCAGCTCCAGCACCAGTCGCCCAAAGCACGGCGATTGAACTGTTCGAGTGCGTGAAGTACGAAGACCTGGATCACATCGCTCCGTGTGCCGAAGTAAAGATCGTCAAAGTGCTCGATCCATGCTGGAAGCCGGATCCCTGTGCCTGCTGCCAGACGCCTCGCTGCGTCTACGTGAAGATCTGTGTTCCTAAGCAACAGGCTCCTTGCTGTGCACCGAAGCCAAGCTGCTGTGCTCCGAAACCAGCCTGTGGCTGCCACAAAGATCACGGCCCGAAGGTCACCTGCAAGAACAACGGCGCTTACACGAAGTACGACTACGGTAAATACCGTGTCGAAATTCGCGTCAAAAACGGTTGGGTCGTCGTTGATTACGACAACTAATTCGCCGCACGGACTTCCGTGAAAAGACAAAGCCAGTCGGGATCAATTCCCGGCTGGCTTTTTTCGTTCCGACAACTTCGATCCCGTTAGCCAAACGCCAGGTTATCTGGCTGCCACTCGTACTGCTTTGGAGCAATTTTCGAGAGGAACGATTGAGCACTTCGCTCCAGTTCGAGAGTCATCAACGAATGGCTGAAATGAGTCGGTGCCAGTTCAAGACTGAGGTACTCAAACAGCGGGCGTTCGTGAACGGCAATGATGATTTGCCTGCCAGACTCTCGTGCGACCGACCTCAGGACTTCGGCCAAATGAACGACGTGCATGTCGTCCATGTTCTGAACCGGGTCGTCGAGTACAAGGATGTCGTGTCGCGATTGCTCGATCAAATTCAGTGTCAGGAACAGGCTTAATGCGGCAGTGTTCAGGTTCCCGGAACTAAGCACGGCCCCTGGCTGCCCGAACCTGTTGCCGTCGCTGGATGCTTCAAAGTGAACTTTCAGTTTTCGGGCCACAATTTTCAGCTCACTCAGCGACAGGCGAAACGGTTCGGCCTTCACCAGCCTCCCGAATAGTTGACCCCACAACCGGTTGAGAGATTCATTGAACACTTCCTCAATGACATCCTTCTTGACTCGGTTGGCGACATCTCGAAACTTGCGAACTCGCTTGATTTCATCGTCGATAGATGTCTTTGCCTGCTCAAGCCTCTCCAGCTTTTGAGCGATTTGTCCACTCAGATCGACCAGTTCCTTTCGGCGGTTCCAAGCGTGTCGCAGACGGTCGACGAAGTCGAGCGTCGTCTGGTGAATCTTGTCATTGTCGGTCGCAGTTTCGAGTCGGTCCTGTACAGCGTTTTCAAAAAGTGCCACCAGGGTCTCATCATCACCAGACAACTTCGCGGCATCCAGATCGAGACTGTCGCACAAATCGATTAGTTGCTGACGAGCATTCGTCATTCGTTGCTGCTGCGTAACAAACTCCGTCAATTGAGTCCGCAGCAGCTCTTCATGCTTCAGGAGCTCGATGGCTCGTCCGATCGCCGGCTCGACGCCGTTGAACTCTTCGTCGAGCGATTTCATTCGAGTCTGAAGCTGTTTACTTTCCTTGAGGCTGGCCGCAGTTTTGGTCAACTTATTTGCGAGCCGTTTTTTTTCTGCTGTAAGTTCATCTTGTTTCGTTTGTAGATCGTTTCGACGCTGCGCGTCTGACTCCAGTTCTTCCAGGTTGGCATTGAGCGACACGATTTGTTCCCGCAGCCGGTCACTCAGAGCTCCCTGCTTTAACTCCGAATAATCCCGCTCACAGACAGGGCAGTCGTCGGCCGTTTCGCCCAGATTCTTGTCCTTCTTCTGCAGGACTTCGGCCAGCGTTTTTGCCCAGTTGCGTGCCACCGATGCAGCCGCATCCGCAGCGACTGACTTTTGCAATGCAAGTTGTGTTACGGTCAGATCCGTTTCGCTTTTCCCCAGCTGCATGGCAAGCACTTTGGCCTGCTGTGCGAGCATATCCAATGACCCTGAACGATCGTCACGCCAGCTGGAAAACAGTTCTCGCTGCTGCGCGAGCAGGAAATTCCATCGCCGCACGACTTCTACTGAGCGGTCGGTCCCCTCATCCGACGGTGTCAGAGCAACATATTCATTCGCAACGTCGCCCAGTGCAGCGGGAATCTCGTCGGCCAGAACGACGTTGTTCAGCCAGCGACGGATCTCCGAATCGTCGTTAGTCAGTTGAGGCGGCAACTTTTCCAAGTCGTCTTTCAGCGCGGACAACTTTCCTGGATCGCCGGCTGACTTCAATATCGTGAGTGCTTCTTGAGCCTGAGCCAGTAGTTCGCGAACCTGCTGGAGCTGCTTACGGTTTTCAGTCAACGACTCCCCAAACTCGGTGATAAGCTTGTCGAGCTGATCAATGACTCGCCCAAAACTTTCGGTGTCCAACGCGAGGCTATCCTGCAGCGGGAGGCTGTCGCCCATTTGCTGGCGGACATTTTCAGCGGCCGATGCCAACAATTCTTCCATCGAAGGAAGTGCGGCGAACTCATCCCGCAGCGAATTATTCTTCTGCCGTTCGCTTTTGATGTCCTCTTCAAGCTGGGCGTAAGCCGGAACCTGCTTTCTGGTTGTCGGAGTTTGACTGACAAGCTCAAGGCCGCCGGTCAGTTGATCGAGCCGTTCCAGTTTCAGCAGTTCCCGAATAAACGAAACCAGCGGCTGTTCATCGGTCGAATTCTTCGTCTGATAAATTTCAAACAGCCGTCCCAACGTCACTTGAGACAGCAGGCATCGCTCTGTGAAGAGCTGTCGATCCGTTGCCGAAAACTCAAGCTGGGGCGAAGAAACGCGTCCGTCATTTTCGACGACGTACTTCTGCGAGACTTCTCCCTTGTCAGTGCGACACCGGATGGTCGCGGCACATTCGTCAGCCGATCCGTTTCTCAAACAACCTGGGTAGTCGTCGGCGAATGATTCGAGTGACGAAACTTTGCCCGTGATCGAAAACTCAATCGCCTGGACGAGGCTGCTTTTACCCGACCCATTTGGCCCATAAATGAGAACGACGTCTGCATCCAGCGGCACGGAAACGGGATCGCGAAACAGCCGGAAACCCTGCATATTCAGCTCAACCAAGCGATTAATCATGTGGCACCTCGCGAGCGTCTGAAATGCAGGTTTCGATCCACTTTTTCATCGTCGCTGCCACGGCATCCTGTGACTTCGCGGAAGCTTTCAACAGGTCGTTGAAGAGATCGCTTTCCTGGAACGCTGCGGTCTCGTTGACGCTCTCGCGGAGTCTTTCAAAGGCTGGCTTTCGCTTCTCAAACGCTGGCGGTAACTCCAGCGGCATGAGAGAAACCAGTTGTCGACGGATCGCGGGGTCGCCTTCGTCTCGAACAGCATCGTCCAGCTCGATCACAAGCACGTGGCACAACGTTGCTAACTCGCGGAGCAGCGACTGCACAGCTTGCTGATCGTCGTGCTGAGTTACTTTCAGTTGATCGTTTGGAGCTGCGTTGTCATTTGAACCTTCCGTAATCGCAACCAGAGTCAGCGGACGTCTCGAGCCAGTTCGCGTCAGCCAGGTTGTGAGAGCACGCACTTCGTTCCGGGTTTTTCGAAGCCGATCCGGCGACAACATCTGCACGGTTACGAGTCCCTCGTGAGCGCCCGGTCCGGTGAGAACCGCATCAAGGTTGAACTCAAGTCCAGCGGCTCCGGCATCCTTATTGACGGCGAGTCGCGGCCGACGTCGGTACGGCTGTGGAAATTCGCCGGACTCAGTTGTCAATAACCTGACGACTTCGTCAACGAGACCAGGAAGAGTCAGTTCAGCCACGGGACATCCTTCATGCCTTGAGTTGGGTTTGAAGCGAAGCCAAAAGAGTGTTCAGGTCACCCGCATTTTCGCGTTCGTCATCCATCCAGATTTGCGTCGGACCGAGCGGCCTTGTTCTTGTCGGCAATGAATGTCCAGCCGCCGGGGTTCCGTATCTTGGACGATCTTTCGGCTCGCTGCCGCTGGGATAAATCACAGCCACGTCGGTCTGCACCGCCTCGTCGATAAGTCCTTGCTGAGTCGCACGTCCCCACGATTCAGAATCGTTGTCCAGGCAGAACACTGCCAGACTGCGACTGCCTGCCTGAATGTGAAACTGGCCAGCGGTTACCTCGGCGCTTTGGGCCACGCTCGTCACCCAGTGTCGAGCCTCGTCGCCCAGCATCAGGACGGACAACGTTAGCAGCACGCGATGAAGTTTCGTGCCCAGCGGGTGACTGCCCTGCAGAATCTCCCCGACGTTTTCGTTCCAGAATTCATGATATTCTTCATCCGAGCCTGGCACTTCGGCATGTTCGCGCAGATTTCTGAAACGCGATACCAAAGCGGGAAGAAACCTGCTTAGCTCACGCCACTTCTCATCAGGCGAGCCGTGCGAAAGATTGTCGAACCACTCGCACAGTCGCCGTTCGAACAATTCAATGCCGCGACGCAGGTCGCCCGTCCACGATCCGAGTTCCCCACTCGCGACGTCCGCAATCGCTTCGGCTTTTCGAATCAAGGTCAGCACGTAAAGCGATCCGAGTAGCGGCTTACTGTAAAGACTGAGCACGCTTGACCGCTCGAAGTCAGGCCTATGAGCCGTGAAAATTTCGTTGCCGTACAGCACTTTCAGTACCTGTCGGTGTGGCACTTCCAGCGTCGTCGAGGTGAACGCAAGTTTGGGTGGATGACGTGGTAGGGGTCCCACTTGCTGGATAGCCTTGGCGAAATTCTGTTGCAGATTTTGATCCTGCAGAGAACTCCCGACTAAAATGATTGAGCGGCGGCGGATAACATCCCGCAAACGTTCCTGCACAGCTTCACGGCTAGGTTGCACGACCCATTCTGTAATCTGAGTATGAGTTGCCACGACGTATTCGGCATTCTTGTTGAAATCGTCTCTTACCCGTCTGGCGCAGCCGTGTACTTTAAACAGGCTTGGAAATGGAGCTGGCTCGGCAAGATCATCGCGATGCACGATGACTGACAATTGCCGGCCTACTCGAGCGCCTTTCGTTCGTGCAAAAGCCGTTTCAACGAGGTCATCCCAATTGGTTGTGACTGATTCTTCAACAGCCCGCTCCGCCATCAGGAGTGCCAGGAAGCGGTGTTCGGCGTCTGGATCAGGATTTTCCGGCGCGTACTTTTCGTGAATCTTCAGGATGTGCCACTTCAAGCTGACGGGCACTCCGGCGTCGCCGATATCGTCGTCCAGAAGTGCCGAATAACTAAGCCAGAAGTCATCGACGATTTTCTGGATGTGCGGCCAAGTAGAAGGAACATCACGGATTGGGCCGTGCAGATTGGCTGGTACTTTTTCCGCCAACCAATCACGGTATGGACACTTTGGAATACTGTGGTCGATACGGGCGTGGATCCCGTCGAGAAGCTCAGTAAGTAGCTGATCAAGTGGGGGAAGCCTTTGCTCCGAGAACCTGGCTCCTGTCCAGACAACAAGTCGTCCTCTGACGAAGTCGTCGACCAGCCAGGCGAACTGGCGCCGCAGGTGGTCGATTGCTTCGGCAAGCGTCGCGTTCGCTGGATCGGGCATCTGAGTATCCGCAGTCGAACGAATTCCGTGAGTCAGAGCTGGCGGCAAGCCAGTTCACAGAACTCACGTATACTATTCGACATTCTGCGGGTCAAGCTGCCGCTTCAGGCTGACGACCGTCGTTCGAGCTGCGTCGCTTACGCTGCCTTGCGCATTAACCGGGTGATGCGGTCGAAGTCGGCGTTCGAGCTGAAGTCGATGATGACCTGGCCGGACTCGCTGGTTTTCAGTTTGATCTGCACCTTCAGGCCGAGTGTGTCTCGAAGTTGCTGCTCCAGGGAATCCACGTGCGAGGTGCGTTCGGCAGGAGCCTTCTCCTTCTTCGCGGACTCGATGGGGATCGTGTCCGCAGTCTCGCCGCGAAGGATCGTTCGTACTGCCTGTTCGGTTTTTCGGACGGAGAGCGACTCGGCCTGGATCCTCTCGCAGATCGCCAACTGATCGACTTCTTCGAGAGGCAGGATGGCTTTGGCGTGGCCGCCGGTGATCTTCTCTTCGTGAAGCAGTCGGCGAACGGGCTCGGGAAGTTCGAGCAGTCGGAGCATGTTCGAAACGGTCGACCGGTCCATGGAGAGACGCTTGCTCAGTTCTTCAATCGTGCAGGCGAAGCGGTCGACGTAGTCCTGGAAGGCCTGCGCCTTTTCCAGCACGTTGAGGTCCTTCCGCTTCAGATTTTCTTCCATCGCCGCTTCGCTGACTTCGCGATCGGCCAGCTCCATGACTCGGCACGGAACTTCTTTCAGGCCTGCTCGCTGAGCGGCCAGCCAGCGTCGCTCGCCCGCGATGAGCTGATAACCCTTCTCGGTCTTTCGCACGAGCACCGGCTGAAGGACGCCATGAAGACCGATACTTTTGGCCAGTTCGATCAGCGAGCCCTCGTCGAACTCCGACCGCGGCTGAAACGGGTTGCGACGGATCTGGTCGACGGCCAGCAAAGTCACTGGCTGCGACGATACCTCGGCAGCGTTGACTGGCTGCGCAATCGCAACCGGTACGGCTTCCTGAGCCTGCTGAGGTCTGCCGCCAAGCAGTGCGTCGAGGCCTCGACCGAGGCGGCGTTTTGGTGCGCCATCCTGCGCCATGAGCTAATCCTTCCCTGGATCATCGTCAGCAGTAGTCATCTCGTGATGTGAACGGGATTCTATTTCCTGATCCGGTTTAGACAAAGACGTGTCCTGTCCGGTGAACTTTTGAATCGTTCTGGCGGCCGAATCCTTCAGCCGCAGAGAACCTGTTGTCTGTTTCGGCTCAGACCGAGACCAAAGTCCGATCGACATCGCATCGTCAGGCGAGGATGTCGGCTGTCGCCCGGATCGGCTATCCCGATTCTTCCCAGAATCCGCATGTTCGCGCCTGAGCCGCCGTGATTTGAGCGTCTCGTGCTGGCGATTCTGGTCTCGCCCGCCAGGTCCGCGAAATTCGTCGTTTCCGTCTACACGGGAATGACGCCGCGATTGCTCAGCGAAATTGAACCCGGTAGAGCTTCACGACGTCCTGGCGGTGTTTTGAAAGTTGCCTTGGTGCGTGATTATCGAGCAGCACAAAATCGCTCACTCGGTAAGGGAACTCAGCCACTTCGATCAGAGCGTCGTCGGGCAACTCTCGATACTGTTCTCCAAACTGCGAACTTCGCCACGCGTGAGGGCCAGCGAGAACGAACGTCGGACCTCGCGAGTGACTGGAACCTGGCCTGGCGAAGCTCAGGTCCATGACAGGGTTCGTCGCAACGCGGTCGCGAGGAATGTGAAAGTACAAACCGGGCTCGCCATAGACGTAGATGACGAAGTCAAGATTCGCATTCAGCCCCGGCTCGCCTTTGCAGTTTTCACCGGCTGCTGCCACAGCCTGATCGGCGATGGTCGACAGAGCCGAACGATCCTGCCACGCGGGAGCGGCGTGGTTAATTGCTCGCCAGACGCAAAGACCGACCACCAGCGTCAGCCAGATGAATCTCAGCATTGATGGCTTTGGAATCGGAGGTGGAAGTTCGGCAACGATCTCTCGTGGTACGCCGATTGGATCTTCGGTCGGGTTTGCGTCGAGGCCTGAAGTTTCAGTTTCGTTCGCTGACTCCTGAGACGAATCGTCGCCTGGCAAACCGAGGTTCTGTTCTGACGATGAACCATCGACAAGCCTGCCTCGAAGCAGCCGAACGATGGCCAGGCCTGTCCCAATACAGCCGACACAAAGCAGCGGAAGAATCAGTCTCGGATAGGGCCGATAGAGCGGCGTCGCGAAGACGAGTCCGCAGAGCCAGGCAAGGTGCAGCCACAGGGCAAACCAACTGCGGTGTGCCTGCTCGTTTGCTGACAGAGCCTGCTCTTCCGCTGGACCATTCTTTCTGGGTTTATGCGAACGTTTGCCGTCGAGCATTTTATCCGCGGACTGCTGCAAACGTCGCTGTCGGTTCTGGCGTAAAGTGAGTGCTGAAGCAACCAACTCAGTGAGTGACCAGACACCAAGCGCGACCACCGGACTAAGCACAACGGCACCTGCCAGGGCGGCGGCAATAGCAACCGTCATGACGAACTGAAACTCGTTCCACGTGGAACGTTTCACGGGTTGTTCGACTGGCTGAGAACTTGCTTTGCTGAGCTGCTTTGAGGTCTCGCTTTCGTCGTTCCACGTGGAACGTTTCACACTGCGTTTCACGGCGTCCGAAGAGCCACCCTTCGAGTCGTCGCGCGGTAACGACTCGTTCCACGTGGAACGTTCCACACGCAAAACGAACGTTGCGCTGACCACCGCAAGCCATCCTGAAAGCAGCGTTGGCCAGCCTGCAAAGTGCCGCTGCATGCCTTCGTGTCTGACCGCGTTCGGCCACCATTCGGCGAAGCCAGTGACATAGTTTCGGTGGTTGTCGGCGACCCTTGCGTAGCCTCCGATCGGTTGCAGTTCCCACCACACCGGAAGCCAGGTCAAAGCGGCCATCAACGTCATGACAACAAGGCACGCGATCGTTGAGGGCACACTCAGATTGCCGTCCTGATTGCCGTCGTGAGAATCGCTGCCTTTCCTGCCGCGAGGCCAGATCAACCAGGCGGCGACTGACCCGCTGATCGCAATCGCGATGGGCAGCCAGCCGTTGTACTTGGTCGACCAGGCCAGGCCTGTGACGAAGCCAGCAACGGCCGACAATCGAAGGTCTCTTCCCGACAATGCTTCGACGGCCAGCCAGACCGCAAGCAGCAGGAAGAACACCATCGGCACGTCGGTCAAGGCCGAGCGGCTCATCGCGATGTGAAAGTCGCTGAGAGAAATCAGCGCCGCGGCCGCCATGCCAGACGTGCCGTTCGCCCATCTTCGGATCGACCACCAGGCCAGAGGCAGGGTCAGGCTTCCCAGGATCAGCGACGGAAGAAACGGAGCCCACCTCGCCTGGTTGAAGATGATCATCGACCACTCGATCAGACTCGGCACGAGCGGCGGGGCGTAGAGGAACCGGTCCGGGTACTGGTAACCCTCGTCCGGGAACCACAGGTTCGAGGCGTAGACACCCTCGTCGAAATGCTCGATCGCCAGCTCGTTCAGAAAGGCGAACCGCGCAGCGATGCCAACCAGGGTAATGACCAGGATGGCGATGAGTTCGGTTCTGGAGACGGGCACGCTGATCGAGCTTTCACGCAGAAGCACGACGCGGGAATGATCCCGGTCGCCATCGGCTGACGCTATGGGTGGATGAAGGATTCGCTATGCTGAGCCACGTTGTCCCTCGCTGCAATGGAGAACTGATCATGCGACAGGCTCTGCTCACGGTGATGCTGCTGGTGGTTCCGCCAGCGTGCGGTTTGACAGTTCATGCCACCAAGGTGGTTCACGCTGCCGACAACGCAACGGCTGCTTCGTGGCAGGCGGGCGTTTCCAAAGTCGTGATCACTCCGCCCGAGTTTATCTGGATGTCTGGCTACGGAGGCCGGGCTCACCCGGCAGAAGGCAAGGTCCACGACCTTTACGCCAGGGCGACGGCGATTCGAGATGCAAAAGGCGAAACCGTCGTCTTTGTCGCCACAGATCTGGTGGGCGTTCCGAAGTTGATGGCGACGACGGTTGCGGCCGCGGCCGAGAAGAAGCACGGCCTGCCGCGGCGAAGTCTGATGATCGCCTGCTCGCACACTCACTGCGGTCCCGCGCTGGACGACCGGCTCAGCTACATGCTCGACATGCAGGAAGCTGACTGGAATGCGGTTCGCAAGTACCAGGTCTGGCTCAATCAGAAAGTGATCGACGTCGTCGATGCGGCCATTGCCGACCTACAGCCGGCTCGCCTGTCGACTGGCAACGGAGTCTGCCGCTTCGCTGCCAACCGCCGAACCCCCAAAGGCATCGGCCCGTACGATCATGACGTGCCGGTGTTGAAGATCGAAACTCCGGATGGGTCAAAGGTGCGAGGCCTCGTCTTCGGCTACGCCTGCCACAACACGACGCTCGGCTTTTACGAGTGGTGCGGTGACTACTCCGGCTTCGCTCAGCTTTACCTTGAAGATCGATACCCCGACTCTGTCGCCATGTTCTATACGGGCGGGGGAGCCGATCAGAACCCGCTGCCTCGTCGAAAGATTGAGTTGGCTCAGAAGTACGGGCGGATGCTGGGCGTGTCCGTTGACGAGGTTCTCGACAAACCCATGCAGACCGTCACTGGCAAGCTGGCATCCTCGTTCGAGGAAGTGCCGCTGGAATTCGACCAGCTTCCAACCAGGGCCGAACTCGAGTCGCGTCTGGAAAGCTCCAGTCGCTACGAACGAGCTCGCGCGAAACTGCTGCTCAGCGAGTGGGACCGAGACGGCTCGTTACCGAAAACCTGGCCATACCCGATTCAGGTCTGGAAGCTTGGCAAGGAGATCAACTGGGTGGCCCTCGGCGGAGAGCTCGTCGTCGACTATCAGATCCGAGTGAAACGAGAACTCGGCAAGAGCTCCACCTGGGTCACCGGCTACGCCAACGACGTGATGGCCTACATCCCGTCCGAACGAGTTCTCGAAGAGGGCGGCTACGAAGGCGACACTTCGATGATCGTCTACCAGCTTCCGTCAAAGTGGAAGGCCGGACTGGAAGATCAAATCGTCTCGACCGTTCACCGCCTCGCGAATCAAAACGCCGTTGCGAAGGCTTCGAAATAGCGAACGGCGAGCTCGCCTCGATCTGGCAGAGTCTCTTGCGACGAAATGTTTAGCCACAGAGAGCACAGAGGCCTCAGAGCAAGAAACTCTCAGCGTATCCTTATAGAAGCGTCCCAAATTAGGGTTCCGATTTCCAACTTCGTCATTCCCGCGCAGGCGGGAAACCAGTTGTCCAAGGAATTCTGGGTTCCCGCCTGCGCGGGAATGACGTACAGCGTCGCTCGTACCGAATTCGGGCAGCTATTTCGGGACCGAGCCTTAAGAACAACTCCGTGGCCTCTGTGCTCTCTGTGGCCAAAACCAACTCTTCCCGATCAATCCGCGACATGACCAATCACGATGAAACCCGGCTGCTCGATGGCAAGCTGCGGCGCTGCCCGGACTCGCCCAACTGCGTCTGCAGCGAGCACGAAGGTCGCGAGCACTGGATTGAGCCGATGCCATTCTCGGGGGACGCGAGCGATGCCTGGCAACGGCTGACCGGCATCCTCAGGAATTACCCACGCACAAAGATCGTCTCGGAGACGGCTGACTATATAGAGACCCGTGTCCGAACGAGGATCTTTCGCTTTGAAGACGTGCTGGAATTTCGTCTCGACCGCGTCGCGAATCTGATCCATGTTCGGTCAGCGTCGCGAATCGGCTACTCAGACCTCGGCGCTAACCGCCGGCGAGTTGAAGCGATTCGCAAGCTGTTTTGTGAAGAGTGACCACGACTTCAGGCTCCGCTCTTGAATTTTCGAGCTGGTTTGGGTTTGCTATGTGCCCTGCCTCAAAAGCTCCCTGTTCAAAGCCAGACACCATTCGCAAGTTGGGTCAAATCGAACGCACGCTGGGTCTCGCGTTCGATCAACAGATGTGACAGTGTTCTGCTCTCGGGGAACAATTCCAAACAATGGCCTGCTTTGGCCTGTAACTCATTTCTGGGTCTAGTGTTACAGCTATGTCTGAATCAAAACGCGTCGTCGTTACCGGTGCTGGAATTATCTCTCCGATTGGTATCGGTCGGGACAAATTCTGGAAAGGCATCTCGGCTCAAACCCCCGGCATTTCGAAGATCGAATTGCTCAGCGGTTCGGCTCTGCCAGGACATGTCGCGGGCGAAGTCAAAGACTTCACTGATAAGACCGCCAAGAAGGAATACCTGCAGGCTCAGCGTAAGAGCATCAAAGTGATGTGCCGCGAGATTCAAATGGGAGTCGCGTCTGCACACTTGGCCCTCACAAACAGCGAACTCGACATGGAGTCGATCGATCATGAGCGTCTGGGAGTCGACTTTGGTGCCAATCAAATGTTCAGCACACCAGACGTTCTCAGCGATGGCGTCTTTCAGTGCGATGAGGGCGGAAAGTTCGATTTCGATCGGTGGGGCGAAGAAGGCCTGGCTGGCATGGAGCCGTTGTGGCTTCTTAAATATCTGCCGAACATGCCGGCTTGCCACATCGGAATTCACGCCGACGCGCGAGGCCCCAACAACTCGCTGACTCTGGCCGAAGCGTCTGGCATCAGCGCGATGGGTGAAGCGTTGGCAATTATCTCGACGGGTCGAGCGGACATGATGCTGGCCGGTTCGACGGGTTCGCGAATTCAACCGACCAAATGTCTGCACGCCGCCTTGTGGGACGAAATGGCCCAGTACGATGACGCCGCTCCGGGCACGTGGTCTCGACCTTTCGATGCATCGCGTCGCGGGCAGATTGCTGGCGAAGGAGCCTGCACGTTTGTTTTCGAAGAAGAAGAGCACGCCAAAGCTCGCGGCGCGGCGATCTTTGGTTCCATCCTCAGTTCCGCATCCTGCTGTGTGATCGACGTCGACGGAACTCCTCGAACTCAGGACGCTCTGGTCGGGGCGATTTCGAAGGCACTCGAACGGGCCGGCGTCTCACCGTCGGACATCGGCCACATTAATGCGCACGGCCTCGGCTCTAAGCAGGCCGACATCGACGAAGCTAACGCAATCCACCAAGTGTTCGGCGCGTCTGCGTCAACCGTTCCCGTGACCGCGTTCAAGAGTGTCATCGGTAATTCGGGAGCTGCCTGCGGAACGCTCGAACTCGCTGCCTCACTGATCGGTTTGCAGCATGGAGTCGTCCCGGCAACGTTGAACTACTCAACCCCGGACAACGATTGCAGATTGAACATCATCCACGGTGAGCCTCTGAAGACGGACAACAAACTCTTCCTGACCGTCAACGTCACCGCTTTTGGTCAAGCCGCCGCACTCGTTGCCTGCGGCGTGTAATTGAGAAATGAGCAGGCCTCGAACCAGGAGGGTTCAACGTGCCTTCGCAGCCAGACTCAGCGTCTGAATCGAACAACGCGCGACCGTTCGTCGGCATTCACATGAAATGCTGCAACGTCTACATCCGCGCGTATGCCAACGCTTCGAAAGACGCGTTTGTTGGATGGTGCCCGAAGTGCTGCGCTCCGGTGCGGATTCCGATCGTCGAAGAAGGCGGCTCGACTGACCGCTTCTTTGTCGGCAATTGAACGCGGCCGCTTCGCCAAGGTCACCGGATCGTTCGACACGAGCAGTCGGTTACGACAAGCGCAGCGCCGGCATAACAGAAAGTCTTTCAGGCGCGCCGGCGCTGCGCTTGTCATGTCCTGCGGAGTTCGGAGCACGACCCATCCGCTTTGTGCGATCGTCGCGCGGCGCGGTCAACTTTCTGGAACTTCCGGGTTTGACGAGACGTCGACTCAAACCGGACGTTAGCATGGGCCCCTGCCGGAGGCTGGTTTTGACCTCGTACGTAACCGGCGGTGTTTCAACACAAACCTTCTTCGAAGCATGAGGAGTTTCAGACATGCGCGACAGAAGCGAATCTCAACCCGAATACGAAGAACTCGAAGAGAACCACGACGGCAGAACGATGATTCTGCTGGTCGCTGTTGCCGTGCTGGCCTGTGGCCTGTTCCTGTCAGCAGGTTATGTGGCCTTCACGGTGATCTTTGACGATGGCCCTGACGCCGAGGTGGTCGTATCGAACGAGCCGGTCGCTCTGACCGAATCCGACGAACCGAGCAGCGAGCCGAACACTGCTTCTTCGGCAAACGACTCGGTGCCGGTTTCGGCTGCTCAGCCACAAGTTCCGAAGCCGACCGTCGTCGCAACGACCCCTGCAACTCCTGCCGAGCCCACAACAAACCCGGCATCACAGCCGACCTCGGTCGACGACGCACCGAAAGCAGATCCCCCCGCGACCGTTGCCGCCTCGATTCCGACAGTTCCAGAAACTGCATCTCCAGCCGAAGCTGCCGCGCCGGAAGAGTCGACGCCTCGGCAACGCCCCACAGCGACAGCGCCCCCGACGCAGGTCGCGGCCGTGACGCCGGCTTCAATAGTCGACGCGAAATCAGCAAAAGACAAAACAGTCCCGGCTTCGAAACCGCCAGCACGTGGCACGCCACTTTCCTACCAATGGAACGCCGGCGACATTCAGAGCTACTCAGTCAACATGACCACGACGGTCGACGGCCAGAAGCAAAGTGTGTCCGGGACCGTCGAGCTGACGTGTGACGGACAGCCTCCGAAAATCGACTCAAAGGCCGCCTCAAAGAAGGCGAAACCAGAAACAGGAACCGGCACGGGATTCTTCGTCAGCGCGGATGGGTACCTGGTCACGTGCGCTCACGTAGTCCAGGGAGCAGATAAGGTTGACGTTGAGATTAACGGTCAGTCTTACTCTGCTGCCGTGGTCGCCGTCGAAGCGGACGATGATCTTGCAATTCTCAAGATCGACGCCGCGGGGCTGACGCCGTTGTCGCTCGCTGACTCCAGCAAGGTTCGACTGGGCGAAGAAGTGCGAGCGATCGGGTTCCCACTTTCGACGGTGCTCGGAAACGGAATCAAAGTCACCCGAGGAATTGTGGCGGGCATTGTCGATCGAGATGAAGGGAAACGTTTTCAGATCGACGCGGCCGTCAATCCTGGAAACAGTGGCGGCCCTGTCGTGAACGATCGAGGGCAGGTTCTGGGAGTTGCCAGCTCGAAGCTGATCGGCATCGAGCTGACTCGAGTCGGTTTCTGCGTCCCGGCTCAACGCGTGCTCTCACTACTTAAAGCGCACAAGGTTGAACCACTGGAAGCCCAACCGACAAAAGTTCTTGACGGACCGGCACTGGTTGAAGCCGTCGCGCCGTCCGTCGCTCTGATAACTGTGACGATCAACTCGCAACAGGTTTCAGGCAATCTTGTAAAACTTCGCACCTACGGAAACTTCACCACAAAGCGAGAGACCAACAACCGCCAGCGGATGATGTTCTCTTTTCCGAACATGACGTTTAATTCGGGCTCGCTGAACGTTGACGCGTACGGCAACGTCGAATCTTTCGACGCACCAAATCAGTTGCCGTTTCTCGCCGGGCCGATGGCTCTTCTGACCGTTCATCAGTTCGACCCAGCCGGCCGCAGCAGTTGGACCGTACGAAAACAGATCAAGGTGACGGTGCAGCGGGACAATTCTCCGTTCGGCAGAATGCGAATTCCTGCTCCGCGAATCCCGAATTTCGGAGGGCGTTTTCGTGATCCCTTCGCCCCGGAAACCCTCAAAGAGTTCGAGGCGCAGGAAGTCCATCAGTACCGAATTGTGTCCGACAGTGACGACAAGGTCGTCCTTGAAAAGACGTTCACGCTGACGACGCTCGACAATGACGAGGCACCTTACTTCCGAATTACGGGCAAGGGCGACATTGTCTTCAGTCGAAGTCTGGGACTGGTCGAGTCGTTCGAGTTCGACCATCACTACGAGAAAAACGAAGACAAAGAAACGGTGCGGATTCCCGTCAGGATTTCGGTTAAACGACAAGACTCCATCGTCGTCGCGCAGCGAAAACGGGAAACCGCGATCGCTCAGGCAAAATCCGAACACGACAACGCCATCAAAGCGGCAAACAAGGTTGTCGTCCCGGCGGGAGAGCAAATTGACGCGCTGATTAAGAAGATCAACGAAGAAAATGCCAAAGGTGGCTACGCCTCTTCCGTTGGTTCGCTGGCAAAGCTTTCGGTGCTGCCGGAACGTCAATCAGAAGTGGAAGCGTTGCTGGTCGACCTGCTTGAATCGAAGCAGTACCTGACCGTTCGAAGTTCACTCGACGCGCTTTCGAAGTGGGGAACGCCGAATTGCGTGCCGGCCGTGATCGCCCAATTGAAACATTCGATGTTTCCCGTCGTTCAATCAGCGATCAAAACCCTGGCAGCTCTCGGCGACGAACAGGCTGTCGCGCCGCTGCTTGAGACGCTGCGAACGAACCAGCTGGCAAGGCACGACGCCAAACGAGCATTGACCAAACTCGGCTCCTCCGTCGAAGAGCCGGTCATCGCGATGCTCTTCGAGAAGGATCAGCAGGTGTTTCACGCGGCGTGCGACATTCTCAAAGAAGTCGGAGGAGAAGCTTCTGTCGAACCGCTTGAAAACATCGCGAGCGGAAAAGACTTTGCTAGAAAGAGCTACGCTGACCGGGCGCTGCGAAGTGTCAAATCGCGAGTCGCTGCTGCGAAAACGGCCGTCGCGACCGGCGACGGAGCGGCGGACCCATCGGTCCCGCTGGTCGAAGCCGTCTTAAAGGCGATGGCCTCGCCACCTGACGCGAGCGGTTATGCCCGAACGAGCGCCCTGATGAAACTCGGAGCGCCGTCCGACTACAAAGTCGACGAAGTGGAAGATGCCCTGCTCAAAACGCTCGACGATCCCAACTTCGCCGTTCAGCATCAGGGCATGATGGCTCTTCAGAAACTCGCGACCGACCGCAGCATTCCACGATTGCTGAAACTGTTTTTTGATCTGGATTCGAAACTGCAATTCATGGCCGCGCAAACATTGCAGAAAACCGGCGTCGGCATCGATGGTGAAAAGCAACTTGCGGACGCACTCGCAGCGGTGGATACGAAACTGCAAAAGTCGATCATCGATCTGCTGACAGCCATCGGCTCTCCCGAAAGTCTCGCCGCCCTGGATGAGCTGGCGAATTCTCCAAAGGCGAGTTCAATTCAGTCTGGCGCCGCTCGGGCAGCGGCTCGCATCCGGCTCCGTGCGGGGTTGCCTGTCAGCAGTTGACGCGAGAGTTCGAAACCGTTCCGATTGTCGCCTGCCGTGAATGGATTCTCGCCTTCTCAAAGTGATCGCCATGTTTCGAGCCAGCAAATTCGCCTTGATCGCCGCTCTGGCCGCCACCTCAGCGGGAATGATTTCCGAACCGGTATGCGCCGCGGGGAATCGATCAAGCTCTCAAACGATCGAGTACGTCCTGCCTCGCATGGTGAAGATTTTCGGAGCGGGCGGACTTCAGGGACTTGCCGCTTTCGGAAGCGGATTTCTCGTCTCGAAAGAAGGACACATCGTCACGGTCTGGAGCCACGTGCTCGATGCCAACGAAGTCATCGTCGTTCTGAACGACGGTCGTCGTTACACGGCAACCGTGCTGGGAGCCGAGCCTCAACTTGAACTCGCTGTTCTGAAAATCGAAGCCTTCGATCAGGAACTCAACCTGCCATTCTTCGATCTGACGTCGGGCATCGGTTCGGCCAGCGAAGGAACGAGGATCCTCGGCTTCAGCAACATGTTCAAAGTGGCGACCGGGGATGAAGCAGTTTCTGTGCTGCACGGAGTCATCGCCGCGAAAACAAAATTGAAGACTCGCCGCGGCACGTTCGAGCTCCCTTACGACGGCGCGGTGTACGTCGTCGACGCCATCACGAATAACTCGGGGGCAGCCGGCGGATTACTGGCCACTCGCGAAGGAAAACTGCTCGGCATGATCGGACGTGAAGTCCGCAACGCCGAAACCAACACCTGGCTGAATTACTCGATTCCCATCTCCGAACTGACAACGGCTATAGAAGAGATCGTTTCCGGCAATTTTCGCTCGCAGCGGCAACCGCTCGACGAGCCGGATCAGGAACTGAGATATTCACCTGTCGATTTTGGGATTGTCATGATCCCGGATGTGCTGTTTCGAACGCCGGCCTATGTAAACGCTCTGGTAGATGGGTCAGCCGCTCAGGCCGAAAAACTGGAGCCGGACGATCTGGTCCTGTTTGTCAATGACGACCTTGTGCAGTCGGTCAAGGAGTTGGCAATCGCTTTCGGACGACTCGAGGCCGGAGACACGTTGCGTCTCGTCGTCCGGCGTGAAGATCAATTACTGACCTTCGAGATGAAAGTTCCGCGCAAGCTTCAGCCAGAAAAATGAGCTGGCCAGGAAGAGTTCGGCCTCTCTTTTTCGCGAAAGTCGCGGATGGCCAGCTACCGCACAGGCGTCCTTCACGATGCTTATGACACGCTCGCCTCGTTGCCGGACCGCCGCCGCCTGATTAGACTGGCGATTGATCTGGTCGCGGATTTTTCGACGGTTTTCTCATTCAAAAGCTGGGGCCGCTGTGGCACATCTGAAGGTACTTACTGGCGAAGACGCGGGGAAAGTTGTCCCGCTTGACGGCGACCGTATCGTGTTCGGTCGACATCCCAGCTGCGCGGTCATCCTGGAAGACGGCGCTGTCAGTCGTCAGCACGCACAGATCGTCCAGTCGCACGGCAGCTACTATGTCAAAGATCTTCGCAGCAGAAACGGCACTCAGGTCAACGAAGCAGACGTGACCGAACCAACGCTGTTGAAGGAAAGCGACATCGTTCGCGTCTGCGAGTACACGTACTCGTTCCACGATGACAGCAGCAACGGCGACCTCAGCGAAGACACCGCCTACGTTAAACCGAGAAAGTCCGCCGACAACGACGCCATTCGGGCAACTGCCAATATCAACATACCGATCAACCCTGACGAGGCGATCGACGACGACGATGATGACGACCGATCATCGATCATCTCGCGGATTGACGCTCGCTCAGGTTCAGGCGTTCGACTCAGCGTCAAACCGGAAGTCAAACTGCGAGCGATTCTCGAAATCGGCAAGCATCTCAGCAACGTCCTTAACATTGACGACGTGCTGCCGTCGATTCTCGACGCTTTGTTCCAGATATTCCCGCAGGCCGATCAGGCATTCGTGCTGCTGAAGGAAGAGGATCAGGAAGAACCTCAAGTCAGAGCTTGCCGTAACCGTCGAAAAGATGACGACTCGATGTCGGTCAGCCGGACCATTGTCAATCGAGCCATGCGGTCTGGCGAAGCGATCCTCAGCGCCGATGCCAGCGAAGACAGCCGCTTTGTCAGCAGCGAGAGTCTCGCCGGATTGCAGATTCGATCGATGATGTGTGTTCCGCTGATCACTCAGGCTGGGCAGCGGCTTGGCGTGATTCAGATCACAACTTTCGATCTGAGGTCAAAATTCACCGAAGACGACCTCGACCTGCTCGTCAACATCGCGACTCAATGCACGCTCGCCATCGAAAATGCGATGATGCATCAGTCGTTGCTCAATCGACAGAATCTGGAACGCGATCTGGAAATCGCGATGCAGGTTCAGATTGGTTTTCTTCCGAACAAGCCGCCAGATGTCGATGAGTACGACTTTGCCGACTACTACGAAGCGGCTCAACATGTCGGAGGCGACTACTACGACTACATCGAACTACCGGACGGCCGCATCGCGGTGACGGTTGCCGACGTTGCCGGCAAAGGCGTCCCGGCTGCGTTGCTGATGGCTCGACTCTACTCGGCAGCCCGGTATCACCTTCTGACAAAGAAGACGCCAGCCGAAGCGATGTCCGGCTTGAACTCCGAAATCGCCACCAGCGGACTCGGTCATCGATTCATCACCTGCGCGATGGCTGTGCTGGATCCAAAGTCGCATGAAATTGTTCTGGTAAGTGCCGGCCATCTTCCGCCAATCGCTCGCGACCTGGACGGTAACGTCGAACAAATCGATGGGGACGATACCGGACTTCCATTGGGGATCATTCCGGATCAAACGTTCGTTCAATCCGTTCACCCACTGAAGAGCGGCGATACGTGGGTGCTTTATACGGACGGCGTAACGGAAGCGATGAAGCCAAACCGCGAAATCTACGGCAGCAAGCGTCTGCTGGCGTTTATTCAGAGTGGCCCGCTTGAGGTTGATGCTCTGGTCAAAGCAACGGTCGACGATGTCAGTCGTTTCGCAGGTGGCCACTCGCAAAGCGACGACCTGTGCATCGTTGCTTTCCAGCGAGTTCCGTAAATGGAACTCAACGCTCAATCAATTCTTGGCGACGAAGGCCGCATTGCGCAGCGACTGAAGAGCTACGAAAGCCGTCCTCAACAGTTGGAAATGGCGGCGGCCGTCGAGCAGGCCATTCGTGAAGAGTCGCACCTCATCGTCGAAGCAGGCACGGGTGTCGGCAAAAGTTTCGCGTATCTCGTTCCGGCGATTCTGCACGCGACAAGCGGTCAGGGCGACAAGAAAGATGATAAGCAGCCTCGCAAACGGATCGTCATTTCGACGAACACGATCAGTCTGCAGGAGCAACTGTTTCACCGTGATCTGCCTTTTCTGAACTCAGTGCTGCCCGTTGAGTTTTCATCAGTGCTTGTGAAAGGCCGCTCCAACTACATCAGTCTGCGGCGAATGTTCGGCGCGATTGAGCGTTCCGATTCGTTGTACGCTCGTCCGGAAGAAGTTCGGCAGCTTGAAGACGTTGTCGAATGGTCAAAAACGACGAAAGACGGCAGCCGCTCTGATCTCGACTTTCGTCCGATGCCTTCCGTCTGGGAAGAAGTGCAGAGCGAACACGGAAACTGCCTCGGCAAACACTGCGACTTCTACGAAGACTGTTACTACTTCCAGGCCCGACGAAGAATCTGGAACGCCGACATCCTTGTCGTGAACCACGCGTTGTTCTTCTCCGACCTGGCGTTGCGGCGCGACGGAGCGGCAATCCTGCCCGACTACGACATCGTGATCCTCGACGAAGCGCACACGATCGAAGGCGTCGCCGGCGATCACCTTGGAATATCAGCGTCCAGCGGCCAGGTCGAGTACCTGCTCAACCGCCTCTACAACGACCGGACAAACAAAGGGCTGCTGGTTGCACACAATTTGACCGACTGCCAGAAAGCGGTGATTCGACTTCGTGAGTACTACTCCGATTTCTTCTCCGCGATGCGAAACTGGCGGCAGTCGAAGTGCCCGACAAACGGTCGAGTGCGAAGCCCCGTCGAAATTCCCAACGAACTCACACCGGCGCTCCGCAAGCTTGGCCTTCGTCTGGCCCAGGAGTCAGAAGAGATCGAAGCGGAAGAAAAACGAGTCGAACTGAAGGCCGCGTCAGAACGCTGCAGCATGCTGGCCATGTCGGTCGACTCGTGGATTTCGCAGACCCAGGACGATTCCGTTTTCTGGATCGAAGCAACTTCCGGGCGCTTTGAATCCACGCGGTTGGTTTCGTGCCCGATCGAAGTTGGCCCGGTCCTGCGCGACGAATTGTTCAACGTCAAGAAGACGGTTGTCCTGGCAAGTGCCACTTTGGCGATCGGTGAAGAAAACTTCGACTTCTTCAAGAGCCGACTGGGACTGACGAAAGCGATTGAGAAAAAACTCGGCAGCCCGTTCGACTATCAGCGTCAGGTAAAACTGATCGTCCGCGACCAGATGCCCGATCCCACAACCAGTCCGGCTGATTTTGAAACGGCACTCTGCGCAGCGATCCAGAAGCACGTTCTGGAAACAGCCGGTCGAGCGTTTGTTTTATTCACAAGCTACCGGACGCTCAAGAACTGCTCGGCCAGACTGGGCTCCTGGTTCGCCGAGCAGAACATCGCTCTGTATTGCCAGGGCGACGGACTTCCTCGGACGCAGATGCTGGAGAAGTTTCGCAACGAACCCGCGGCCGTCCTGTTCGGAGCCGACAGCTTCTGGCAGGGCGTCGACGTGCCAGGCGACGCGCTCAAGAACGTCATCATCACCAAGCTGCCGTTCAGCGTCCCTGATCAGCCGCTTCTGGAAGCTCGCGTCGAGGCCATCCGTGCTCGCGGCGGCAATCCGTTTATGGAGTACCAGGTTCCCGAAGCGATCATCAAACTGAAACAAGGCTTCGGACGACTGATCCGTTCCAGTCAGGACACCGGTCAGGTTGTGATTCTCGACCCTAGAGTTCGGACGAAACCTTACGGCCGGCTGTTTCTTGCCAGCCTGCCACAGTGCCGGGTAGTTACCGACACCGAATTGCTGAGCGAGATGTAGGATATGACAAGCGCAGCGCCGGCATACCTTCTCTTAGAGGGCATCTGGGAAGATAAATGGTCTGGGCGACGAGTCAGAGAATGAGAG
>CALDJX010000718.1 GCA_937899075.1 uncultured Planctomyces sp. | reverse complement strand
CAGACGTTCGCTGATGTCCTGCAAACGGCGTTTTTCGGACGCGGTCAGCGAGCTGTCGCCATGCGTGTGCAGTTTCTCCAGAAGCTGATCCAGCTGCCGCTCCATGTCGCGGTCATCTTCTTCCTGCTTCTGACGCTTTTCTTCTTCCCGCTGAGCCCGCCAGCGAGCAAGCACGCCCGGCTGGTCATCCGCTTCAAACTCGTCCACGCTGGACTGTTCGAGACTCGTGTAGCCCTGCGAAAAGTCATACCCCATGAACGATTCTTCGCCGTGATCCTGACTCTGCATCTGGAACGATTCGACAAGATTCAGCGGAATGATCAACGCTCCGGCCGCCATGACCCACGTGTTGTCAAACATCAATCCACCGAAAACCATCGTCACCCCGACCATCGCACCGGCTCTGAGATACCAGACCCTGGCGACGTCGGAATTCAGCTTTGCGTTCAGGACAAGTTGCAGCATTCGTCCGCCGTCCAGCGGATGAACCGGCACCAGGTTGATCAGCAGAAGCAACCAGTTCGCCTTAAAAAGCATCAGACACAACGTCGGAATGACCACCGACGCTCCGCCAGCCATCTGCACTTCGGGAAACTCAAACGGGTTGAACCACTGCGCCGCGTTTGCCGAATTCAGCACCTGCAGCAGCCCGATCAGGCCAAGCCCAAGGTTGACTAACGGTCCGCCCGCAATCGTCCAGAACTTCGACTGAAACGTCGGAGCGGGATAACAGAAGGCGAGACCGCCCATTGGAGTCAGCAGAATCTCGTCGCCGTCTCCGCCGGTCACACGAGCGGCCAGCACATGCCCGAATTCGTGAGCGACAACGCTGATAAACAGCACCAGCGCGAAAGACAGGCCGACAACCGGCGTCCCGAGGCGATAACACAACGCCAGAGCCAGCAATGGAAAGAAGATGCTCATTCGCACGCGAACGGCAAACCAGCTTCCCAGTGGAAGAGACCAGAAAGCAACGCTCCGATCAGAATTCATGCAGCAACCTGACTGGCCATGCCCAAGCAAAAACTAACTGACGTCAATCCAAATCTGGCTACTCAGAAACACGCCGGACTCAAGCTCCGCACATTACGTCCTGATCCGGCGAAAGGCCAGCAATACTACGCAGCCAGATCAAGGAACCGCAAACTGCCTTGCAACCTTCAATCGAGTCCGCAGCAGAGAAGCCTCCAGATTCCGATTCAGAATTCAGAGTCGTCCAGGAATCCCCAAAGACACACGGGTTCTGCGGCTGTTCCAACATTGCGTCGAAACCATGAAGTCTGTCGACAACCTCACCCGTCATCTTGAGCACTTCTCCATACCGGGACACGCCGCTGATCGGGACGCTTTCAGCCACCTCGTCGACACGCTCGAAACACCCGCAAAGGCCACTCAATCGTTAAATTCTACTTAACCTGAACATCCTCAGAAGCCGATAACCGATAATGACCAAACAGATTCTGGTTCCGATTCGTCGTTCCGCACCCGTCACCACACCTTCTGATGCGACAGGAATTGTTCATGCTGGCCGAATTTCGCAAGCGTCTCGACTTCAAGGTGGTGAGAGCTGAAGCGTCTCCATCAGCCGAACTCGCGTTTGCCTTCGCGTTGAGATGCTGCGTCATTTTGTTCGTAGTCGGAGCGGCAGCCAGTGCGAAAGCAGACGAATCTGAGCCCGTGAAGATCTTGTCCGGTTTCAGACAACCGGGTCAGCAGCCATCGGCCGGCAACGGATCAGTGGACGCTCGTGACGAAGCCGACTTACCGACACGGCAACTCGAAACATTCGGAACCGGGTCGGCCGTCGAGCCGACGTCGGCAGCGGCTTTTGGCGTTCGTAACCCAGAAGCAACGACCAGAAACGGAATTGACCAGAACACACAGGACCTGCCGCCACTTGTCATGCCTGGTCTGGTCGACCGTCCGTACGGCATCGACGATCAGAACGTTGCCCCGATTCCAACGCTGCCAAACAAGGCCATCGAGGGTTCTTCACCTGAGTCCATGACGACGACGATTCCTGTCGTCCCGGACGCCCGAGACATTGTCGCACGCCCCCGGCTCAACAACTCAGCCAGTGACCAGGAACCGCCTTCGCGAAAGTCGGATGCGGATTCTCAGCTCAACATTTACGACTCGGCTCCGCGTCTGCTCGCACCATCTGACGAGTCACCGACGTCCGTCGTGACCGCCGCAGACGACTCTCTGGCGAGTGTGTGGCAACTCGCCGCCGCTCAACTCCTTTCGACTTTCCTTGGTGTCCTGCTCGCGGTCGGCCTCTTTCTGCTCGTCCGTGTCGCCGCGGTGAAACACTTCGGAGTCAACCTCGGAGTCACGTTTCAGCTTGGAGCGGCCAGCAAGCCATCGGTTCAAACCATCTCTGAGAACGAAGCTGCGGACGTTGTGCCCTTCGGAGTTCAGTCGCCGCAGCCCGAAGACTCGTCACAACAGTCAGCTCCGGAACACGCCAGTGTTGTCGCCGATCCGGCAGACTTTCGCTTCCGAGTCATCGGCAGTGTCAACGGTGATGATGACTCAGCTTCGGAAGGCATGCTTGACCGGGAAACCGAAGCCGGCATTCTCAAATCAGTTTTTGAACAGAACCTCAATCTGATGAAAACACTCGACAAAAAGAACGAGTCCGCGGCCTGACGATCGATCAACGAGAGATATCAGACCTGCAACCACCGACGCACCCCACCTGAAGCACTCATACAAGAGCCTCAACATTGCCACCGCAGTTGCCAGCGTACCTGGCAGGAGAGCCCCGTGAATCAGCCCGTCACTTACGTTGGATTGGACCTTGGAACGTTCAAAACTTCGGTCGCATCGTCTAACGGAAAACGGTTCGTGATCCCCAGCGTTGTCGGCTGGCCGAAAGATCGAGTGGCTCGTGCCTTGCTCGGAAGGGACCTGGTTTTCGGTGAAGAAGCCTTGAAACACCAATCGGCTCTGAACGTCATTCGCCCGTTCCACCGCGGCGCGCTGAAATACGTCGACGGAGCGGATGTCGGCATCAGACCGGAAGACGTCGCCAAACACAAAGAAGCCGCGCTCCTGCTCGTTCAGCACGTAGTGTCTGACCTGGAACTGCCGGCCGGCCGCCCGATCTACGGCATCATCGGTGCTCCGTCTCGAGCCACAGTTTTCAACAAGCAGGTGATCATCAACGCTGCACGAAGAACACTCGACGCAGTGATGGTTGTTGCCGACCCGTTTAACATCGCGAACGGCATGAACCAGTTGTCGAATTCGATGGTCATCGACATCGGCGCCGGCACGATTGACATCTGCCCGGTGTGCGGCACTTATCCGAAAGATGAGGATCAGATCACCCTGCCGGTCGGCGGCGACCTGATCGATGACGAGTTGCATCGGCTGATAAAACAAAGCGAACCATACGCAGACCTGTCACTGAACCAGGCTCGACAGATCAAAGAAAAGTTCGGCTTCGTTCGCGACGATGACGAACCAGCCATCGCAACGTTGCAGGTCGATGGCAAGCCGACTCAGGTTGACGTGTCGAAGCAACTGAACGCCGCGTGTCGATCGATCGTGCCTGGCATCACAGAGGCACTCCTGGAATTGGTGTCGAAGTTCGATCGTGACTTCCAGAAGTTACTGTTCAACAACATCGTACTCGGTGGAGGCGGCAGCCAGCTCAAGGGCCTTGATCAGCAGATCGAACAAGCTCTGCAAAAGGACGGTCAAGCCAAAGTCACTCAGGTGCACGACCCTGTTTTTGCGGGTGCGAACGGCGCTCTCAAAATGGCAATGAGTATGCCGGCCAACTACTGGCAGCAGATCGTCGCCCAGGCAGGCAACAAAAAACAAAGCAACACACAGCGGGCACGCGTTTCCCTGAGCCGTGCCGCCTGATCACCAGCAAGGCCATTCCACGAACAACTGAAGACGGGGAACAACTGAAGACGGGCGGCGATCGGAACAGCGAGCGACTGGAGACACCTTCAGTCGCCCGCCCGATCACAGCCAATCCGGAACAAATGCCGGACATTTCTCCCACCTCACGACTCACATCTCTCCGCGACAATTTCCCACCTCGTCGCGAACAGTCCCCATCGGACAAAGTCATCATGAATACTTTCGCCTGGCTGAAGAGCCTGTCGTCGAGCCGCGCTGGCGTGCCCACACCCCGAAGCCGTCGTCGCGTTTCGAAAAACCGGCCACCCGCATCTACCGAGTCGCTCGAAGTCCGCTCGCTGCTGACCGCAACGCCGGTCCTGGCGCCGCTTGCCGATGTAACATTGCTGTCAGGCTCGCCGCTGCACATTCCGTTGAACGGCTCAGACGCTGACAATCAGGCGTTGACCTTTTCAGCGGGCAGGAGCAACTCCGACGTCACAACCTACATCCCCGAAGGCAACCGCAGCCTTGAGATCGACGTTCAGGATTTCGGCGTGATGACCTTCGAGCTGTACGAAGACAAAGCTCCGCGCGCGACTGAGCAGATCATCGAGCTCGCTCAGAGCAACTTCTACGACGGCTCGACGTTTCACCGAGTCATCAACAACTTCGTCCTGCAGGGTGGCGACCCGAATGGCGCCCCCGTTGGAACTGGCGGATCATCACTCGGCGAATTCGACGACCAGTTCCATCCGGATCTGCAGCACAACACGACAGGCGTGCTGTCCATGGCCAAATCACTGGACGACACCAACGATTCGCAATTCTTTATTACCGAAGGTCCGCAGCGGCACCTTGACTCTCAGCACACCGTCTTCGGCCTGCTCACCACCGGCGAGTCCGTTCGAGAAGCGATCAGCGAAACGCCGGTCACGAACTCGGCTCCTGACACTCCCGTTGTCATCACGACGTTCAGCGTCTTCACTGATGTCGAAAATGGCGTGCTGATGCTGAGCGCTCCGGAAGGCGTCACCGGCTCCGCCACCATCACCGTGACCGTTTCGGATCCGGACGGCAACCAGTCACAGCAGACCTTTGCCGTCACCATCCAGGCAGACACCGCCAACAATCAGCCGTTCCTTGCTGACATTCCTTTAGTCCGCACGCTTGTCGACACACCGACGGAGCTGCAACTGACTCGGATCGACCTTGAAGGAAACACAGCGACATTTCTCGACCAGGACCTGCTCAGTGCAAACAGTCTGTTTGTTCCGGAAGTCGCCAACGCCGACCTTGACTACGTCATTGATTCAGCCACCGGCACGACAACCATCACTCCGACCAACGGTCTGGTTGGAACCCACAATATCACGACAGCAGTCGGCGAGTTTCCCACGGCGATCGACTATCAACTGGTGCCCATCGAAATCGTCGCCACCGCCAGCACGTGGACCGTTTCGACCAGCGATCACCCAAACGGCAACGAAGCGGACGACGGCGCGGCAGACACCTTCCGAGTCATGCGAAACGGAACGCGGCTTGAGGTCTACATCAACGATGTTTTGACCGCTCAAGCGGAATCGACATCCGTTACCGACCTCGTCATCAACGGCTCCGACGACGACGACATCGTCGTTCTCGACGGCGCCGGCGGAAACCCGTTGCCCACAGCCGGATTCACATTCAATGCGGGCGGTCAGAGGTCCGCAGATGGAGACCGCATTGACATCCCCGCCGGGACAGTGTTTTCGGTCATCCATGCTTCATCGTCGAACGTTGCGGGAACGGGTTCCGTGACCGTCGATGGAATCTCGAACCAGTACAACGGCGTCGAGGGAATTATCGACCGCCTTGTATCGACAAACCGATCATTCAATTTCACCGATGCTGACGAACAGATCGTTGTCGGCGATGACGGAACCGCTTCCAACGGACTCTCACAAATCACGAGCAACGGCATCGCACTGCCGATCGTCTTTGCGGATCCGACCGGCTCACTGACGATCAATTCGCTCGGCGGCAACGATGACGTCACCGTTCAGAATCTTGACGGCGGAGCATTCGGCGTTGCCATCAATGGCGGAGCCGGCGACGACACCATCACCGGCGGGGCTGATAACGACACACTGACCGGCGGCGCCGGCAATGACTCACTCAACGGGAACGGCGGCACGGACCTGTTCCTCGATGACGCCATCGCCAGCCAGCAAACGCTGCTTGACGGAAATTACGACGGCAACGGCAACGACACGCTCGCATCGCTTGAGATGGCTGAATTAAATGGCGACTCGTCGAACAATCAGATCGACGCATCCGGCTTCTCAAACAGCGTCACTCTGCGTGGCAACGGTGGCAACGACACACTGTTCGGCACAACCAGCGATGACGCGATCGAAGGCGGTTCCGGCAACGACATCCTGCTGTCGGGAGCCGGGGACGACGTCGTTGACGGAGGCGACGATGCCGACACATTAAACGGCGGAGGCGGTGACGACACGCTGATTGGCGGAACGGGCGACGACAATCTCGCGGGTGGCAGCGGACGAGACAGCCTTCAAGGCGGCGCCGGTAACGACAGGCTGTCTGGCCAGGGCTCAACGGGTGACACGCTGCACGGCGGCGAAGGCGATGACCTGATCAACGGCGGGGCGGGCGATGATGTTATCTTCGACGAAGCCGATGCCGACTTCGTCCTGACGAACACTTCGATGACCGGCAACGGCAACGACACTCTTGTCTCAGTCGAACGAGCCATTCTGTTCGGCGGAGCATCAGACAATCGAATCGACGCGTCAGCGTTCTTAACGATCGACAAAACCAGCGTCACACTCCGCGGAAACAGTGGCAATGACACCCTGATTGGCAGTGAATACAACGACGCATTGCTCGGCGACGCCGGCAACGACACCATCGATGGCCGAGCCGGCAATGACAAACTATCCGGAGCCGCTGGTCGCGACCTGCTGATCGGAGGCGACGGCAACGATCGATTGCGTGGACAGGGAGCGTCTTACGACACGCTGATCGGCGGTCTGGGAGACGACACGCTCGATGGCGGAGCAGGCACAGACATCGTGATGGAATCGGGAGACGTCGACTTCACACTGACAGCCAGCTCGCTGACCGGCCGAGGCACAGACACCATTCTCCGAATTGAATGTGCTCACCTGATCGGAGGCGACGGCGACAACGTCATTGATATCAGCAGTTTTGTGGCGACCTACCCTCCGACACTCGATGGAGGAGCAGGCAACGACCAACTGATCGGATCCAGCTTTATGGATCTCCTGCGTGGGCAGGACGGCAACGACACGTTAATCGGAGGCGATGGCAACGACTTTCTGCAGGGCGGAGCGGGCAACGATCAGCTCAACGGCGGAGACGGAAACGACGGTCTCTCAGGCGGCAGCGGCAACGACACACTCCTGGGTGGGCTCGGCGACGAGATCGCTTATGGCGGGTCGGGAGACGATTCGATTCGCGGCGAGGCCGGTGCCGACACGATCTTTGGCGGAGCCGACTCTGACGATGTCGACGGCGGCTCCGATACTGATCAGGTTGCCGGCGGCAGCGGCGACGGCACTGCAGACGCTGGAGATGTCGTCACTGGACTGGCCGAAGAAATCGACGAGGCCTTTCAGTTCGCCGTCCCGAACTGGGTCAGAGAATACTGATCCCACATTCGACGCTGCGAAATCGGTCGTCACGCATCATCACTGAGTCGAATCAACTCGTGATACAAATCGGGCCGCCGCGTTTTCAGCGTGTAGTTTGGCAGGCTTCGTTCCGCCGCCAGTCGGCTGGCATCCAGCTCACAAATAACCATCTCGTCGCGGATTTCGTCTCGCTGCGAAGACGCGAGCACTTCTCCATCCGGCGCAAACACGAGCCCACCACCACAGTGATGCGGCTGCGCGGGTGAATCTGCCGGGTAAGTATCAACGTGCCCTGCCCTGCCTGCCATGTTCGCCAGCACGGCGAAGCAGGCGTTCTCGCGAGCCCTCATCGCGTAACACGATGTGAAGAAGTCGATCGAATGTTGCCTCGCAGCAGCGGCCGACTCCGGCGTGTCGTCCCACATTCGGATGCGTGCCGCGTGCGGCATCAGAAGCACGTCCGCCCCCTTCAGCGCGAGGATTCTGGCAACTTCCGGAAACTGATTGTCGTAGCAGATGATCGTGCCGACTTTGCAGAACCCAAGATCGTGAACTTCGATCTCGCGGCCACCTTTGTAGTAGAGGGTCTCATCCCGCGACATGTGTATCTTTCGTTGTTTCCCGATATAGCCGTCCGGCCCAACCAGAAACTGAGAGTTGAAAACGACGTCGCGCGGTTTCTCGGAAATTCCGACCGACAGAACGAGTCCATACTTCTTCGCCAACTCAATGCAGCGTTGCACACATGGTCCATCGGGGATGGATTCAGCCAGTTGCCAGGTTTTGGGATTGCAGTGCGAATGGATCAGCAGTTCTGGAAAGAGCACCAGCCGAACTTCCGAATCCGCTGCTTCCCGACAGTAATCGTCCATCTGACCGAACACCCATTCGAGTTCATCGAACGGGCTGTTCATGCTGACGGCTGCAATTTTGAAAGTTTCCACAAGCATCTCCGGACGGGTGTCACACTAACCAGATACGAGTTGTGCCCTCTGGCCGCCGTGAGTTCAACGCCGACGCCCTCGCGCGTAGAACTTGCGGCGGCCTTCTCACATTTACGGCGATCAAGATCGTCCTCTGAAGTTCATCAGCCCGGTTCAAAAAGTCAGCAGAGCCGACACAGGGCAGACGGCACACGGAGTGTGCCTGCTACTTTCAAATGATGCTCGCAGAATGCGTTCTCTCGGCACATTTTCCGCTCGCTCGATTGATTGCTTCTCCGACCGCCCTCGATACTGCTGGCTCTTCAGATCCAGGGTATCAACTCGGAAAGAATCATCATGCGAAGCCTCGTCACATTACTTTTGCTTATCTTCATTTCAAGTTCGCCGTGCCGAGCGCAAGCTCAGTGGGAACGGGCGGCCGAGCAGATTCCAAATCTGCAATCCCTTCCGGACATGACTTCGGAACTTCAGGCGCAGATTGATGACAACGGCGGACGGCTGCTCTTGATCGAGAAGAATTATCGAATCACCAGCACGCTGCAGTTTGACCTGAAGACACTCGGGGCCGCAGCGGTCAAATCGGTCGGCGGCGCGACCATCATCATGGATGGCGCCGGGCCGGCCATTCGTTTCACGGGGACGCACGAAGGCACGGCGTCGCCGAAGTCGTTCAAACCAGCGACATGGAACGAGCGGATGCCCATCGTGACGGGGATCGAAATCCTGGGGGCTCATCCAGAAGCCGACGGGATCGAAATGCGGCAGACCGTTGCGCCGATTGTGAATCGTGTCTCAGTTCGATGGTGTCGACACGCGATCCACCTTTCAATCCGCAACCGCAACGTCGTGATTTCCGATTGCCACCTCTACGAGAATTCCGGAATCGGAGTCTTCCTCGACGACGTGAACCTGCATCAGATCAACATTTCGAACTCGCACATCTCGTACAACCGAGCGGGTGGCATCGTTGTTCGAGACGGAAACGTTCGAAATCTGCAGGTCACTGGCTGCGACATCGAAGGCAACATGCCGGCCGACGAGACTCCGACAAGGACGGCCAACATCCTGATCGACGTCAGCGGTTCGGCGGACGATAAAACAAAATCGATCGCTGAAATTGCAATCACCGGCTGCACGATTCAGCACTCGGCAAACTACTCCGGCTCTGAAGAAAAGACTCAGGCACTCGGTGGAGCGAACATTCGGCTGGCTGGAAAGGAAATCTACCCGATTAACTCGGTCACGATTTCGGGCAACGTGATCAGCGACACAACGACGAACGTCGGCATCAGCTATTCGCACGACGTGACCGTCAGTGCGAACACATTCTTCGCGCCCAAGCCGAGCAATCTGCTGGTTGCCAACAGCCAGCGGGTCGTCGTGACGGGCAACACGTTTAACCCGCGACAATTCGCACGGCCGGGGACGATTCGGTTTACGAATTGCGACGACTGCATTCTGGCGAACTCGACGATCCACAAGTTCGCCACTCAGGACGGTGCCATCATCCTTGATCGATGTTCTGGCTTCTCGCTGACGGGACTTGTGCTGAGCGACTGCGATTCCGGCATCGTTCTGACTTCGTCGAAGGACACAATCATCGCGAACTGCCGAGTTGCTCGAACGACGACGACCGAACCCGACCTAGCAGTGGACGGTTCATGCTCCGACATCGAGTTGAGCGGAAATCAATTCACTGGGACTGTGGTCTTCGCCGGAAAAGTGATTCAGCAAAGTCGACCGGCCAGGTAACTCTATCGCGATCGACATTGGATTCGGACCTGGACGCAGAGCGGCGTTTGCTCGAATCGTTCTGCACCGTAAACTGAATCGACGTTTTCCGTCCGAATCGTTTCAGGAAACCAGTATGACGTTGAAGAGTGGTCAAGGGCGTGCTGTTCAAAGTGCCTTCAGCCGCAGAGCGGTGATTCAGGCCGGGACTTCGAGTCTCGCCGGAGTCGGGATGGCATCGCTGCTGGGGGCTCGCGCGGAAACGGCACGTGCTGCGGCGGGAACCGGCTCCACGCACAGTGCAAAGCAAATTGTGATCGTGTGGCTGACCGGCGCGGCCAGTCATCACGAGACTTTCGATATGAAGCCGAACGCTCCGACCGAGATCCGCGGAGAGTTCAATCCGGTCTCGACGTCCGTTCCCGGGATGCAGATTTGCGAGCACTTGCCGTATCTCGCCAAGCAGGCCGATAAGTACGCCGTCGTTCGAACCTTGTCTCACAAAGACAACAACCACTTGATGTCGACTCACCATGTGCTGACAGGGCACATCCAACCGGGAGCGTTCTTCGACAAAGTGGCTTCTCGCGATGACTGGCCGTGCTATTCGTCGGGCCTGGGTTTTGTGCGACCGCGGACCGACGGTATTCCCAGCGGAGTGAATCTGCCGACGTTCCTTTTACAGGGACCACTGACCTGGCCTGGTCAACACGCTGGATTTCTCGGCCCGAAGTTTGATCCCTGGCAGATCAAAGGTGACCCTCAGAAGCCGGACTTCAAAGTCGACAGCCTCACCTTGTCACCAGGGATCGACGTGTCGCGTTTGGATCGTCGGCAGAGCCTTCTGAACGAAGTCAACATTCAGCAGCAACAACTTGATCGAGCCGCCGAAGCCACTCGGCTGACCGACGATCAGCAGCTGGCGTTTTCGATTTTGACTTCCAGTCGTCTCGCGCAGGCCTTCGAGTTGAACCGCGAGGCCGACACGGTCCGTGACCGGTTTGGCCGGAACACGACGGGGCAGTCTTTGCTGGTGGCACGCCGTCTGATTGAAGTCGGAGTGCCCGTAGTACAGGTCAATGTCGGAGGTGCTCAGACCTGGGACAATCACGGAAACATCTTCCCGACGTTGAAGGACCGTCTTTTGCCGCCCGTGGACATGGGAGTTTCCGCGCTGCTTGAGGACTTGCACGAAAGCGGCCGACTGGACGACACGCTGGTCATGATGCTGGGCGAGTTTGGCCGCACCCCGAAGATCAACGCGGGCAAGGGCCGCGATCACTGGGGGCCGTGCTTCTTCGGATTCTTCGCCGGAGGCGGTGTGCAAGGCGGGCAGATGATCGGCCGTTCCGACGACATTGGTGCCTACCCGGTGACCACGGCGTACTCGCCTGAAGATGTCGGGGCGACGGTCTACCGACTCCTGGGGATTCCGCCGGAAGCCGAAGTTCACGACCGCCTCGGGCGGCCGTCGCGGCTGAACAGCGGCAACGTCATTCAGCCTCTGTTCGGATAGTGACGATCGCCGTCGCGGGCATTGCGTACCTGCGAGAAAGCCTGCGGCCGGACTTAAATATCGTAGTACAGCGCGAATTCGTACGGGTGAGGACGCTCGCGGATTGCCCGAACCTCGTACTCAGTCTTGTACCAGATCCAGGTGTCGATCACGTCTTCGGTGAACACGTCGCCTCGCAGCAGAAAATCGTGGTCGTCCCGCAGAGCCTGCAGCGATTCTTCGAGCGACGCTGGAGTTCTGGCGACGTCGTCCAGCTCGTCCGGATCGAGATCGTAGATGTCCTTGTCGAGTGGTTGGCCGGGATCAATTCGATTCTGCACTCCGTCGAGCGCGGCCATCAGCATGGCGGCCATCGCAAGGTAAGGATTCGAAGAAGAATCCGGGCAACGGAATTCGAATCGTTTGTCTTCCGGATTCGGACTGTGAACGGGAATTCGGATCGCGGCCGACCGGTTGCGATAGCTATAGGTCAGGTTAATCGGCGCTTCGAAGCCGGGAATCAATCGTTTGTAGCTGTTAGTCGTCGGGCAGCAGAACGCCAGCAAGGCGCCAGCGTGTTTGAGGATTCCGCCAATCGCGAACCTTGCCGTATCGCTGAGTCCGCCGTATCCGGAACCGGCAAACAGCGATTCGCCATTTCGCCACAGAGAGAAGTGCAGGTGCATCCCCGAGCCGTTGTCATTCCAGACGGGCTTCGGCATGAAGGTGGCCGTCTTGCCGTGACGCGCGGCGACGTTCTTCACCGCGTACTTATAAAGCAGCATGGCGTCGGCCGTGCGGACGAGCGGTCCGTACTTGATGTCGATTTCGCACTGACCTGAAGACGCCACTTCGTGATGATGCGCCTCGACTTCGACGCCACATTCCTGCAGCGCGAGCATGACGTCGGTTCTCAGTTCCTGCAGCGTGTCGGCCGGCGGCGTCGACAGATAACCTTCGCGTTGCCGAATGCTGTAACCGGAGTTGGACTCCTGGCCGATCGGTTTCTTCCGACCGCGATTCCACTGGCCCTCGGCGCTTTCAAGATGGTAGTAGCCTTCGTGCTCGTTCTGGTCGAACGTCGCGCTGTCGAAGACGAAGAATTCGGCTTCCGGGCCGAAGCATGCTTCGTCCGCAATCGCCGTTGACTTCATATAAGCTTCCGCCTTGCGGGCGACGTTTCGCGGATCTCGGGCGTAGTCCTGACGTGTGATCGGGTCCTGAATATTGCAGGTCAGAGCGAGCGTCTGCTTCATGAATGGATCGACGAATGCGGTTTCCGCTTCCGGAACGACCAGCATGTCGGACTCATTGATTGCCTGCCAGCCGCGCAGCGACGAACCGTCGAAGCCGAAGCCGCGGTCGAAGCTTTCTTCTGTAAGAGCTTGAGCTGGAACCGTAAAATGCTTCTGCGTGCCCGGAAAATCCATGAACCGCAGATCAACTGCTTGAATCTCGCGTTCGCGGATTAACGCGAGCACCTCTCGAGGCGTCATAGCCGATACCCTGTGGAAAAAGTCAAACGATGACGAGCGCGAGGGCATCGTAAGAAGCGTGAAAGAAACTCACCAGCGTGGTGAATCGAACCGGAAGGGGCGGCACTTCGCCATCAGAACACCAGATCTGACGGATGAGGAACGCGGTCGACGAGCGGCAAAACCTGCGGCTGATAAATTTCGAGATACGCTTTTGCTTCCCGGTGCCGATCGAGGTGTTCCTGCGATTCCCAACGCTCAATCAGCATAAAGAACGTTGGCTCGTTTTTTGAATGGTAAACCTCAAACCTCGCGCAGCCCGGCTCCTGCTTTGAAAGCGTGCCCTGTTGGACGAGCAGTTCCTGGACCTTGTCGATGTTCGATGCGTCTTTGACCGTCAGAAACACGTTGCTGTAAATCACGGTGTTGTCTCCGTCTTAAATCTCAAAACTGAATCTGTGAATTCATGCGGGTGGGGGAGTCGCACCGGCTGGTGGTTTGCCCTTGCCGGCTTGAATGTAGCTTCCGCGTGCCTGGGCATATTCTTCGGCGGACAGAGCTTCGACTTCCTGCCCATGCTTCGCTTCATCGAACAGCTTTTCGATAAACGGGATACACCAGCCACAGCCAGAGCCCGCACTGTTGCACTCGCTGACCTGGCTGGCCCGACGAGGCTTGTTGATGCGGATGAAGTTGCAAATCTTCCGTTTTGACACGTGGAAGCAGTAGCAGATCTTGTCGTCTGGTTGCATGAAGTATTGCTTGCTGAAATGGACTCAGGCGGCAGTTCAGTCTAACTCTGGAATCATTCGAACCGAGGATTCGTCAACGATAACACGAAGCCCTGTCCTTCGCCCGGCTTCCGACAGGATGTCCGCCGGAGTGGTATCCGTTAACGAAAGCGTGATTTCGGCGGACAGCGAGTTTGACGACGCGGCAGAAGTGTCAACTTTAACACGACACATCTGCTCGACCGTACGGATCAGATCACGAAGCGGAACCGGTTTCGCTTGCCGAAAACCTGCGATCGAAAATCCCAGCCGGTCTCGAACACTCATCGGCTTCGGAGTCGGTCCTTTGGGCTGCGGATCGAGCGGTTTCTGAGCAGGTTCCGTTTGAGATTCTTTCTCTGCATCGGCGGAGTTTTCTGCGGCTACGGATGCTTCCGGATTGGAGCCGGGTTCGACGCTGCTGCCAGCGGCGAGTTTGACGGAGTCGCGACCCGGCTGTGCGAGTAACTCTTTCGGCGGTAACGAGGAGATCTCGCTCGGATGTCCCACAGAACCAGAACGATCGTTGTCCGTTAGCTCTGCGATCTGCGAAGAAGGGGCGACCGGCTGTGATTCCTCTGCCGCCCCAGTCGACTTTGCCATTTCAATGACCGGCTTGTTGGCTGGTCCGGGTTCGGTAAGTAGCTGCGCGGATGCGTCGCCAGGACCTTCAGCGTTGCTCGGTTCCACATTTGGTGAGGAACTGTCTTCTGTCGAAGTCAGATTCAGCGCAAGCAGCAAACCGAAAACGGCAGTGATAACAGCCGCGATGGTTCGGTGTTTCGCGGTCAGGTTCCTGACCATTCGCGACGCATTGAATTGTGCGGAGACCTCGCCGGAAGCAGGATCGACGGAAGCCGGATCAACAACATGAGAAACTTCGACCCCGGCCGCCGCGTCCCACTGGGCCACCAGCGGTGTTTCACATTCCGGACAAGCAAACTCAAGTGACGGATTCTTAGCGTTTAGCGAAAGTCGCAAACGAGTGTTGCAGGACGGGCAAACATCTCGCGATCCATCATTAGCCCACAGGCTGGTCATGACCGTGCCTTATTCGAACTCGACGTACTTAAGCCCGGTTGCTTTCGCGACTGGCTTCGTGGTCAGCAGGAACCGTTTCTGGTCTTCCTGAATGACGATGCACAATGCGTTGGGCTGCCCGTTTATCAGACGTGTGACCATGAACTTGATCGCGTCTAAACCGCTGCAGTTAGCCACATAGTCCTGGGTCATGTTCTTGGTGTACGCACTCAGCTTCAGCGCGTCGCCATCAATGTAATGGTCGCATCGACATTCGTCGGCGATATAGGCAAAAGCGTCCTGCAGCGGCGTCCGGACAAATTCGACGTCGATGACCTTCTTGAGGCGATCAGCGATCAGGTCTGGAAGCTTCGGTCCGGTGTCTTCAGGTCTGACCTGTTTGGTTGCTGTGTTGAAGTCCGTGCGGGTTGATTCGTCCCAGGCAAGCAGCCCGCCGAGTGCAAGGTTAGGCGCGGCTCGTTCGGGCAACTCGGTGGTCAACTGCGCGTAGCGAGTGCCTGTTCCTCCGGTCGTTGACATCGCAAAAACCTGCGCCATCGCCGGAAAACGACCGATGACCTTTCTGGGGCCGATGACACCGGGGTTCATGACCTCGACCATGCCCAGCAGTGTTTTGGGAAGTGCTTTCAACCTTCCCAGCACTTGCCCCTGCAGAGAATGCTCCATTATGACAGTCTTGTTTCGCATCAGCAGTTCAGAGTGAAACTTCTTTTGGCCAAAGTGCATGCTCCACGCGACGGTCTCGATGTCGTCATCGTGAAACAATTCCTGAATGCTCTTGTCGATCAACTGCCGGACGTTTTCTGGAAAGATTGTGTCTCGATGGGTCATCAGAATCTGAGGCTCAAAGATCACAGTCAGGTGACGTTCTGCATCCGTCTGTGGCAAGAGAGCGTCGATTCCATCCGACTGAGGATTTGCGTATTGAACCGTGGACGCCATCTCTTCGGCGGCGACACCGCTGGGGGCGATGGCGATCATTTTCAGATCCGCCCCAATCAGAAAGCTGAGGTCATCTCGGACGTACATCGGATAACCGTGATCCTGATTTCGTTCACCGCCAAACTTAACGAGCAACTCAGACTTCTTTGCCGGCTCGACAAGCCGAACGACTGCCGCAACCAGCGGAGGTTCGCCAACCTGGCCAGGAATGATTCCAATCAGAGCGTGTTCGATCTGAGCCGGCTCGAACTGACAAAGTTCTGTCAGTTTAGCAGTTGCCCATTCCCCGAATGGCCCGAGACAGAAGCGGACTTCTTCACCTCGGCTGCCGGCCTTCCACAGTTCAGCCGGTCGAATACTGACAATGACCCTCGCGCCAAGCGGCATACAGTTCATCGGGATCGGTCCGCCAGTCGTGGGACTCGATGCTTTGGCGATTTCAGTGTTTTGCCGCAGGCGATCCTTTTCAGCCTGCAGGTCTTCATCAACTTTCGGTTTAGCAGCTTCTTCCTCAGCCAGCTTCGCGGCTTCGAGATGATCCTGTGCGAAGTAAACCGCTCCACCGACGGCTGCAGCAGTCAGAATTCCAGCGATGATGGCCGTGTTTCGTCGTTTTGCGTTTTTCTTTTTGAGTGCCTTCAGGTGTGCAACTCCGCCAGAATCTTCCGGGGCGACAACAACCGGGCCGGGAGCCGCAGTTTCGAAGAACGCTCCCGCTGCCGATTGTGGCTGGGCTGCCTGCGGCGCAACCGGTTGTTGCGGAATCGGCTGCTGGGGCACTGGCGGCTGAGGAGTGGCTTGCTCCAACGGAGGCGCATTATCAGGAACCCAGCGAGCTGCGACTCCAACGGCCGGAGCGTTCGGCTGGGGTGCTGGCTGAGGAGCAACGTCGGACGCGAGTTTCAGTTCGACTTCGTCCTCGCCCTGATCGGGTTCCTGATCCGGCTCTGGCGGAGCGGTCAGCACGAACACGTGACTGCATTTCGGACAACGAGCCTTCTTGCCAATTTTGCTCCGATCGCGAAGCTTCAAACCCTTGGTACATTTGGGGCATTTAACAACGAGTTTGCTCATCGAATAAACCTCAGCCTGAAGGCGGCAGTCAACCAGTCGACCACACAACGTGCGGTCATGGCTGAATCCTGGATCGTTATCGCGTCATCGTACGCGGTCGCCGCGTCAATCGCCAGATTTGAACGTCAGGTTGACCATGCAATCCTTGTTCCGGCAGAGCGTCTGTTCTGGCCAGCCTCCGCAGGATATTCGTATGACAAGCGCAGCTCCGGCATACCATTGCCAGGTTCGGCTTTCCTCATTCCGCCAGAAGCTGAATCTGAGCTTTCGAATCGGCCACATCGTTGACCTGCACCTGGACGGGATTTGTTCTCTCAACTTGCGAGACCATCATCGTGATTCGGTGTCGCCCGGCGTTGAGGTCCAATGACGTTGAAACCGCGGATTCAATCTGAACGCCGTCCAGCCAGATGGTCACTCCATCGATCGAGTTCAGGGCGAGTTCCACTTCACCAGCGGTTCCGACATCGAGCGAAAACCGCAGGAAATTCAGTCCGGACGGAGCCTTCTGAAACGGTCCTCGATACATAATTTTCGGAAGATCGTTCAGAGGTAACTCGCCACTCACGCGGCTGTAAGCTGGCTGCCAGACGAAGGCCGGATCCTCTTCGGTCACTGATGCCAGGCGGGTTCGTCGCAGTTTGTAAGTCACATCGTCTGAAGGCAGCAGTACCTGCCAGTTTCGGACGATCCGATCACGGCTGACCTGCAGACCGCCGACTTTTCCGAGCTCCGACAGAAACCGCACGACGTCGACCAGTTCCTGATGCGTCAGCTTGTCCGACAATCCTGCCGGCATGAGCGACGTGCCGTTGACCTGTTCATCGATCGTGTCCAGCGCGACGGCCGTTTCGACTCCTTCTGCATTCCGGAGAATCAATTGAGTGTCGGTCTGACGAACTTTGATTCCCGAGAATGTTTTTCCGTCGTCCGTGACAACGATCACCGTGTGGTAGCCTTCTTTGACCTTGGCGTTTGGGTCGAGCAGTGACTCGACCAGGTAATCGATCTGAGCACTGCCGCCGATGCTGCCCATGTCTGGTCCAACTTTGCCCCCCGCGCCGCCAATCGCGTGACACTTCATGCACGACAGACTGGCTCGGCGATACACCGCTTCCCCGCGAGTTCGGTCTCCCTTGCCGCGGACGTCCGCGACGAAGGCGGCCATCTCTTCAGGAGAAAGCTTCTTCGCTCCAGAGGTGATGGAACCGGCCGCCGCGATCGCTGACTTCAAGTCGTCGAGCTTCCGGCCGGAACTGTCGATCGCGCGGACAGCCAGTTTCGCAGCATCGTCCGGCAGCGTTCTTCCCTTGAGTGCAGACACCAGTGCGCCGGGACCTTGCTTGTGCTGGACGATCGTCTGGATCAGCCGTGTTGGATTGGAACCGCGACTCGACGCCAGCAGGTCGACGGCAAGTTTTGCACCCTGTGCCGGATCTCGAGCAGCAATGCCCAGGACGGAAGCTTCTCGAATTTCGTACGGTTCTGAGCGAGCCGAAACGAACTCGTTCAACAGTTTGATCGAAGCGGCATCGCCGATTGTTGCCAGGCTGCCGATGGCGGCTGTTCGAAGTGGTAACGGCGTTTTCGCTGACGTTGCCAGCGACGTCAGAGTTGAACCGTGTTTCTGAACGTTCCAGACGCCGACCGCCGTGATCGCCAGGGCTCGTACGCTGGCCGGTTGTTCTTCACTTAGTAATTGGTCGAGGACTGACAGATCGCCAGCCGGTCGCAATTTGCGCTGCTGGGATGCCGCGACGAGTGCGTTCAGCAGAGCGTGGCGTTGAGCAACGTCGGACTCGTTCACGACGACTCCGAGAAGCGTTCCGTACTGCTGAGGATTGCCTCGCGCGACGACGAGGTTGACGGCTTCGTTCCAGCGTTGCCCGGACAGGTCGTCCGAACCCAGCAGCGAGATCAACTGCGGAACGGCGGAAGCAGCGTTCGCGGCCATCAAGGCAAAGGTCAACTGAGCAGGACTGTTGAATGTCAGCTTGCCGGATTCGACAAGTGGCAGCCAGGTGTTTCGAGTTTCCCAGGCGGTCAGCCAGAGTGCGTAATCAAGGAAACGATCTGTAGGATGATCGACGGCTTCCATAGCCCGGACAATCGCGTCAACGCTTCCGATGTTGCCGAGGACGCGGACAGCTTCCAGTCGCACTCGCGGGTTCTCGTCATGCACGCAACGTCCGACCAGGCTGAGAACTTCGTCAGCAGGCAAATCGTGCTGCCAGTGTTGTGCGACGCGCACGGCCGCTGCTCGGACTTCTGGCGTCTTCGAATGAACAATCAGAGTTCGAAGCAGCGATTCGTTCGGAGACCGCAGTGCCTGATGCAACCACAAAGCTTCCAGCTTGTGATGATCGTCGTTGACCGAAGCCGTCCAGGTTTTCAGCGGACCGAGTACGGCGTCTCGTCCGCGTTCTTTGAGGACTCGGCGGGTTTGCTCACGAGTCCAACCGGCCGGCGACTTCAACTGTTCAAGCAATTCTGGAACCGACGCGTCGACCAACTTCGGACGCTGAGCAGCCTTTGCTCCTTTGTACGAAACTCGCCAGATGCGGCCGTGAGTGTGGTCGCGTCGTGGGTCGCGGAAGTCGACTTCGCCATGCTGGATGATCGGGTTGTACCAGTCGGCGATGTAGATCGCTCCGTCCGGCCCCATCGCGACATCGATCGGACGAAAAGCGACGTGCGGAGTCTTGATCAACTCGCCAAGTTCGCGCGACGCGTATCCGGCTCCGTCGTCACTGAGTTTGAATCGGCAAACCCGGTGGCCTCGGAAGTCGTTCGTGATCAGGTCGCCCTGCCAGTCGTCCGGGACTTGATCCCCGCTGACGATGGCCAGACCGCAGTACTTCGGGCTGCCCGGATTCAAGCCGTGAAAGATTTTCGGAATCCCCTGAGCCGTCGGATAAGCCGCGCCCGGAATTGCATAATTGATGCCTTCACCGCCCGCTCCGTCGGTCACGAACGATTGCCCGGACTTGTCGAACTGATGCCCCCAGGTGTTGACCCAGCCTCGAGCGAACACTTCAAGATGCATCGTCTCCGGCCGAAACTGCCAGATGCCTCCAGCGTTGAGCCTGCGAACCCCGTGTGGAGTTTCGATGTGCGAATGGATGTAGATCGACTGGTTCATGTAGAGCATCCCGTCCGGCCCCCAGCGAAGGGTGTGCAGGATGTGATGCGTGTCTTCGGTGCCAAATCCCGAAAGAACGACGCGTTCGCGGTCGGCCTTTCCGTCACCGTCCGTGTCTGAGAAGTGAAGCAGCTCCGTGCTGTTTGCCGCGTAAACGCCGCCGTCTCCGGGCAGCACGCCGGTTGGAATCAGCAGGCCATCCGCGAAGACTCGCGTGCTGTCGGCCGTGCCGTCGCCGTCTTTGTCCTCAACGACAAGGATTCTGTCATTGGCTTTCTCACCCGGCTTGATGTGCGGATAGATTTCTGAACTGGCGATCCACAGCCTGCCTTGAGGGTCGAAGTTCATCTGAATCGGCTTGGCGATCTGAGGATCCGCCGCGTACAGATTCACTTCCCAACCGTCGGCGACAATGAACGACTTCCGCTCGATTTCCGGATCCGGATCCGGAATGTCGGTCAGATTTCGTTGAGCGAACGCCGGACTGGCGGCGGTGAGCAGGAAAAACAGAAGCAGAATCTGACCACGAAAAATGACAGCCATTTGCGGATCCAACGTTCGTAATTTTTGGAACCACGAAAGACACGAAATACACGAAAATAGAGACAGGAATCTTTCGTGTATTTCGTTTCTTTCGTGGTTGGAAAAGTTAAGGCTGTAGTGCCCGAGATACATCTTACTGGGTCGAGCCCCAGCCTTCTTGTCTTCGGATCGGGGAGTTTAGGAACGTGCCGAAAACGACTTCCCGATTCTAACCACAGAGGCTCAGAGACACAGAGTTTGACAGGAGAGTTTATCACTGTGTCTCTGAGCCTCTGTGGTTAGATTCTTCTGCTCATTTCGGGAAATTATTCACGACGCGGTCCTAATAAAGTGCTGTCGCGAGCTTGCGGCGGTATTCGCTGACCAGCTCGCTGCCGGCTCCCACAACGTCGAACAGCTTCACCATCTGCTGGCGAGCTGTGTCACCGCTTTCTCCGCCTCGGTCCAGCGTCGCTACTGACAGCAATGTTTCAAAGGCGTCGCGATGCTTATTGTCGACGGCCAGCGCGTCGGCCAGATCAAGCTGGAGCGAGAGATCATCAGGCGCTGCTTCGGCGGCAGCACGTGCCTGTAGAACTCCGCCAGACTCTTCCGCGCTGGCTCGCATTTCCAGTTGAGATTTGATTTTCTCAGCTTCCGGTTCGAGAAAGCCTCGTACTTCCAGATCTGCGATGATCGTTCCGGTCTCTTCATCGCGATTCTGAGCGAGCAACACCTGGGCCAGACAAATTTTAATATTGTCCGTTGGCTCCAGCTCAAGCACTTCGCGGAGTTTTACTTCTGCGGCGGCCGGGTCAGTCTCCCGCATCTCGAGTGCTTCTTTGAAAAGTTCGGCCGCTTTCGACGGGACGAACCTCGCAAGCCATTCCTTTAATTCAACTTCGGGCAGCAGGCCCTGGAAGTGATCGATGACCTGACCTTCGAAGAACGCAACGACGACCGGAATCGATTGAACGCCCATCATCTGGGCGAGTTCCGGATTGTCGTCGATGTTTGCTTTCGCGAGAAGCAGCTTGCCGGCTGCGTCGTTGACGGCCTTCTCGATGATCGGCGTCAGAAGCAGGCAGGGTTGGCACGAGGGAGACCAGAAGTCGACGATGACCGGTACTTCTGAAGACTTTTGGACGACCTGCTGCTCGAACTCGTCCGTCTTGACGTCGAAAATCCAAGGTGATGGATCGGCCATGAGAGTTTCCCTGATGAGGCTCGCTGAAATCTAATTCCCCAAGATAGCTGATCGCCTTGATTCAGCAACCGGCTCAACTCTGCCGGTCGTGGTAGCTTTCTTCTGAGGACGATCGTCGCCAGAATTTGATCGCCTGACCTTGCCAGAAGATTTGAGCCACAGAGTTCACAGAGGAAACTGAGAAACAGAATGAATGAATTCTCAGTGGCCTCTGTGAACTCTGTGGCTAAACCGTCGGAATTATTTCTCTGAAAGCACTTCGAAACAGCCTCATTAACCTAACCCCGCAGAGCATCATGAACGCACCGAACACATCGCGGCTCGTCGTCGGCAGTCGTAACCAGAAAAAACTGCTGGAGATTTCGCAGCTTCTTGAACCGCACGGCATCGAGGTCGTCGGCATCGCCGACTTCGCTGACATCCCCGACGTGATTGAAGACGGCGACACGTTCGCCGCAAACGCCGCGAAGAAGGCAACCGAAACGGCCTTGGCCATCAACGAATGGGTGCTCGCTGAAGACAGCGGGCTGAGCGTTGACGCTCTTGGCGGAGCCCCTGGTGTTTACTCCGCTCGGTTCAGCGGCGAGGGAGCGACGGATGAACGCAACAATCAGAAGTTGCTGGCGGAGCTGGCCGACATCGCTCCTGAGAAACGCGGAGGCCACTACACCTGCCACGTTGCCATCTCCAGCCCGGCCGGAGAGATTCGAATGACCGAGGAAGCGACGTGCCGCGGCCGCGTTATTGACGAAGCTCGCGGAGCCAACGGGTTCGGCTACGACCCGTACTTCCTGATTCCCGAGTTCCACCAGACGTTCGGCGAGCTGAGTTCCGTCGTCAAGAATCAACTCAGCCACCGAGCTCGGGCCTTCCAACGCCTGACACCTCGACTTGTGCGTTTGCTGCTCGAGAACTCGCAGGTTTGATCGTTGAGTCCGCTCCTTTCGAGAAACACCTGGGTATTGAGTAACACGACAGATAGGCCATCCATGAATCCCTTCTCTGCGTTCCGACGGTCCTCGTTCAGCACTCACATGACGACTGTCGTCACGGTGCTTGTTGCCGTTTTTCAAACAGCGCTTTCGTCAGCTCAGTCGAATTCAGCCGACAGCCGACCAAACATCATCCTGGTGATGGCCGATGATCAGGGCTGGGGGCAGACGGGTTACTACAACAATCCTGTCCTGAAGACTCCAAACCTCGACGCAATGGCGGCGAACGGGCTGCGGTTCGATCGGTACTACGCGGCGGCTCCGGTTTGCTCTCCGACTCGGGCGGGTGTGTTGACTGGTCGGACGAATTTGCGAACCGGAGTACTGAGTCACGGCTACGCACTCCGTCGTCAGGAAAAGACGATCGCTCAGGCGTTGAAGAATGCCGGGTATGCGACAGGACATTTCGGCAAGTGGCATCTCAACGGATTGCGCGGCCCCGGCGTGCCGATTCTGGCCGAGGATTCGCACAACCCCGGCGTGTTCGGCTTTGATGAATGGCTGTCTGTCACAAACTTCTTCGACCGTGATCCGATCATGAGTCGCCAGGGCGAGTTCATCGAATTCAAGGGCGACTCGTCGGAGATCATTGTCGACGAGGCTCTGAAATTTATCGGCAAACAGGCGAAGGCCGACAAACCGTTTCTCTCCGTAATCTGGTACGGCACTCCGCATAACCCGTTCATGGCTTCTGATGAGGACACAAAAGAGTTCGCTCATCTCGACACCGCCTCAAGGGATCAACACGGCGAACTGGTCGCGATGGACCGAAGCATCGGCGCACTGCGAAAAGGTCTGCGGGACCTCGACATTGCGGACAACACTCTTGTCTGGTTCACGAGTGACAACGGCGGCCTGCCGAAGATTACTCCGAGCACTGTCGGCAAACTGCGAGGTTTCAAAGGCAGTCTTTATGAAGGCGGCCTGCGTGTTCCCTCGATCGTCGAATGGCCAACGCACATTACAAAGCCGCGAGTGACAGAGTTCCCGTCGGTCGCGATGGACATTTTCCCGACGGTTGCCGACATCACAGGCCTGCCGGATTCGGTCATGCAGAAACCGCAGGACGGGCAAAGCATTAAAGGTCTCTTCACAGAGAATTGGTCGAAGCGGGACAAGCCGATCTCGTTCAGTTGTTTTGGCGACTCCGCGTTACTCGACAACAATTTCAAACTGCTGCTCACGGGGACGGGCAAGAAGAAATCCTACGCCTTCGAACTGTATGACCTCGCCGCTGATCCGAAAGAGTCTAAAAATCTTTACGAGAGTAGACCTGAGATTGCCGCTCGAATGGCAACGCTGCTTAAGGCCCGCAACAAGTCGATCGAGAACAGCCTCGCCGGGCAAGACTACCCCGAAGGCCGCGTAAACGATGGTGAGCCTGAGCCGCGTTTCTGGATGACAGTCGACGCGTACCAGCCCTACTTCGACGAGTGGCGGAAACGGCCCGAGTACGCATCACGCCTCAAGACGAAATCCGACAAGAAGTAACGAGGCGGTTTTCACTCGGCAGAGAAAAAGTCTGCAACCGGCAGTACGGAATCGAAGACCTCAATCACATCGTCGATCGAAAGTTTCTTACGCCGCCGAGTTTCAACTTCTCCGTTCAGCACCACTTCGCCACTCTGAATGAGCTGTTTCGCCTGACCGCCGGTATCTGCGACTCCGCAAAGCTTGAGGAACTGATCGAGTCGCAGGGGCTTGCCCTCAGCCTGCCCGGAGTCTTCCGAAGGCGTATTGCTGGGGTCGAGGTTTGCCGCATTGTCAGTCACAGTTAACTCCTACACAGCGCGGGCGTGAATATTCTGGCAGGAAATTTTCTGGAGACGCTGACGCAGCACGCGCGAGGGCTGAATCCACGGATACGATTGCACGCTCGATCGTCTCACGCGAGACTCGACATCCTGTTGATGATCGATCAACTTCCAGCGGCGAAGGCCGAAGGTTATCCGACTTCGACCCGCTAACCAATCAACCAGAATACCGCTCCGTTATCGCAACTTTGGGAACATGCCATCATGAAGATTAACTTTTTGACGTTGCTCGCTGCTGCTTTCATCGTGTCGATTGGTTCGGTGAACAATCTACACGCTGCCGACGGCAAGGGCACAGCCGTCGTGAAGCCATTCGGCAAGACTGCTGATGGTGTGGCCGTGGACGAATTTGTCCTGACGAATGCTCAAGGCCTGACCGTTTCCATCATTTCCCGCGGAGCCACAATTCGGCAGATCCTGGCGAAGGACCGCGACGGCAAAGTCGCCGACATCGTAAACGGTTTCGACGACGTCGCCGGCTACGAAGGAGAAGCTAACCAGTACTTCGGTTGCACCACCGGCCGAGTCTGCAACCGCATCGCCAAGGGAAAATTCACGCTCGACGGCAAAGAGTACACGCTCGCCATCAACAACGAGCCCAACCATCTTCACGGTGGTGTCAAACGCAGCCTCGACAAGGTCGTCTGGAAAGGAAAGATCGTCGAGGCGAAGAAAGGTGTGGGAGCCGCGTTCGCATACACCAGCCCAGACGGCGAAGAAGGCTACCCTGGCAAGTTGAAGATCAACGTCCGTTACACCCTGACTGACGACAATAAGCTTTCGATCCAATACTCAGCGACGACGGACGCGGCAACTCCCGTCAACCTGACAAATCACGCGTACTTCAATCTCGCCGGAGCGGGCTCTCCGACAGTACTTGATCACGAGCTTCAGCTCGAAGCCGACAAGTACACGCCGACCGACGACACGTTCATTCCAACTGGAACGATCGAGGATGTCGCTGAAACAGTCCTCGATTTCCGCAAGTCGACACGGATCGGCGATCGCATCGAAGAATTGACCGACACGGCAATACTCGGCTACGACCACAACTTCGTTCTGCGGAATCAGACCGGCAGGAACGCGCTGGCCGCGACTCTGAAAGACCCATCGTCTGGCCGAGTCCTAAAAATCTACACCCAGGAACCGGGCATCCAGTTCTACTCGGGCAACTTCCTGAACGGACAGAAAGGGAAAGGCGGCAAAGAATACGCCCACCGAGCCGCCCTCTGCCTGGAAGATCAACACTACCCCGACTCAGTCAACCAGCCGTCGTTTCCGTCAACAATCCTGAAACCCGGCGACAAGTACACAAAAACGACGGTCTACGAGTTTTCGGCTGAGTAATCAGCTCAGGAGAGACCGTTTGGCTGGCAGCCACTGCAGTATTTTCTTGTAAGGACTGAGCCATGGGATCGTTTCGAACAGTGTGTGCCGTT
>CALDJX010000717.1 GCA_937899075.1 uncultured Planctomyces sp. | reverse complement strand
CTTTGCGGAATTGCGATGGGGCTCGGAGTTCGACTTATCACCAACCGAACCTACATACCGTTTGGGCCTTACCTCAGTATTGCGGCCGTCGTCGTCCTGCTTGCCTGGCGACCGCTCTGGATGCTGGAAATCTCGAACGAGTTTTCAATTCGCAAACTGTTCGGCGATGCTCCGGGACTTGCCATTCTGGGCGGCATCTCGCTGGCGGCATTTGTCGCGTTGCTGATTTGTCTGAGACTCTACCGTCTGATTCCAGGCAAGCCGCGCAGCACCGACTCACTATCGATCGGAAACGACGATGCTTCCTGAGCGAACCAGCGAATTCCGACTGATTGAAACCTTCCGCTCGGCGATTGGATCTACTCCGCACGTTCTGACCGGCATCGGTGATGACACCGCAGTCGTTGCCGCATCCGATGGTCTCATTCTTCTGGCCGCCGATATGCTGCTGGAGGGCGTCCACTTCGACCTCGCAACGGCGACGCCGTTTCAGATTGGTCGCAAAACTCTGGCGGTGAATCTCAGCGATGTCGCCGCGATGGCCGGCCGGCCGAAGTACGCACTGGTAAGCCTCGCTCTGCCCCGCCAACTCCACGAACAACGAGACAGCAACTTCGCCGAACAACTCTTCGAAGGACTGCATTTGTTAGCTGACGAATTCGAAACCGTCATCGTCGGCGGAGACACGAATTCGTGGGACGGACCACTCGTCATCAATGTTGCCATCACGGGGGAAGTACCAGCCGGAAACGCGATCACTCGATCCGGAGCGCAAGCCGGCGACTGGATTTTCGTGACCGGCAGTCTTGGTGGAAGTATCGCCGGCCGCCATCTCGACTTCACACCTCGAGTCAGCGAAGCGTTGATCCTTCGCGAAGTTTGCCAATTGAACTCGATGATCGACGTCAGTGACGGATTGGTCGCCGACCTCTATCACATTCTCGAAGAGAGCCACGTCGGAGCGATTCTCGATGGCTCCGCTATTCCAATCAGCGAAGCAGCCGCGGCTATAAATGATGACCGGTCACCACTCGAACACGCTCTCGGAGACGGCGAAGACTTTGAACTGCTCTTCACCGTTTCACCGAAAGACGGCAAGGCACTTGTTGCGAACAACCCGCTACCGATTCCGCTGTCGCACATCGGCGAGATCGCTGCTGGAGACTCATGTCGGCTCCGCGCTGAGTCCGGAAAGGAAATCGCACTTCCAAGACTCGGCTGGTCGCACGAAGTTGGCCAGTGCTGAGCAGGCTTTGGTCGAGAAAACGGAACGCTGCTAAACGCTGATCTTCGCTTATCGCTAAGGAGATCAGTCCCGAAATAACTTCCCGAAAAACCGCCACGTCATTCCCGCGCAGGCGGGAAACCAGTACCGCAGAGAAACTGGTTTCCCGCCTGCGCGCGAATGACGAAAATCGAGAAGTGATTTTGAATCACGAAATCAAGTAGAACGTCCGACTTCTGATCGACATCGGCTCGGCCCTGCAAAGCATTCCTGATTAGCGAAGATCAGAGCTTATCAGCGTTCTCTGATTAGACAGTTTTCGGCCCAAACTACTTCGCCGCTCGGTCGGCTTCGTTCTGTTTGAGCTTGTAGAACTCGACCTGCCAGTTGCCGAACATTTCGTTCAGAAACTTCACGGCCTGGTGATACTCCTGCCTGGCTTCATACATGCCTCGCTGCTGGCCAGAGTCCTGAGCGATCAACCTGGAAACAACCTTCAGCGACGGTTCGACATGCTCTCTCAGATGTTTGAGCATCTGGGCGGCCAGGTTGCTGGATTCGGCCGCGGCCAACTGGATCAGTTGTCGATCCGCGAATCGTTCTTCCTCGGTCAGCTTTCGCACTTGAGCAGAGGCTGCGTTTCGCTTGTCCAGTTCATCTGTGTTGACGAGTCGGCCAAACGGGTTTGCCGTTTCTGCGTTGCCGCCGTTGAGCATTTCCTGAGCCAGCGCGAGCCCACGCTTCGCACGATCGAAACCTGGATTCACGGTCAACGCCTGCTCGTAGTGCTGTTTGGCTTTGCGGTGATTCACCTGGTCCATGTAAATGTTGCCGAGGTTCACGTGCGCATCCACATTTTCGGGGTCGAGCCGGACTGCCTCGCGATAAGCCGCCACCGCCATCGACGTCTGTGCCAGCCCTTTCTGAGCGATCCCGAGATTGTAATACGCTTCGGCATTTTTGCCGTCTCGTTGAATCCCGTTCCGCAGAGCTTTGATCGCTTCCTGATACTCCTGCCGCAGGTTACGGATCGCTCCAAGGTTGACCCAGGCGGTCGAGTCTCGCGGCTTCAGTTGTGTCAGACGCGTGAAGAGCCTGATGGCTCCGGCATGATCCTGCGCGAGGTAACACGCTGTCGCCAGCGCTTCGTGAGCGTCGATATCGTCGGGTTCAATTTCCAACGCTTCTTCAAACAGGTCGATCGCTTCGAGCAGGTCTTTATTCTTGAAAGCTTTGCGAGCCTTCTTAATCAGAGCATCGAAATCAGCGGACTCCATCAGACTCTCCATTCAGGAAGCGAAACGTCACGCAACGGCGGGTCAGATCGAACCCTCATCAAGAGTCACCCGTGGCCGATCGGCGACAATCATAAGGCAACCTTAACAATCCAACCAAAGTGATTTCGTCTGTACGAGGAGATTCGAGTCGTGCCTGAGACAGTTTGTCCAGAGCCAGAAGCACGCATCCGTTCGAAGAGTCCCGGATCGTTCGGCGTTGTCATTAAGAGTGTGCCGAATCATGATTCAGCGACCACTCTGAAACTTCTTATCACTCACAAATAAGGCGTCTGTCATGCTGCGAACTTTCAACTATTGGGGCGTTGGTGGAGCCATCTGCCTTTCCTTCGTTTCAGCATTCGTCGCCAATGCGGTTGCTGGAGACTGGCCAGCATTTCGAGGTCCGGCTGGACTGGGAGTAACAAGCGACAGGGGTTTCCCGACGTCATGGTCGGAGAATGAAAACGTTCGCTGGAAGATCGAACTGCCGAATCGAGGCAACGAAAGCCCCATCGTCGCGTCCGGTCTGGTCTTTGTTACTTCGGCCACGGACGACGGCAGCGAACGACGACTGCACTGTTTCGATCGTGAAGACGGTTCGGAAAAGTGGACTCGCAAAGTTGAGTTCGAAGCCGGCGAAGCAACTCATCAGACGAACCCATTTGGAGCAGCCACGCCTGCCGTAAGCGGTAACAAAGTCGTCGTCTGGCACGGTTCGGCTGGGCTGTTCTGTTACGAGCTCGGTGGAGAACAGGTCTGGTCAGCTCAACCGGGAGTGGTGACTCACATCTGGGGTTACGGATCGTCGCCCATCATCCACGACGGAAAAGTCATTCTGAACTTCGGCCCGGGAGTGGCGCAGGCGATCGTTGCTTATGACCTCGAAACTGGCGACGAAGTCTGGAAGCACGAAGAAGCCGGCGGCACGGACGATCGCGGCGGACAAATGGCCGGTTCGTGGAGCACGCCCGTCATCGCCGACGTGGGCGGCAACAGCCAGATTGTTTGCAGCATGCCCACACGAGTCGTCTCGCTGAATCCCAAAGACGGAACTGTCATCTGGTCGTGCGACGGCCTGGTCGGAAAGAACGGCAACCTCGTTTACACCTCGCCACTGATCAGCAAAGGCATCGGAGTCGCAATGGGCGGATACACCGGACCGGCTCTGGGCTTTCGCCTCGACGGTGAAGGCGACGTCACGGAATCTCACCGCCTGTGGCATGACGATTCCAAACAGCCGCAACGCATCAGCTCGGGAGTCATCGTTGGCGATCACATTTTCATGGCGAACGCTGGCCCTGGAATTCTGCAATGTCTCGCACTTCAGACGGGCAAAGAAGTCTGGAAAGACCGCGGCCCCGGAGCCAACAGTTGGGGGCAAATGTGCTTTGCCGACGGACGACTCTATGTGACGAATCAGAAAAGCCAGACCGTCGTGTTCGCACCGAACGCTGAGAAGTACGAGCGACTCGCCATCAATTCTCTCGACGGATCCAGCAACTCGACACCGGCTTTCTCCGACGGAGAAATCTTCCTGCGAACGTCGAAGTCGCTGTACTGCGTTTCGGCGAAAAAGTGAGTCACGACTCTCGCAAACGCGTTAGTCAATCGTCACCAGCCGAAAGACGACCATCGCCAGCGGCGGCAGCGTCATCGTCAGTGAATTTTCAAAGCCGTGAGACTCAACCGGCGCGCTGTACGTGCCGCCTTTGTTGCCAACGTTGCCGCCGCCGTAAATGTCGGCGTCGGTGTTAAAGGCTTCTCGGTAAAAGCCAGCGTTTGGCACTCCGAGTCGAAATTTCTTACGAACGACCGGAGTGAAATTCAGCACGACGACGAAGAAGTCATCCCGATCGCTCGAACGTCGAATGAATGAGTAGGTACTTTTCTCGGCATCGTCGCAATCGATCCACTGGAATCCTTCCTGGGAAGAATCGAGTTGGTGCATCGCCGGGTTTGAGCAGTAAAGACGGTTCAGATCTTTGACCAGTCGGCTGATCCCTGCGTGCGTCGGAATTTCCTGCAGTGACCAGTCGAGTTCCGCGTCGTGATCCCACTCGTTCCACTGGCCGATTTCGCCGCCCATGAATTGCAGCTTTTTGCCGGGCATCGTGAACTGATAGCTGAAGAGCAATCGCAGGTTTGCGAACTGCTGCCACTCGTCGCCGGGCATCCGGGAAAGCAGCGACTTCTTGCCATGCACCACTTCGTCGTGCGAAAGCGGCAGCACGAAGTTTTCAGAGAAGGCATACATCATGCGGAACGAAAGCTCGTTCTGATGGTGCGTGCGATGGATTGGTTCGCGAGCGGAATACTTCAGTGTGTCGTGCATCCAGCCCATGTCCCACTTCATGGTGAAGCCGAGGCCGCCGTCGTAAAGCGGCCTGGAAACTTTGGGCCAGGAAGTGGACTCTTCGGCAATCGTCACCGCTCCGGGGAATTCTCGATGGATGACTTTGTTGAACTCTTTGATGAAGCTGATGGCGTCATTGTTTTCGCGGCCGCCGTGCTCGTTAGGCACCCATTGCCCGGAGTCGCGTGAGTAGTCCAGATAAAGCATCGACGCGACGGCATCCACGCGCAAACCGTCAACGTGATAAAGGTCGCACCAGAAGCGGGCACTCGACAGGAGGAACTCGCGAACTTCCTGCCGGCCATAGTTGAAGATGTACGTGTTCCAGTCGGGGTGGTACCCCTTGCGATGATCCTCGTGTTCGTACAGACCGGTCCCGTCGAACCGTCCCAGGCCGTGAGCATCAGTCGGAAAGTGAGCGGGCACCCAGTCGACCAGAACTCCGATACCCGCCTGGTGGCACCGATCGACGAACAGCATGAATTCCTGCGGCGTTCCAAACCGGCTGGTCGGGGCAAAGTATCCGGTGACCTGGTAACCCCACGAGCCGTCAAACGGATGCTCCGAAACCGGCATCAGTTGAAGATGCGAGTAGCCGAGTTCATGACAGTAGGCGATAAGCTGCTCGGCAAGTTCTTCCCAGGTGAAGTAGTCGCGACCGTCGTCGGGCCGTCGCCACGAACCCAGGTGAACTTCGTAGATCGACATCGGTCGTTCGAGCCAGTTGGCGCTCTGACGGAAAGTCATCCACTCGTCATCAGCCCACGTATAGTCGCTCAAGTCGCAAACGATCGAAGCCGTGGCCGGTCGATACTCAGACCGAAACGCGTACGGGTCCGCCTTCTGGATCGTGTTTCCGTAAAAGTCGACCATCGAGAATTTATACTTCTCGCCGGGCAGGATGTTCGGGACGAAACCGGACCAGACTCCGCTTTCGCTCGACGTCAGTGAGTTGCCGTCGTGCAGCCAGTCGTTCGAATCGCAGACGAGCGACACTTCGCGAGCGTTCGGTGCCCAAACGGAAAAATGCGTTCCGGCAACGCCGTCGCGTTCGGTGAGCTGAGCCCCCAGTTCGTTGTACTTCGTGCTGCTCATCAATTTGCCCTCCGTTCGAATCGTCGCGTCGTTGGCGCAATAGCCGCGTCGTTGGTGCCGCAGAAGTCCGGTCGCCGACTACTGCGTGGCAGTAGGATACCCGCGCAGAGGCTCGCCTCAACCACGTCCTGAAGTCGATGCCCAGTTGAGCGCAACCAGCGGGGCTGTCAACGGGGCTCCGCAAGGCACGTTGCGTCTGCCGGTTGATCGGAATCCAACGGCGATGGGGCTGCGATTCTGGTGAAGGCTGCGAATGATCGAAGTTCGTATCACGTGACAGGTGATTCTGAAAAGTACAATTCGGCACGACCAGGAACCCGCCGGACGGGCCTGGGCGTTCGGTTCAACGAATCGTGCGTGCGGTGATTGTTGACAGCGGCGTGAGGATCAGTCTGTTTATGTTGACGCGAGCGATTCTTCTGGTCATCGGGCCAGGTTTTCTGATTGCAGGGTGCTACTTCCTGACAGTCGGCAGGCCTTCGCAGAGCGTACAGGCTGCGCCGACGAGCAGCTCAGAGCAGCGCGAGTTCGACATCGACCAACTGCACGCCGGCGTGGAAGAAGGGCTCGTCCCCGCCACTTCCGAAACGGCAGGACTCGCGCATCGAAGTCTGACCGTCGCGTGCGACGAACGAGCCAGACAGCTTGGCGACGAACTCAACGAACAAGACCGCATCATTGTTCGCCCGCCGTTTGTCATTGGCGGCGATCTTTCCGAAGCGGAAATGGATCGTTACTACGCGGAGACGATCCTCCCGACGAAACGGGCCCTCGACCTGGCGTACTTTGACCGGTCGCCCGACAAACCGCTGACGTTGCTGCTCTATTCGAACGAGCGATCCTACCGCGACGTTTCCTGGCAGCTGGATCGAAGAAACACGGCCAACTACTACGGCTATTACATCCGCACAGAACGTCGGGTCGTCGTCAACATTGGAACTGGCGACGGCACCCTGGCTCACGAACTGACTCACGCGCTCGGGCACGTCGATTTTCCCAACATGCCTGAATGGTTCGACGAAGGCTTGGCGTCGCTCTACGAAGAAGCGGACTTTTCCGACGACGGCCTGCAACTCAACGGGCTTTCCAACTGGCGACTGAACCACTTGCTCAGTGCCATGCAGAACCGTCGCCTTGGAAATCTGGAATCGCTGGTTTCATCACGGGAAATTCGAGAAGAACAACAGGCCGTCGACTACGCCCACGCGAGATACTTCTGTCTTTATCTTCAGGAGCGAGGTCTGTTGCCATTCTTCTATCGCAAGTTCCGAGACCGCGCCGCCAGCGACCCGAGCGGTCTGAGAACGCTCTGCGAAATGCTCGGCACTGAAAACCTGGACCCCGTCGACCGCAACTTCCGGCAATGGGTCATCGCTCTGTACGAACAGCTTCGCAGCTCGTAGCTCCAACCATCGGGTGGCCCGTCCAGAATGGGCGGGTCGCGCAGCGACAGGATGGCTCATCGTGTGGGTGCGAAATCACTCTAAAGCGTCTGTGCATCGTGAGCTGATGAAGAGGCATCTTGTGCCTGCGGCACACAGCCATACTGGCTGTGCCACCCAACGTAAGCAGGCGGTCAACGACCTAACAGATGCCGCAGTGCCGGCTCCAGTTCCGGGAACGCGAATTCGTAGCCGGATTCCTGAAGTCGATTCGGGACGGTTTTTGTGCTGCCGAGTAGGAGTTCTTTTCCCATCTCGCCGAACGCCAGCTTCACGACGAAAGCGGGCATCGGGATGATGGTTGGCCGCTTCAGGACTCGTCCGAGTGTCTTTGTAAACTCGCGATTGTCGACCGTGCCTGGCGAGGTCGCGTTGACCGGTCCGGACAAAGATTCGGTCTGAATCGCGTGGAGGATGATTCGCGGAAGATCGTCGAGGCACACCCAACTCATCCATTGCTTGCCGTCGCCGATCACTCCGCCGCCGCCCATCTTGAATGGCAGCAGCATCTTATTAAGAGCGCCGCCCTGGGGACTCAATACGACGCCGATTCGCAGGTTGACCACGCGAATTCCTGCGTCGCGTGCAGCGGCCGTTGACTCTTCCCATTCCCGGCAGGTTTCGCTGAGGAACGTCGGTCCGGGTTCGCTTTCTTCGGTCATGACTTCCTGACCGCGGTCACCGTAAAAGCCAATCGCCGATGCGCAGACAAAAACTTTCGGTGGGTTTGCCAATCCAGCCAGCGTCTTTGCCAGCAGCGTCGTGCTGTTCACTCGGCTGTCGCGGATCAGTCGTTTCATTTCGTCCGTCCAGCGTCCGTGAGCGATGTTATGCCCACCGAGATGGACGACGGCATCCATACCCTCCAACGCCGCCGCGTCGATAGTTCCCTTTGAGGGATCCCAGACGATGTTCGTCGTACCGTCGTTGAGGGATGGACCGCTTCGATACAGCCGCGCCACGTCGTGACCGCCGGTCGTCAGAAACGAAACCAGCGACGAACCGACCATACCTGTTGAACCTCCAATGGCAATCTTCATAGCTGGTTCCTCTGAATAAGCTGCGTGAGATTTTAGATCGGCGGCAGTCAGCGAGTGTCTGTACTGGAAGGTCCGTTCAAGTTGCTTACGAATTAACCAACCACCGAAGAATTGTCCAACAAACCCGAGCGGCGGTTGATAGTCGATTCGGTCTGTCAGGATGCATCGACTGCTCGATACTGGCTCCATCAAGTGAGTGTGGTCCCATTTTGAAAACGGACCACTCACCTGCAGATCCTGAAACTGTCGCCCCGCAATGATGTTGTGATGTTCGGCGATCCACTTTTTCGAGAATGGTCCGAGCTTCATCCTGATCACCGCTCGCGAGCCCTCGGAAACGCCTTCCGAAGAAAGCAGCTCGATTGATTCCCAGGGCGGAGCAAGCCGTTGAAACGCTCCGGGCCGGCAGTGCCAGGCGAAAGCATCCTCCGCCGAGACTGGCAGTTCAGATGAATTTTCGAAGATTGGCATCGGCACTCAAATTCACGAACTGAGCCGACGGCGCTAGCCGCGGGCCGAGGTCGAACGGTTAAGAAGAGATCTGAATATCGAATATCGAACAAGGAATGTCGAAATCGGAAGTCAGGAACACTTCGTTCTTCGAAATTCCTTGTTCGATATTCGATATTGGCTTTGCAGCGTTCTACAGAAACGCTTCCAGCCCCGACGCTTCCAACGCCGCCAGAAGTTCTTTGATCTGAGACTCGTCGTCGAGTTTCGCCACAAGTGTAGACCGCTCGGTGTGAACGACCACGCAATCATTCAGCCCGATGGTCGTGACGAGGTGCTCGCCCGATGAAAAAATGGTCGAGTTCTTCGTGCCGATGCCAACGTGCTGGCCGAGCACCGTGTTGCCGTTTTCATCCTGCTCGTGGACCCTCGGCAGTGCCGACCAGCTTCCGACATCGTCCCAGGTGAATGGAGCTTCGAGCACGCAGACGTTCTGCGAATGCTCCAGCACGGCGTAGTCGATCGAAATCGACGGCATGTTTGCGAATTCAGTTTCCAGAGCACTTGCCCATTCATCCGTGCCGGCGAACTCGCAGAATCGTTTGAGAACTTCCGTGACGCCCGGACTGTGCTTCTGCAGAGCTTCCAGGATCGTGTCGGCTCGCCAGACAAAAATGCCGCTGTTCCACAGGAAATTTCCGGCGTCCAGAAATTGCTGAGCGGTTTCCTGATCGGGCTTCTCACGAAAACGGGCGACGTCGAACACTCGATCCGAGTCAGCAAGTTCGTCGCCCTGTTCGATGTATCCGTAACCCGTCGCCGGGCGAGTCGGCACGATTCCGAACAAACACAGCCGAGCTGGATCTTTTTCAACCGTGTCCATCGCTCGTTGCACCGCGGCGACGAAGGCTTCGTTGGGAGTAATCACGTGGTCGGCCGGAGTCACCAGCATGACGGCGTCCGGATCGTCGGCCAGCAGTCGCGCCGCGGCGATCGCGATGCAAGGTGCGGTGTTGCGGCCGCAAGGTTCGATCAGAATGTGGTCGGCAGATAGCTCGGGCAATTGACGCCCGGTTTCGACCGCGTGGACGGCGTTGGTAACAATCCACGTCGAATCGGCTGACGAAAGATCGGCACAGCGGCGCACCGCCTGTTGAATCAGAGACTGATCGCCAAAGAGCGTCAGAAACTGTTTCGGCAATTCTCTGCGGCTGACCGGCCAGAACCGTGTCCCACTTCCGCCCGCCATAACCACCGTATGAAGCATCTCAGAGTCCCTTCCGTAGGCATTCGAAATCCCGCTTTGCGCGGAGTGTAGAGCAGTTCTCAAAACGCGAGAACATCTTCTCCGCCGACCTGATCGTTTTTATTACCCACGGTTTTACACCGATCAACACTAATGGATCCACGAGACATCCTCTCCATCCGTGGCTCAAGTTTTCTCGGGCAAGTCCTGCTTCGCCGGCGTCCGCTGTTCCGCTTCGCGGCTGTCGAAGTTTATGCTTTGCCCAGTTAACTCTGATTCGCGTTTTACAGAACTCAAGATGCCTCACCTCAAAGCCTGCCACTGCTGCGGCATGATTCACGCCATTCCGGAACTCGCGTCCGGAAACGTGGCGGCGTGCACGCGCTGTGAATCGGTCATCAGCCGACCTGGTTCGAGCGACAAAGCCGCTGCACGTACAGCCGCGGCGGCGTTGGGTGCATTCTTTCTGTTCTGGCCAGCGATCCTGCTGCCGATCCTTCAGGTTGAAAAACTCGGACACCGATCAGCGTCGAGCGTGCTGACAGGAATCGTCGAACTGTTTTCGCATGGAAGCTGGTTTGTCGGTGCGATCGTGTTGTTTTTTTCGATCGTGTTTCCGCTGACCAAGATCGTGATGCTGCTTGAACTGAGCCTGCTGCGACTTTCGCATCGCCGCTTTCGATCGCTGACGTATCGCATCATGGAGCACGCCGGAAAGTGGAGCATGATGGACGTCATGCTGCTTGCGTTTCTGGTCATGCTGGTGAAGCTTGGAAGTCTGATCGAGTTTCATTTCGGCCCGGCCGTCGTCGCCTTTGTGTTGTGTGTGGCGTTGAGCATGGTCGCGTCGATGAGTTTCGACCCTCACGCCATCTGGGCAGACGATGACCAGCTCGACGACAGCCTTGTTGAAGAAGCGGAGCCATCGTGAAACGGCTGCTGGCACGCTGGGTTTTCCCCGTCGATCAACCGCCGATCGAACACGGAGTTGTCGAGATCGTCGACGGCGTCATCTCGGACGTTGGCCCGCTGCACGGTCAGCCCGATAGCGAAACGACGGACCTTGGCAACGCGGCCATCATCCCGGGCCTGGTGAACGCCCACGCGCATCTCGAATTCAGCAGTCTCGATTCGCCGATCAAACCAGCATTGCCGTTTACAGATTGGATCGGCCGACTGCTGGCTTACCGCCGAGAACGAACGGGCTCACTTGATCAATTCATCCGTGCCGGAGTTCACGAAGCAGCGGCATCGGGCACGAGCCTCGTTGGAGACATCGTGACCGGCGACTGGTCGCCTGATTTCGTGCCTGATGATGGTCTTTCGGTTGTCGCGTTTCGAGAATTGATCGGCCTGTTGCCAGATCAGATGGCTCCGCAACTGAAACTGGCGAAGCAGCACATCGCCGATTGCCGAGCAACTAAAAAAACAAAACACGGCGTTCTGCTTCCAGCGATCAGCCCGCACGCTCCTTACAGTGTCAGCCCGGAACTGTTTCACGGACTGGTCGATCTGGCACGAACTGAAGAGGTGCCGTTGTGCATTCACCTGGCCGAAACACTGGCGGAACTCGAACTGCTCAAGTCGGGAACCGGCGAGTTTTTCGAAATGCTCACACGCTTTGATCTCTGGCGGGAAGGGACCATTCCCGGAAACTCTCGCCCGATGGATTATCTGAAACCGTTGAGCACCCTGCCGCACGCGTTGATCGCTCACGGAAATTACCTCGCCGATGACGAGATCGATTTCCTGGCAAGCCATCCCAACATCGCGACGGTGTTTTGCCCGAGAACGCACGCCTTTTTCGGACATTCAAATCATCCATGGGAAAGACTGATCGACGCCGGCGCGACGGTCTGCATCGGCACGGACGGGCGATCGTCCAACCCGGATTACTCGCTCTGGGCCGAGCTGCAGTTTCTCGCTCGTCAGTCGGCGGCTGCGAGGCTCCCGCAAATTCTGGAAGCCGGGACGCGTCAGGGAGCGACAGCTCTCAGCCTGGTAAACCAAACGGGCATGATCACTGCTGGCAAGCGAGCTGACCTGACAATGATCTCGCTGAACGAGTCAACGGCGACTGATCCGTGGAAGGCATTGTTCGGCACAGAATCAAAACCTGTCACGACAATCGTTATGGGTTCAAGAATTCGATCGCCTCGATCGTGACTGGAACCTTGCAATGCGAGCGGTGAACTTCGAACAATGCTTCGTCAATGGCTTTTGCTGTGCCGGCCGAGCCGCAAAACTGCTTCAGAACCGGTTTTCTATTCGCCGACGCCATGCCTCAAACTTCATCGAGTAACGTATCTGTTATGTTGTTAAATATTCGCTTGTTCGCCCGTGCAAAAGATCTCGCCGGCTCGGAAACAATTTCTGTCGAAGTCCCGGACAACTCCACCGTCGGCGACCTGAGATCTTCTTTGAGAGAGCAGTTTCCCTCGCTCGATCCGCTCATTTCGAACCTGCACGTCGCGATCGGAACAGACTATGCGGACGACACCGCGGCACTCGACAACTCACAGTCAATCAGTTGCTTCCCTCCGGTCAGCGGCGGGTAAGATTGTAAACACGTAACGAAGTCATTCTGAATTTTGTCGAAAAGTCAGAGCACTCACTAACTCACTCACTTCGGAGCTGACGTCTCATGCCTGCTGATTCGGGCAATCCTGATCCCAATGGCAGCCCTTCCGTCGGTGCGTCGCGCCGTTCGCGGAATTGCCAGGTCCTCTTTGTGCTCGGGTCTGGCTTCGAGCCATCCGAACAGGCCGACTCGCTGGCAAATGAGTTTCGCGGTGAGCACGAATCGCTGAAGTTCTCGAAGGCCGAAACAGTTATCCAGGCGGCCGATCAATGGACAGCTGACGACAAAACAGCGTTTCGAAAGTCGGTCGCAGCGGTCGTCAAGAAGTGGTGCCGCGATCAGGCAGCGAGTTTCGATCCAAAGCGGTTGCTCGTCAGCGATTACCTGGACGACGATGGCCGGTTGTTTGCTGTGGCCGGATATTTTCCGCGGCGCAAATCGACGAGCGGCAAGAGCACCTCGGAAAAAGACGTCCCACAACAGAATCCCGATTCAGCCGATTCTGATAACGACGATCCGGATGACGATGAAACCAAAGAACCATCGAAATTGGTTCTCCTCGCTCAGCAGTGGATCGCGACAGCAAAAGCACAGCCTCCGAAACGACTCGCAATGATTGGCGGAGGACTGGTCGTCCTGCTGGTTCTGGCGATCGTCCTGCCCATGCTGTTCTCCGGCGGCGACGGATCAGACATCACTCAGTCGGATCCTGACGAGCAGTCTCAGGAACCGGACAGCGACACGGACCAGGACACAGCCACTGTTGGACTTTCGCCGCCGAGTTTTTCAACGGGCATCGTTCGAGTTTACACAACAGAACCCGACTTCGCGGTGATGGTTGACGGAGAGCCTGTTCGCAATGCCCAGGGCGAGTTTGTCACCACACCTTGCGCGGTCACGGCGGAGCAGGGAGCTCGCTCGATCACCGTCTTCCGCGAAGGAGCGTTTGATCTGTCGCGAGTCGTCGACGTCACAGAAGACAGCGAGATTACTCTTGAACCGTCGAACGATACCAGTGGCGGCGGCAGTGGCATTCTGAAAGCTCCCCACCTGAACGCCAAAGTCGGAGTGCCCATCGCACTTACCAGTCTGAATTCAAGTCGACCGGAAACGGATCCGTACGTAACTCCCGATCGACTTTCCATCTGGTTTGTCGGCGATCGAGAAGACGGCCGAGGACTCTTCGTCGCGACGCGGCAATCGCCATTCCACGACTTTGATGAGCCGCGACTGGTCAGCCGGAGCGCCGACATGCCAGCAACGCCCAGCATCACAGACGACTCGCTCTATATCGTTTACGCAGTGCCAGAGAAGGCTCGACTGATGGCCTTGGCCCGAGCCAATCCGCTGGCAGGATTCGACGGAAAAGACGCGTTGCGGCACAGCAACAGTCTGGCTCCCACCTGGGCGTCGTCGCAAATTCTCGGTGACGGATTGCGGCTGTACTGGGTGGAAGAAACTGGCGACGGAAAAGTCCGCACACTGACTTCCAGCCGCCAACGACGAACCGATGTGTTCGGCAAAACACTGAAGGTTAAACTCGCCGGCACACACCCCTGCATGTCGCGCGACGGATTGCGGCAATACACCTTTGATGGCAAAACACTGACTCGATATCGACGCAGCACGACGTCAAAAGCCTTCATTGAAAACGGCGTCATCGCACAGCTGGAACTGCCGGGTTACACCCACAGAAAATCGCTGCGGCAGTTCTTCGTCAGCAGCGACGAGCAATGGCTGTTCTACTCGGACGATCCAAAGTCGAGCGGCGACCTGTTTATGGCCAGAATCGCAGATGGTCCACAATGGGGTGTCGCACCTCGCGGCAAATCGATCCCGCCGAAGCGTGTTGTCGCGGTTGCGACGACGGAACCCGATCCAACCGAAATGATCGTCCCCGAAAAGCCAAAACCCAAACCCGTTGACCCTCGTTCTCTTCCGCTGCCATACACATCGCATTGGAAAGTTTTCACGACATTGCTGAACGCTCGGCAGTACGAAGAAGCGGAAGGTCTGCTGCGAAACGCGAAGTCGATTCCCGAGATGCGGTCGTTCGCCGAACAGCTCGCGTGGGACGAAGAAGACTTCCAGGCAATCCGAGACTTCTGGCGCGACCTTGAAAAGACGGCATCGAAAATCAAGCCCGGTGAATCCGTGCGGATCGGAACGTTGCGTGTGGAAGTCACCGGTTTCGAAAACGGCGAGTTGATTGGCAAACGCGGCGAGACAGACATCCGCCGGAAGCTAACCGAGCTTTCCTCGACAGAATTATCAGGCATCTTTGACGCGGGCGTCGACAAAGACGACCAGCCGGCTCATTACAAGTATGGAGTCCTGCTGGCGTACGACTCGCAGGCTCTCGAACGAGCACGCGATCAGCGGTTCGAACGTTGCGTGGATTTAGCGGCCACATTCAAAGAACGAATCGCCAGGCGAAAACTCGCGCAGGCACTCGCTGAACTGGAGCGAACGAACTTCGGCAAAGGCGTCGGCTTCCTGAAAGAAACCAAAGCTCTGGCCGCCGGAACGCCCGTCGCCGCCGAAGCGCAGAAGCTGGAAGAAGAATTGTACGAGTACGTAAAGTGGCGAATGGTCGGGTCACGAAAGTGGAAAGTCGAAGGTAACTCGAACGAAGCTGACGGCGAGCGAGCCAACGGATCATTACTCACTTCCCAAAAGGAATACCGTAACTTCGAACTGAGTCTGGAATGGAAAACGCTCAACACGTTGACCGCTCAGGGCGGTGTCTTCTTCCATTATCCCGGGCGAGGCGAACTGGTCGACCTGGCCCACAAGATCCACCTTTCGAATGACGCAGGCAAAGGTGCCGATCAGTATTCTTCCGGTTCGCTCTTTGGCGAAGAAGGCCCCGACGAAAACGTTGTGAACCCATCCGGAGAATGGAACACTCTCGAAATCAAAGTCGTTGGCAAGAAAGTCACGGCAAGCATCAACGGCAAGCTAATTCTCGAAACAGTCGTCACGAAAGAAACCGTCCCCGACAGCGGCCTGATCTGCCTCGACGGATTCGCCGGCGGAATCACCTACCGCAAGATCCTGCTCAGCGAACTCCCTGAGTAGTGACAAGCGAAGCGCCGGCAGACCTTCGCAACCACATTGAAAGATGGTATGCCGGCGCTGCGCTTGTCATCCCCTACGGTTCGGAATGGATGCTCAGGCGGCGTCTTCGGGCAGCGGCGGTTCAGCTGGTCCTGGCGGGCTATCGGATTTGAATTCGTAGTGGGCGATCTTTCCATGACCGACTGCGAAGAAACCTGTCGAGTCATCGTTCATCGCGAGCTGGTGGACGTGCATCGGAGCTTTGTCCTGCTTGATCAGCTTGCCGGTTTCGACGCTGTAGAACGAAACGAATCCGCCGTGATCGCCGCCGGCTGCGAGCAGCCAGTTGCCGGCCGGGTCGAATTCAATCTGCTCGACCAGGCCTTTCAGTTCGTTGTCTTCGATGGTGTGGAGACTCTCGCCCTTCTGCCAGTCGAAGATCTCGACACGCGATGGGCCTCCGAGATGATCGATGTTTCCAATCTGGCCGATACCCCCTGCGGCCAGCAGTTTTGAATCGTGCGAGAAGGCGACTGACCTGATGCCACCAATCGAGTGCCGCCGTGCCCGAGGATCCCACGTGTACATGCCAGGAGATTCCAGTTCGGCCGCCTTCTTTCCCGATGCCACTTCCCAGACAACGATGTGACCAACCTTGTCGGCAGTGGCCAGCCACTTGCCATCCGACGAAAACGCGACGGCGTACAGCATCGACGGGAAATGTTCCGGAGTTTCCTCTTTGTGATCTTTCAGCGTGTGCATCGTCTCGCCGGATTGAGCGTCCCAGAGTTTGCCGACCATGTCATCAGCGACGCTGGCGACGATGTTTCCGTCCGGGCTGACAGTCACTCGGCGAATCCAACGCTCGTGACCTTTGATCGTTCTGGTTGGCTTTTTCGACTCAGAGTCCCACCAGATCAGGTTGCCGTCATAGCTGCCGGAAACGAGTTGCTTCTGGCTGCGGACGACGCCGGTGACGTAACTCTGGTGGCCTTCGGCTTCGAACGCCGCAGGCGCCGGTTTCTCAGCGAGCGCGTCGACTTCGTAGACCTTAAAGTCGGAGTTTCCAAAGAACAGCTTGCCAGAACCCGGTTCACGAGCAACGCAGAACGCGATCCCGCTGATGCCGAAATCCTTGACGCGTTTCAGTTTCGTGGGGTCAGACCAGGACATTGCGTTGCCTTAGAACTTGGACGGCGTCGCCTGATTTTGAGCGAGCCGTTTTGATGATCTGTAGGGTGCGTCTTGACGCACCACGTAGTCGTTGGCCGTTGCGGTGCGTCAAGACGCACCCTACTGAAGATTGCCTAAGCAAGGACTTCTTTGATCGGTTTCGCGCCGAAGTCAGCCAGCGGGATTGGCCGAGCTCCGATCATGTATTCTTTCTCGTGATCGATGCCGAGCGCTTCGAGCATGGTGGCGAAAACTTGAGCGGCGCCGACTTCGCCGTCGGCGACCGTGTTTCCGTCAGGGTCGGTCTTGCCGTAAACCGAGCCGCCGCGAACTCCGCAGCCGGACAGGCTGCAACTCCAGGCGTTGGCAAAGTGGTCGCGGCCCAGGCTGGCGTTGATTCCCGGCGTTCGTCCAAACTCACCCAGCGTGACGACCAGCGTGTTCTCCAGCAGGCCGCGTTCTTCGAGATCGTCCAGCAGTGTGCTCATGGCATGGTCGAGGTCTGCACAAAGTTCGCGATGTGTTTCGAAGTTCTGCCCGTGACTGTCCCACCAGGCTCGCGCGACTTTCACGAACGGCGTGCCGGCTTCGACCAGGCGGCGAGCGATCAGGCACTGCTGCGCGAATTGCCTCGGGCCATATTTTGCTCGGACAGATTCGGGCTCCTGCTCGATGTCGAACAGTTTTTCGCTGGACATCAAACCGTGAACGCGGCTGTAGGCCGTGGTGTGGCTGTTGATCTTTTCGCTGAGCCGTGACTGCGTGAACCGTTTCGAGAGCAGATCTCGTAGAGCGGCTCGGTCTTTGTGATCGTCGTTAGAAATCGCGTCGAGCCGATGCATGTTGTCCGGAATCTGCTTGTCCGAAAGAAACATTGGAGCGTAGCGAGCGCCCAGGAATCCGCTGGTGCCTTTGCGTCGGCCTTCGGTCGACGTGTACATCGACACGTAGTCCGGTACCTGGCTGTCGCGACGGCCAAGTTCCCGCGCGGCGATGGCTCCGATGTCTGGGTAGATCAGGCCGGGATCGCTGACGCGGCCGGTTTCCATCAGCGACGCTCCGCCGCCGTGGTCTCCGATCTTTGTATTCAACGAGCGGATGATCGCCGTGTGGTTCATTCGCTGAGCCAGCTTCGGCAACAGCTCGCTAATGTGAACGTCGTTCACGTTCGTTTTGATCTTTGCGTACGGCCCGCCTGTTGGTCGGCCCGGTTTTGGATCCCACGTTTCAAACTGGCTCGCGCCTCCGGCCAGCCAGAGCAGGATCACGCTCTTCTGCTGTCGTTTGACCTCGCCAGCGAGAAGCGGATTCTTCAACCCGTCGAGACGAGTCATGTCAGCGGCGAATGTTCCGGCGGTCGCTGCGCTGGCGGCTCCGAGAAACCCTCGACGCGACAAACCATGATCGGCCGATCCGCAAAAAATGCTTCCGGGTTGTCCCATGATCAACTCCTGCCTTCGTGCTGATTCTGCTTAGGTAGCGATTCTGAAAGAACTCTTCAGATTTGAATTTGGGTGGCACTGGTTGCTCGCAACCAGTGTCGCGGAGCGACAAGAGGTAATCTCAGTTCGATGATTGTCGACCTCTTGCGGCTACGCCGCACAGGTTGCGAGCAACCTGTGCCACCCTTCAGTTGTGTGTCCCAAAACAAACTAACTATTAGTGATTGAAGCGAAGTTCCGGACCAGTCAGAAGGGCCCAGACGACCTGCTTCATGGCGGCTGGCCTGTCTTCGGTTCGAGAAGCCAGGTATTCGATGATCGCTTTTCGTTCGTCGGCTGTCGGCTGTCGAGAGTTCACCGCTTCGAAGGCCGCGGTTACGGCCTCGGCCGGATCTTCAATTGCTTTCAGGTGTCCGACGAGTCGGTCGCCGGAGTCTCGCAGCAGGTCGTTGTCGATGCGGTCGTTGTTGCTGAAGAAGAGCGCTTCGTCGACGGCGACCTGGAAGTTGTCACCAGGGATTTCGAATTGGTTCGCCCAACCGTTGGCTGCTCCTTCAAGTCCGCCGCGTTCCTTTTTCCAGTCTTCCGCCGACTTCGTCAGCCACTGTTCCCAGTGAGGCGGGTTGCGCGTCGCGACTAGCAAAGACATTGCGTACTGGCGAGGCGACAATGGACGAGGGATCGCGACGGCGAAATAGTGCGGCGATGGTGGCTGGGCTGCGGAATCCCACTCGCTGGATCGCGAATAAGTATTGCTCAGAACGATGCCGCGAATCAGGCGTTTGAGGTCGTACCCGTGTTCCACCGTGTCTCGCGCGAGCCAGTCCAACAGTCCGGGATGACTTGGTGAGTTTTCCGAATGCAACTGGTCGGGCGGATCGACGATGCCTCGGCCGATCAGGCGATGCCAGATTCGGTTCACGATGTTGCGTGCGAGAAATTCGTTGTTGTCTTTGTGCGACGCCGTTTCGACCAGGCGTTGTCGAGGGCTGAAGTCTGGATACGTCGCTTCGGCCTTGTCGTCCTGTTCCAGCTTCTTGACGAGTGCGTCGTACTTCTTGCGTGACTCGTCGGTCAACTCGGGAGTTCCGTCATCGACGACCGACCCATTAAGAAACATGAACTTCGCCTGCTTCTCGACGCCGGCCGTCGTGGTGAACTTCACCTCGCCGTAAAACTTTTCACCAAGGCCCTGCTTCTTCGTCAGGAACGTTCGGCTGAAGAACGACTGCATGCCGTAATAATGGTCCTGCTTCCAGTCTTCGACGAGCGGATGATCGTGACACTTCGCACAGCTCACGTTGACGCCGAAGAAGAGGATCGCGGTATCGTTGGTCAGGTCGTCGAGGCTTTTCGCTCGGTGCTTGACAAACTGCAACGCCGCCTTTTGATGCTCGTCGTTTTCGTCGCCGGCGAGCATGTCGCGAAACATCTGGTTCCACGGTCGATTCTGCTCGGCCGCCCACAGCAGGTACTTCCGAAAGTCGTTGTCGTTGCGGCGGTCGGGATATTCGAGCAGCAGTTGAAGTGTGTTGCGGTGGTGGTCGATGAAGTCCGGACTCGCCAGCAGGCGGTCGGCAAGTTCCGCTCGGCGAGTGGCCGGATCGGCCGAAACGAAAGCGTGCAGCTCGTCCGTCGTCGGGATGCGTCCAGCGAGGTCGAGCGTCAAACGACGAACCAGAATGTACTCGTCGATCTGCGGCGCCGTTTGGACGTCGTTTGTCTTGATCAAGGCGTCGACGTAGTGATCGATGACGGACGCCATTGACTGATCAGCCGGAAGCAGATCGGCCGCGCGAAGCGGAAGGTTAGCGCAGAGAAGAATCGTCGCGAAGGTGAGGGATGCTCGGAGCATGGTGACAGTTGAACCACGAGGGAGTGGGACTGGTCAGGTTTTGCCCCGTTGTCAGACGGTCGCTGAGCGGGGCAAAGCCGGTAGGAATCAACTCACCACGCTATCAGGTTGTGGCTGATCCATCAATAAGTCGTCATGCGACGAGACTTGGATTCAGCATTTTCAGTAGGTCAGGCTCTGCCTGACGAAATCGTTGGCGGCCACGACGTTGTATTCTGAGTGCCTGATAGAAGAGAGTCGACTTGGATTCCGGGCGGGTCAGACTTCGTTAGGCGGAGCCTGACCTACGGGACTGCTACAGTCCGAAAACCCAGCCGACCGGATCGATCTCCTGCGTACCCATCGAGCCGCCTCGCAGCCAGCCGAACGGGTCGATCGGCTGCAACGGAGCACCGGCCAACCCGCCGCACGGCCCGCAACTGCCACAGGGATCGCACGAATTGCCGCAGGGATCACAACTTTTGCACGGCGTCGTGATCCTCGGCATGGAGAAGATCGGTCCAATGCTGCCCGGACCTGCGAAAACAGGCTCGGAGAAGTGCGGTCGCACGGCGATGTTGTCGAATCCGATTTTCGGAATCAGGACTGTCCGCGCACACCCGCTTGAGCAGGCGATTGTTCCCAGCAGGGCCAGTGTGATGACGGCTTTGTGTCGCACAGCTTCCTCTGCAGTTTGGGATGAGCGGGTGAGAGCAGACCAACGGGGACGTCGCAAGTTACTCCACGTGCGACGGACTAATGTCTGAATCGGATAGTCGCGTTCATCGTCTGATGCCGGAAACGCCGGAAGGAACGGATCGACCGACTGTGCGTCCGGATGTGCCACGTGCTCCGCGAGAAACGCTCGAACCGGCTGTAGCGGCCGTTCCTGACAGGAAAGATATTCCGGTCGTGGCACGTTGGGATTCGGTCGTGCGCGAGTTTGTCACTTCGAACCGGTTTTGTCGGGCGGCTTGAGGACTCGCGGATTCATCATTGAAGTACGAATCCAACACGACCGTGTAAAGTGCCCGAATTGCCTGACCGGAACAATCGGAGCACCCTTCAGGGGAAGCCCGCCAGTTCGATGAACTCGTACCTCCGGGTTTTGCAACCTGCGGCGGAGTGTGACAATAATAGAAGCAGGAGCGGGGATAGCGGACGGAACAGTCCGCGAAGGTTTGCCCGGCATCCGGATTGAGCATGCACAACGGACTATCCAATCAGTTGTGACAAGCAGAACTTCGGAGCCACGTGCTGATTCTCCTCGGCGACGGATCGCCACTGAGCCATTACTGGCTCGTACTTGTGAAACAAACTGCCGCGACGATCGAGCGTTTGCTCGGACAAAGCGGTTGGCCGGCTGAGTCGGCATTTTCGCATCGATTGAACCGTCACCTGGGAGGAGACATCAAATGAAGAAGCTGTTGGCAATGGTCGCTTTTTGTGCGGCCACAACATTGAGCCAGCAGGCGTTTGCGTCGGGGTATTGTGGAGCGGCCACGTTCAACTGCTGCCCGACAGTCGCCTGTCAGCCAAGCTCGTGCTACACGACCTGCAAAATCGAACGGCAGACGTGTAAGAAGACTGTGTACGACACCGTCTGGGAACCCGAGGAAATCACTCGGACCCGCACCGTCTACGAAACCGCCTACGAGACGAAGGACGTCACCTGTTACAAGGTCGTCCGCGAAACCGCGTATCGCGAATGCGAGTACGAAGTTCGCCGTCCCGTCACCGAGACTTCTTACCGCGAAGAGAAGTACACCGTTTGCAAACCCGTCTGGGAAACCGGCGAACGAGATTGCAGCTACACCGTTCGCAAGCCCGTCTGGGAAAATGCCGAACGCGACTGCGTCAAAGTCAGCTGGAACAAGGTCGTCGAAAACGGCGAACGCGAATGTCGCCGCACCGTCTGCCGACCAGTTGACGAAGTCATCGAGCGAGAAGTCTGCCACACAGTCATGAAGCCAGTGACGACTTGCCGAACCGTTTGCGTCGATCAGGGATCGTGGGTCAACAAGCAGCATTGTCTGCCGGGCCTGCCTCTGCCGGTTCTTTCCCTGCAGTGCAACCCGTGTTCGATCCTGCCAATTCCGCTGCCGGTTCTGGGCATCGCTCAGACGCCGGGCCTCGCCTTCAACACGAAGAAGTGGTGCCCGAACATGGTGCAGCGTCAGGTGCAGCACACGGTGATGGTTCCGGAAACTGTCACGAAGACAGTGCAGTGCACCGTTCGTCGTTACGAAACCGAAGTCGTCGTCACCAAAGTTCCGACACAGACGTGTCGCTGGGTCAAGTCAGAAGTCGTCGAAAAGGTTCCGTACAAAGTCTGCAAGTGGGTTAACGAAACCATCGTCAAGAAGGTTCCAACTCGCACTTGCCGAATCGTGCAGGAAGAGATGGTTCGTAAGGTTCCCGTGACAAACTGCACGTGGGTTACGGAAACCAAAACGCGCAAGGTTCCTTACTGCGTCGAGCAGAAGGTTCCTTACACCGTGACGCAAAAAGTGGCTCACTGTGTCGCGAAGGAAGTTCCTTACACGGTGACGCGGATGAACTGCCGACGGGTTGCTCGCGAAGTCGAGTACGAAGTCTGCAAAGTTGTCCCGACAACCGTCTGCCCGAAAATGGGTGGCTGTGCGACGGGTAACTGCGGAACTGCCGACTGTCCGAACGGCAACTGCGCCGCGAAGGCCGTCACTGAAGAGGAAACGCTGAAGCCGGTTCCAGAAGAATCGGTTCCAGTCGAGCACGAAGCTTTGAAAGTTCCCGTCGAGCCACTGTCTGAGGTCGCTCCTTCAACGGAGCCTCCAAAGCCAAGCCCGGCTGACGATGCCTCCAGCACGTAAGGTCGCTGGAAGAATTAACTACGACCAACGCCTCGATTGTCGAAAGATGATCGAGGCGTTTTTTGCGCACCGTGCTGCTGCAGGTTCAGCCTTGGTTCGATACTGACGCAAAGTCGCGAAGGCGCAGAGGTTCGCAAAGAGTTTCATGTGGCTTCTTTGCGAACCTTCGCGTCTCTGCGGCTTTGCGTCAGCGACTGACTAAATTGCCTGCTCAAGAAGACAGGGCCAACCACACCGCCCCAACGTCGATTGAGATCGAACCCGTCCCAACTCGACTTTCCGGTGATCATCGCCCCTCTGCTGTGCCGATAGTATCGATTGAGCGGATTGCGCCGGGTGTTCGGCGTGCGCCCACGCTCTCGATCAACGGTCCAGATGCAGCAAGAGGCGACTGGAAATGTACGAATCCTACTGGGGCCTGTCGGCTTCTCCGTTTACCAACCGACTGAGCACGAAGTGGTTCCACGAAAGCGGTATCCACGAAGAAGCTCTCGCCCGGCTGTTCTACCTGATCGAGCAGAAGCGAGGTTTCGGCCTGCTCAGCGGCGGTGACGGTACCGGGAAGTCGCTGACGCTGAAGGTTTTGTGCGAGCAGGTCAAGCGTTCTCAGCGGCACGTCGCGTTTACCAACCTGCTCGGCCTGGACGCTCACGAGATGCTCTGGAACCTGGCCTTGTCGCTCGGTCTGGCTCCCAGCGAATCCGAGTCGCGGTGGAATCTCTGGCGGAAAATTACCGACCAGATGCAGTCTTTGCAGATGACACAGACGCAGACCATTTTCGTATTCGATCATTTGGAACGAGCCGACACCACGTGCCTGTCGCTGCTCGAAAGATTGTTCTGCACGGCGGAAGAAACGTCCGGCCTGTCGACTTTCATTACGTCCGTACGAACGAAAGAGCTGCCCAGACTCAGCGGCATCCTCAGCGAACTCGCTGATCTGCGAGTCGAACTTCACCCGTTCCAACTGGACGAGACCGCCGAGTTTATCGACGACATGCTGAAGCAGGCCGGCAGCGATCGCGAGATCTTCACCAACGATGCCACGCTGCAGATTCACGCTCATACCCAGGGCAGCCCGCGACTGATCAACCGCCTGTGCGAGCTGTCCATGATCGCCGGCATGGCCGCCGACAAAGATCACATCGACGGAGCACTGGTCAACTCCGTGTCGTCGAGCCTCGTCACAAAGTTCGACAGGTCAAAAGAAATCGTCGAGTACCACGAACTCGTCTGATCGCAGACGCTTCAGACCTGCCAGAACACCGGGGCAGGTTGCCAGTCGCTGAGCAATCACCCTACGACTGACAACGGAATATCGAATATCGAACAAGGAATGTCGAAGGCCGAAGTATTGCTGCCTTCAGATTTCGAAATTCCTTGTTCGATATTGGATATTCGAAATTCCGGCTGCTTATTTCTGACTCAGGCGACCGGGTAATGAGCACTGCCTAGATCCCAACGACCTCACGCCAGGTTTTGGCCATCAGCGCGTGACCAGCGAGCGAGGGGTGGACTCCGTCGCCGGCCCAGTAGTTGGGAGTCGTTCCGGCGGCGATGGCTTCGTCGAACATCGTCTGAAACGGGACCCACAATGTGCCGGCAGCCTTGGCGACTTCTTTAGCGACGGCGCGGCGCTGGTCGAATTCCGGGAACCATTCGTCTTTGACGGCTCCGCAACGCAAGGCAAACGGCTCGCAAACCACGATCGTTGTTTCGGGCAGAGTCTCTTGCGTTTGCTTGATCAGTGCCGTGAAACCGGTGCCGTAGTCTTCGACCGTGCCATCGTAGCGTCCCGCGAATTTGTGCCAGATGTCGTTCACGCCGACGAGGATGCTCAGCACGGCCGGCTTCAGATCCAGAGTATCTTTCTGCCAGCGATTCTGCAGATCCGGAACTTTGTGCCCGCTGATTCCTCGGTTGTAGACTTTCAGGCCGAGCTTCGCGTGTGCCTGCAACAGCCCGCCAGCAATCAGGAATGGGTAGCCAGTACCGAGTCCTCGCGGATTGTTGGCATTGCCTTCCGACTTTCGATCACGACCTGCGTCCGTGATCGAGTCTCCCTGAAAGAGCACGACGTCACCTTCTTTGAGTTTGAGATTCGACGTGGCCGCCATACTGCTGCGCGAGGTCGAACTAAAAGCCGCAGCGGCTCCAGCGGCGATGGCAGATTTCTGAAGCAGTTGTCGACGATTGATTTGATTCGGTTTCATTTTTAGACCTGATAGAAAAGGTGGGGCAAGGAGACGATCGAGACCAGGCGAAGTCCATCGTCGAGAGTATCCAGTCACGATAGCACAACAAATCGTGAAAGTATCCCGGTCCGGCTTGATCAGGTAGTCTGTCGGCGGCTCGGTTCTGACAGCCAATGTCAGAACCATAATTCAGCCGCCCACGTCACAACACCGGGACCGCTACTCATGGCTCAACGACGACAATGGTTGCTCGCACTTTCGTTCATCACCACCTTCGCCGCGGCGGCTGTTTGCTCGATGGGTGTATGCTCGGCGGATGACTGGCCGATGTGGCGGAGCGATGCCGGACGAACCGGTGTGACCAGGGAATCGCTTCCTGAAAAGTTAGATCTGAAATGGGTGCGAAAGTTGCCAGCGATCACCCCGGCATTCCACAGCCCGAGGTTGCAGTTCGACGCGGGCTATGAACCCGTTGTCGCCGCCGGCCGACTGCTGGTCGCCTCGTCCCGCAATGATTCGGTGACAGCTTACGACACTGAGACTGGAAAAGAACTTTGGATCTACCACACGAACGGTCCGATTCGGTTTGCTCCGGCTGTCTGGGAAGAATCCGTTTGCTTCGGGTCGGACGACGGCTGCCTCTACTGCGTCGATTTGTCGACTGGCAAACTGCGGTGGAAGCATCGAGCGACGCCGAATGATCGGAAGTTGCTCGGCAATCGACGGTTGATTTCCGTCTGGCCTGTCCGAGGCGGCCCGGTCGTCGCCGATGGGCAAGTCTACTTCGCGGCGGGTGTCTGGCCGTTTGAAGGGGTCTTCGTTCTGGCAATGGACATCGCAACGGGGGAAGTCGTCTGGCGAAACGAACGACTGGGTCACCTGTTCGGCCAGCAACCGCACGACACTCAGGCGATCGGCGGGCTGGCTCCACAGGGATATCTGATCGTCAATGAAGATGAAGTCATTGTTCCATGCTCAACCGCTTACCCCGCTCGATTGAATCGCGAAACCGGCGAGCTGATCGATTTCAAGTTGCCCTCACCCGGTCGATTGCCCGGCGGCTGGTTCGCAGCTCTCGATCCGGAATCTGCGAAGGCTGTGCGTCGAGGAAAGCTGACATTCGATGACGTTGTGAATCAGCAGTTGCACGAAGACAAGATTAACAAGGGCGAGGGTGAAACCGGCGTCAGTCGGACGATTCATCTCGGCGGCCGAGCGTTGAACTTCGACAACGCATTGACTGAACTGAGCATCAACGGCGTCGAGGAAAAAGTTCACTCGATGATCGTGGCGAATGCAAAGTTGTTTGTGTCGACTTTGGCGGGAAAGATCTACTGCTTCGCCGAACCCGGAACCGCGAAATCAAACGCGACGGTATGGGACGAGCCCGAAACTCCACTGAAAGCAGACCCGCAGAGCAGGGATCTGGCGGCAAGTCTTGTTGCCGAAGCGGCCAGTCCTCACGGTGTCGCCGTCGTGCTTGGCCTGAACGATGGAAGCCTCGTTCGAGCGTTGCTTCGGGAATCAAACTACCACGTGATCACCGTCGACAATGACCTCGATCGAGTGGCTCGGCTGCGGAAGGAACTTCAGTCGGCAGGAATTTACGGTACGCGAGCGGCGGTTCTGCACGGTGATCCGAGAAACATCTCGTTGCCTCAATATCTCGCAACGCTGATCACAACGGAGTTACCCGCCGGCCTTCAGGATGCGTCACCGAATTTGTTGCAGTCGCTAAGGCCGTTCGGCGGTGTCGCCGCCCTGGGAATCAAACCGGGCAGTCAGTTCGCGTCGAAGGAAACGCTGAACTCTCAGAAGCCCGGACGATTTCTGGCCGCCGAATTGAATGGCAACGTTCTGATCAGACGAATCGGAGCCTTGCCCGGCACGGCCGATTACCAGGGCGGCTATGCTCATTGCGAAGACGCGCTCGTTCGGTTTCCGCTGGGCGTGCTCTGGTTTGACGACACGCTGGCCCACTTCAAAAGGTCGCCGCAGCCGCTCTTCAAAAACGGCGTCATGGTGTCTCGACCGAAAGACTGGCACGCTCCACGAATCAAAGGCAACTGGTCGGTCGATTACCCGTTGATGCGGCCGGTTCTGTCTGACATTTACACGGGCCGCGTTTTCGACGAGAGCGAAGAAGCGGCTCTGCGAAAGTCGTTGCCGCCGCTGGATCTCAAAACGCCGCAGCAAAGCTACTACCACGCGCCGGACCAGAAGACGGCCCTGCTTCCGAATCCGCCTGACCCGATTCTCGCAGGCGAACGAGTCAACCCGATGACCGGCCTGAAAGAGCCGCGAGTCTTTCCCAAGACGTACGGCTGCGATGGCGGAGTCGACTACGGAATGTTCTACACGCTGCGCAGCGGCACGGCAGCGTTCTATGACAAGACACTTGAGAGCGGCACGGTCTTCATCAGCGGCCCTCGCAGCGGCTGTACGAACAGCATCATCCCTTCAGGTGGGCTGTTAAACGTTCCGTACTTTTACGAAGGCTGCACCTGCAGTTACCCACTTCCGACGGCACTATCGATGGTGGCGATGCACGAAAGTCACGAGCAGTGGTCTTCGTGGGGCGCCGATCCAGTTAAGCCGGCATCGATCGAGCGAATCGGTCTGAACTTCGGAGCACCCGGCGATCGCAAGACCCGCGACGGAACTCTCTGGCTGGACTACCCGTCTGTCGGTGGTCCGTCTCCGCAAATCAAAGTCACGACCAAGCCAGTGAACCCAACGTTCCACTACCGGCACAGCAACTGGATGAAGGGCGGTGATGCGTGGCCGTGGGTCGCCGCTTCAGCCGTCGAAGGCCTTTCAGAACTGACCCTTCACGACCTGAAACCTGGCATCTACACCGTAAAGCTTTACTTCGCCGAACTCGACGGCGTCACTCCCGGCGACCGGGTTCAGACGATCCACGTTCAAGGCAAGGCCGTGCTCACTGACTTCGACATCCTCGCGAAATCAAAAGCAACGATGACAGGGATCGTCGAAGAAGTTTCCAACGTCGTCGTCGACGGCACGCTGACGATCAATCTGCAGGCAACTGGCCAGAATAACAGATCGCTGATCAGCGGCGTCGAGGTCATCGGGGAGAAATAAACGGCCTGCCTGAGTGATGGGCCATGCTTAGATTCTTCGGCATGCCCGCCGTGCACGCTTTTAAATCTCACGCAAAGGCGCGAAGACAGGAATCGAGACCTTTGCGTCTTCGCGTGAGTCCCTGTTTAGTTGCAGATTTGTCTCTTAGTACTGGTCCCGCGAATAAAAGACGGAATTCCGGGTGGCTGGCGGTCGAGCCCTGGCGAGCCCCCAGAACTGTGAACTGGGGGCTC
>CALDJX010000716.1 GCA_937899075.1 uncultured Planctomyces sp. | reverse complement strand
CTGAACTGTCGTCGCGTCTTTTGTTTAACGGGAATTTTTGAACGCAGAGGTCGCAGAGGTGAAAAACGCAGAGGCACGGAGACTCAGAGGAAAACTCTCCTGTCAAACTCTGTGTCTCTGTGCCGCTGTGGTTAGAATCGGGAAGTTTTCTGAGCACGACTCTACGTGAGATCAGGAGCGTTCCAGACGGCTCTCCTTCTTCTCTGCGTTTTTCACCTCTGCGACCTCTGCGTTCAAAAAGTCAGAACGTCAAAACTCACATTATCACCTGGGAGCATGCTTCGTGGCTTCGGATTCTCGATATGAACTGTTGGAGAAGGTTGGAGCCGGCAGTTTTGCCACGGTCTATCGGGCTAAAGATACGGAACTCGGCCGCGAGGTCGCGATCAAGCAGATCCACGATCAGTACCTGCAGATGCCCGAGCAGATGGAGCGGTACTGGCAGGAAGCTCAACTGCTTGCTCAGCTTCAGCATCCGAACATCATCACGTTCTACGATATCGATCGTCAGCGTGGCTGGCTGATCATGGAGCTGATGCAGGGCAACCTTTCGGATCGCATTTCGACGGAGCCGCTCGATCTGAAGTCTGTCCGCACGTCGCTGGCTCACTGCCTGCGAGCATTGAAGTATCTGCATGCGCAGGGCATCGTGCATGGCGACATCAAACCAGCCAACATGATGATCGACTCGCGCAAGCGGATCAAAATTGGCGACTTCGGATTGTCGCGACGAGTCAGCGACGAAGACGGCAGCCTGCTGAAAGGCACGACCAAATACATGGCTCCGGAAGTCATGTCCGAAGACTTCGGCGAGGTGGGGCCGGCCAGCGATCTTTATTCGCTCGGCTTCGCCGCCTACGAGTTAATGTGCGGGCCGAATTTCGAATCGCTGTTTCCGGGCCTCAACGCTTTCGGGCGAGACCGGCAGGTTGGCTGGATGATGTGGCACGCCGCGCCGGATCGAAAACTGCCCGAGATCAGCCGCGTGCTGGAAGGCGTTCCCGAAGATCTCGCTCACGTCGTTCAGAAACTTGTTTCGAAGGATCAGTCGCAACGTTACCAGACAGCGGCGGAAGCACTGTCTGAACTTCAGATCGACATCAAAATCGTGAAGACGGGATACGATGCGCCGCCCGACGAAGGAACCGATTCAACACGTCGGAACGTTGCGATTGCCGCGTTCTGCGGAAGCCTGATCCTCAGCCTGCTGATGCTGTTCCTGCCGGGTAACTCGGGTGACGAAAAGAAAGTCGTCGATACCGGAGCCCTGGTCGAAGGAGTCGTCGGCCGTGTCGAGATTGATCGAGGCTTCTTCACGATCACCGGCCAGGACGGCATCCCTCAGGAAATCAAAATTGGCAGCTCGCCGAAGATTCTGCTCAACGAAAAAACCTACATCACCTCACGGGATTTACAGCCGGACGATCACGTCAGCATTAAGAAATCGACAGATGACGACGGGCGAGCGATGCTTGAAATCGCCGTGTCACGCCCTGACGAAAGTATCGGATACCTGACCGCCGTCTTTCCCAACAACGAACAGGTGACTCTTCAAATTACGGAAGGAACCAAGCGGAGCGAGCTGACCGTGCGAGTCATGGAGACCACTCGGATTCTGCTCAACGACGAGCGTGCTCTGCTGGAAGAGTTGAAGGCGGACGACCAAGTGACCGTTCGACACGTCCCCGATCCGAAGCTCGCCGCCGCGCGAGCGGCCACCGAAATTATCGCACTGCAGAAACGCAAGCTGAACGGCTTTCTGCGCGACGTGCTGGCTTCGTCGCTGACGATCGAAGTCAACCGACAGGGAAAGACCGAACTGCTCAAGTTGCCGCTTGCGGAAGAGTGCGCCGTCACCGTCAACGGAAACAAGATCGTTGACGGACGCATTCTCAAGCCGGGCGATCTCCAGGCCGGTGACCGGGTCACCGTCATCCATCATGCGAACATCATCGAAGTCAACTCGCTCCGACAGTTTCTGCACACCGGCAACCTGCTTGAACTTCAGTCAGACAGTTCGACGTTGATCGTCAGCGATGGTGATGCCGATCGAAAAGTTTTCGTCGCGTCGAAAGACTGCTCGATCACCATCAATGGACAGCCCGCTCAGCTTGCCGACCTGCGCCGCACGGACAAGGTCGAGCTGAGTTACGACAGCACGCGCGAACAGAACGACGTTGACGCGGTCGATGCCTTGCGCCCGGTCAACACCAACCGATTTGCCATCGTGATCGGAATTCAAAACTACGATGACAACACGCTGTCGAAACTTGAGTGGTCAGCTTCAGACGCGAAGCTCCTGCACGAGACTCTGCAGAACCGGTACGGCTGCGGCCCCGACAACACGCTGCTGCTGGTTGACGAAACTCGAGTCCGCATCGAACAGGCCATTCCGGACTGGCTGGGTAAGTCGGACGTCGCCAGCGAAGTGATCGTCTTTTTCGCAGGCCACGCTTACGTTGATGACGACGGGCTGGCGTTTCTCGCAGCGAAAGATTTTGACCTTTCACGGATTACTGAATCCGGCATCTCGCTGAACTGGCTGCGCGAACAACTCGAAGGTTGCTCAGCTCGGGAGAAGTTGCTTCTGCTTGATTGTTCGCGAGTTGGCGCAGGGGCCGATCAGCAGCGTCAGCTTTCCGCCGGTCGGATGATCGAATCGCTGAAGCCTGAAAAGGAACCCGCCGAGTTCAAGACGACCTGGGCCATTGCTTCCAGCACGGCCGATCAACGTGGCCTGGACTGGGCTGAGAAACAGCATGGTCTGTTTGGCTGGTTCGTCGCCAACGCCTACTCGGGCACTGGAGATCGGAATCAGGATTTGCATCTCGAGCCGACCGAACTGTTCGACTATCTGCGAAACGAAATGGCCCAGGTGAAGGTCGGCGAAAATTCGCAACTGCCTAAACTGTTTCGCCCGGACGCGACTCCGCCCGAACAGGACCGGCTCTCTCCGGCCGCCAAAGAAGCGATTAAAAAACTGCTGGCAAGTTACTGGGAACCCGGCCCCCGTCGAGGAGTGCCGGTGGCCGCTCAAGCAGACTATCTCATCGCCAGCCGCCTGGCGGGCGAGGAACCCGACGCTCAGATTACCTGGGCGCTCATTCAACATCGGAATCGTGAAGACCGGGAAGCTCAGAAACAGTTCGAGCGTGTGAAACTTTCTCATCCCGAAAACCTGATTCCTTACGAAGGGCTCGCGTGGCTGGAGGCGGATCAGAGCCGCTACTCGGAAAGCCTCACCCAACTGACCACGCTGCTGAGCAAGTTGCGAGGCAATGATCCTGACGAACCAGCGGTCTTCGACGAAAACGCTCGCCGAGTCGTGGCCTTTGCCGGCGGCATCCAGGAATTCTCGCTCACATTCGCCGACGACGCTCGACAACCTACGGCGGCCGCTCAATCGAAACTCGATAAAGCAATTAAAGCATTCGGCGACGAAGCCGTGTCGATTCACAAGTCCGCTCGAAAATCAGTGACCGACAAAGTCGCCGAATACGACAGCCAGCTCGCAGAGGCGAAAGGGACCAACCGTGCGACCCTGATTGAACTCGAACGAAAACGGATCGAGAAATACGTGGGCTATGACACGGCCGCGGCCCGTCGAGCCATTATCGCCAGACTGGATGAAGACTGAGTGGTCTGGCTCAGAAGTCTCTACAGATTTTATGTTACCAGCACGAAGCGCAAGCGAGTGAATATCCGGCGAAACAGGTATCCACTCGCTTGCGCTTCGTGCTGGTAAGCCTGAGCGGACTTCTGAACCAGACCCCCAGGGATTGCTCACGAGTTGGCGTCGCGGGTGGCTCGAGGCGAAACTATTTTCAGAATTTCGCTGAAGACGTGAAAGACGTCCGCGCCGCCGACCGTACTGACTGTGGAGCCACTCGTCAATGAACACAGTCAACACAACCAGACCAAGCCTGCTGGTCCGCATTCGGGACCTGCGGGACGAGATGGCGTGGGGCGAGTTTGCCCGGCTCTACACACCTTTCATTTATCGCGTCGCGAGGCACAGCGGACTTCAGGACGCGGATGCTTCGCTGGTGACTCAGGACGTTCTGGTGACAGTCGCCCGGACAATTCATCGTTTCGAATACAACTGCAAATCCGGCTCGTTTCGAGGCTGGCTGAAAGTCGTCACTCGGTCCCGTTTGAGCGATTTCCTGCGTGCTCAGGGACGAGAAATTCAGGGCACCGGCGACACCGGAATACTTCACGTCATCAACGAGCGACCCGATGCGTCGCAGCCTGATATCTGGGAACAGGAATTCCGCCGCACACTTTTCGAATGGGCCGTCGACCGAATTCGCGGCGACTTTGAAGACACCACGTGGCAGGCGTTCTGGCAAACGTCAGTCGGCGATCGCAAAACAAACGACGTCGCCGAAGAGCTCGGCCTTTCAGTCGGAGCAGTTTACATCGCACGCAGCCGCGTACTGGCGAGGCTCAGAAAAGAGATCGAAGACGTCGACGAGTAAGCAGTAAGGGATAGCCGACAATTAATCGTGCATCTGACAGAAAACGAATACACGATCGCAAACGTTACGCCGCAGGCGTTCGATTCATTAGCCTCGGGTCGCCGCGCAGCGGCTTACCCCAGGTATGGGGTTGCGTTTGTTTTACCCTGAAAGGGTTGCACAACGTCGCACCAATTGTGGAACGCTTTCAGCGTACGCGAAACCGCAATTCCGGTTCCTGGGGTGACGCTTCGCTGACCCCAGGCTATTGAATCAAACGCCTCCGGCGTAATCAGTTCGGTCGGCGAAACTCCGATAGCGAAACGTACGATTAATTTCGCTGCGGTACCAAATGTCAAAGCAAATCCAACGACAGATCAACAGCCAGAAGAGGCTCACATGGTCATTCAAGCAGCATGCCCCGACCCGGACGTGATCCGCGATCTGCTCCTCGGTGATCTGCCGGAGCAGCAGACGGACGAACTCGCGCTGCATCTCGATCGGTGTGGCGAGTGTCGGCAACAGTTTGAGTCGCAGGCGGCGATGCCGGAATTTCTTGGGGATGCCGCTCGGTTCTGTGCGACGGCTTCGAGTTTCGCGAACGGCTCGAACGTCGCGAAGGCGGATCGGTTGCCGGCGGGTGCCTTCGGGCAGGATCGGGATGCGACGCTCGAAAAGCTGTTGCGGGAGATGCCGGGGCAGCTCTGTTCGGCGGCGGATGCGGCTTCGGTCATGACGTGGTCGACTCAGGCGGTCTCGGATTATCTCGAAGCGTCCGACAACGATGAGCACATCGGGCGACTCGGTCCTTACGAGATTGTTGAGGTCATCGGTCGGGGCGGAATGGGCATCGTGCTGCGGGGCATCGATTCGAAGCTCAATCGAGTTGTTGCCATCAAAGTGCTGGCTCCGGAACTGGCTTCGAATCCGAACGCTCGACGACGGTTCTATCGCGAGGGACAGGCGGCGGCAGCGGTGAGTCATGATCACGTTGTGACCATTCACGCTGTCGATGAGAGCGACCGGCTGCCGTATCTCGTGATGGAGTTTGTTTCGGGCGAATCGCTGGAAGACTGCATCAAGCGCGAGGGCTCGCTGCCGGTTGAAAATATTCTGAGGATCGGGCGGCAGACGGCGCTGGGGCTCGCGGCGGCGCATGAAGTCGGGCTTGTGCATCGCGATATGAAGCCGGCCAATATCCTGCTTGAGAATGGAATTCAGCGGGTCAGCATCACCGATTTCGGACTGGCTCGGGCGGTGGACGATGTCGCGATTACTCAGTCGGGAGTGGTCTCGGGCACGCCGTTGTACATGTCGCCCGAGCAGGCCAGCGGCGAGAACGTCGATCATCGATCGGACCTCTTCAGCCTCGGCAGTGTGCTGTATGCGATGTGTACCGGTCGGCCGGCGTTTCGAGCACAGACGACACTCGCGGTGATCAAGCGAGTCTGCGACGCGTCTCCGCGACCGATTCGCGAAGTGAACCCGGACATCCCCGAGTGGCTGGTCGAGATCATCGATCGGCTGATGGCCAGGCAGCCGGCTGATCGGATTCAGACGGCGGCTGAGCTGGCCGAGTTACTCGGCAGCCATCTCGCACACTTGCAGGATCCGGAAAACGTGCCGGCTCCGGAGCGTCGTCAAACTGATCAGCCGCCGGGCGCTAGTAGGCCCCGGTTGTTGCGAAAACCGGGGGCTAACGCCCGGCGGCTGATGCTCCTGTTTGCAATTGGCATCGGGATGCTGGGCATCACCGAGGCGGCGGGCGTCACGAAGGTTGCTGAATATCTCGGCATCGTGCTGACCTTGAAGACGCCCGAGGGAACGCTCGTCATCGAGATTGAGGATCCGAATGTCGAGGTCGCTGTCGAGGGATCGGAAGTCGTCATCAGCGGCGTCACGAAGAAAGAGCTGCGGCTGAAGCCGGGTAAGTATCAGTACACCGCGATTCGTGAGGGAAAGCCGGCTGAGTCGGAGTGGGTCACGATCGAACGCGACGGCAAAACCGTCGTCCGGATTCGACAACTGCCGCTTGCACCCTCGGCCGCGACCCCGGCCACAGAGGATGCTCCGTCCAATGTGTCACTGAGCGACATCGACTTCGAACCGTACACGCAGTCGATGAGGGCTCGTCAGGTATGGGTACACGCGAGGTTCTTTGAGCGGAAAAATCAGCTCGAACTTGCCGCCCTGTGTTGCACAGAGATTCGTCGCCTTTATCCAAAATCAGAATTTGTCGAACGCGCAAATGCGAAGCTCGCACAGCTTGAGAAGCAGGGGCAGCCGATCCCGAATGCGCCACACATCGATCCGGCGAGCGAATTCTGGCGGCAGGCTCAGAGCTTTGAACGACAAGGCCGACTCGACCTCGCCATCGCACTGTGCTCTCACATTATGCTGACATACCTGGACTCCAAGTACGCTGAGATTGCCGAGCAGAAATATGGGGCACTGGAAGACACGGGGCCGGGGGCCGCAAGTCTGGCAGAACTCTTCTGGACGCAGACGCTGGTTTACGACGAAGAGGGGCAGCCGAAACTTGCCGAAGAGATGCGGACCGCCGTCGTGAAGGATTTTCCCCGGTCACTGTATGCCGACGTCATTCGCAAACGCCTCGACTCCACGGAACCGGGCCGACTCTGGACCGCAGTCCTGGCGTTCGAAGCGAACGTGCCGGAGGCGGCCGTCGTGTGCTGCAGTGAAATCGTGAAGAAATTTCCACAATCGAGTCATGCGAGCCCGGCGCGGGCAAAGATTGAGCTGTGGAATAAATCCGGACTCCCGTCCCTGGAAGCGGTCGGCGACCCTGCAAAATTCCTGTGGGAACTGGCACTGCTCTATCGGCAAAGCGGAAATGTGGAGACCGCAACGCTGTTGTGCAGCCGGATCCCGATTCTGTTTCCCAATTCGTTGTACGCCAACATTGCTCGAAGCCTGGTCGCGGAACTCCAGGAGTTCGGCAGTGATCCGCCGCCGGTCGAGAAGACCGAAGCGTCCGTGCGAGTGGGTGGCTACGAACAGACGAGCGGGACTCCCGAATCCGATCCGACAACTCGGTCGGTCGGCGACGGCATCCGGCTGCTGAGTCCGGTCCGAGTGCGACGGATGGTGCCGGATCAGCTCGCGCCGGTCTGGTTCGGCAAGTGGTACTTCAAGCAGATTCCCGAGCAGCTTTACGGGCAGAATTTTGCATTCGTCAGTCGCGACGGCGGACTGCTGGAGTTCGACGTCACGGAGGTCAACGATCGGAAACTCACTCAACGGATCTGGCTGCTGATCCCGCATCAGGACTGGGACGGTTCGCAGACGACGTCGATTCCCGAAGACATCGACCCGAGTTTGAAGTTTGCAACGCGTGAGAGCCTGCTGGCGTTTGGCTGGTCCGCGTGGAACGACATCAGCAGTGAGCACATCCGCGTCACTCCGGATCAGCCGGAGCATCACATGCAGTGGTCGGTCTTTTATCGCGACGCCAAACCGGGCGAGAAGTACCGGCTACGGACTCACTGGAAGCACACGCCAATGCTCGTCTGGGGCTCGACGCAGCTCGATGGCGTCATCGTCGAACCCGAGTGGGATCAGCGCGTCGCCGTCTTCGGACCGGGAGTCACCGTGCCGCACGGCAACGGCGATCTCGTGTTTGAACACGCCCCGGAAGCGATCAACGGCCGACTCTTCACGAAGAGAAACGGTTATCAGGGAGCCGCGAGGTTCCGCGTGCAAAGCGACCAGAAAGTCACGGTCGCGATGTACGAGTGGGGGCACGAGCACGAAGGAAACGCATCCGGAAACTGGATGTCCGAGCTGACCTCGCGCCGGAAGATGGCCGAGCAGGGCTGGCAGGAAGCCGGCGAAGTTCCCTCGCGACACAGCGATTTGAAACAACCCGGAGTCAACTGGTTCCTCTACACACGCGACTGCACTGCCGGCGAGTCGTTCGTGCTGCGCAATCACAAGTATCAGGCACCGCTCGTCTTTTCGGAGAAAACGTTCTTCGATGGCGGGCCGATCGATGTTGATCCCCCCGCGCTGGCAAAACTCGAACGGCAACAGGCGGAAGAACGGCTCGCGCTGCTGGTTGAACAGTTCAACTCGATGTTCAAGCAGAAGCGTTACGCCGAAGCACTCGGCATCGCTCGACAGGCAAAACGTGAGTTCCCGTCGAGCCCGGTCGCCGACCTGATGCTTGGTAAGAGTCAGGCAGCGATCAAGATCACCGCTCCCTTGATCCGTTCAGGTCAAGAGCGATGAGGCTGATCATCCCACTAATTCAAGCGCACGGTCGCCCTCTTTTTCGGTCATCGAATCATGCTCGACCGCTGGATCACGACTAGGCAGGATGGCTTCTGGTGGTTCGGTATTGATCTGTCCCGTGCGAAACTTCCACGCTGCAACTTTTCGATATCCGTAGCGTGATACTTCAAGAACGTCTTCTGGTCTCCAGCAAAGTACGGGAACTGAGATTGCTTCGACCGCCTGCTCATGCCGCTGAAGCAATTCTTCAAAGTTGCTCTCGCCGGTCAGCGTCATGACAACCTGGTCATCCTTGGCTGGCTTTTCGTCGAACGTGTCTTCCGGTGCGGTGCATGATTCGAAATACGTTCCATCCTCGTTGACCGAAAGCAATGACCAGTAGCACGTTTCGGTCTCCGCATCAAATTCTGTCTCGGCGACGCACACAACGGCGATCGTTTTCTGGTCGTCCGACAGTAGATACCGGCTCACGATATAAACAGGCTCTGACCGGAAAATGCAGTCCGTGACGAGGCGAAAATGGAACGGAAACAGTTCCGCAGTTCCCTTTGCAAACAGGTTTTGCACAGACTCGCCAAAAGTCAGCGAATTCACCGGAGTCAGCTCCGGTTCGGTGTACGTGTTCTCGAAACGCCACAACCGGAAGAATGACATCGTGACTTTGTACAGACAGATGCAGAAGAACGGTGCCAGCAGTGGCGCTGCCAATGCCGCTACGATGCGACCAGGCAATGCACTTGTCTGGGCGCTGCAGGCATCTGAAGCAGATTCATCTTTGCTCAGAAGAAGCCAGACTGCACCAATCATCCAGCAGGTACCACAATACATGCACAGCAAATACATCTCTGATTGCTCCAGCAAGAGTCGTCAAACATGGCGCAAGTCTGGCACGCAGCGAAGTGTAGCTGTCTATTCTGTGCGCAGCGTGAAGTGTGAGCTGGATTCGACAGCCGT
>CALDJX010000715.1 GCA_937899075.1 uncultured Planctomyces sp. | reverse complement strand
GCTGACCCATACATTCACCGCAACGGTCAGGACGGCAATGGTGAGATGCACGGTCGAAGGAGCAAAGCCAAACCAGCCTCGAAAGCCAACCGCTGATGCAGGATCGGCGGCACCGCCGAAAGCCCCGGTCAGGACGAGCATCAGAATGCTGGCCGCAATGCCGGGCATCAGTTGGTACTTGATTTTCTGGTTCTTTGCATGGAAGTCTGCAGGAAGTTTGTACGCTCGAGAAGTTTCTTCGACCCATCGGCCCGTCCCCATGAAATAGGTCAGGACGATGGCATGGACGAGCGACGCAAAAATCAACCCGCCCAGCCCCAGTAGCATGTGTCGAGAAACTCCCTGCTGCACGGCCGGCTCTCTGACAGTTGGATCGTCGATGCCCAGTCCAAGAAAAAAAGCGATGCCGACCAGGGCCGTACCAGCCATGCAGAGCGAGAGGAAAATCCGTGACACAGGTTTGCTCAGTTCAGTGATTCAAGAAGGTTGATGCTCGGCGAAGGGGCGTCGACAAGGCGGCATCTTAGGCCGTCCGCTTCGCACGTCCAAACCAGCGGTGCCGGGTTAATCGGATTTGAGAATCGCGGCTCGGATAAATGACTTCGTCAGGCAGAGCCTGACCTACGGTTACGAGTTGTGAAGCGATGCCCAGTCGGCGTCGACTTTTGCCAGGAATGCTGACATGCCGACTTCTGGCTCGCCGGTTGGGTAACACTCGGCGAACGCTTTTGATTCGGTCAGGAACTGAGCTTCGGCATCCGGTCCTTCGAATTGCGAGATCAGTTTTTTCGAGGCAGCCCGAGCGTGCGGGCCTCGGCTGGCGACAAGCTTGATCCGTTCGTCGATGACGGCTCGAAACTCTTCTTCGGCGACGACCTGATCCACAAGTCCCACCTGCAGAGCCGTTGCCGCAGGAACCAGTTCGCCGGTCAGGATGATTCTTCGCGCGGCGGCGCTGCCAAGTAGTCGAGTGGCGCGGACCGTTCCTCCCCAGCCGGGCAGGACTCCGATGCGGGTTTCCGGCAGACCGATCACTGCACCTTCAGCCGCAATGCGCATGTCACAGGCAAGGGCGAGTTCCGTGCCGCCTCCAGCGCACGCTGCGTGGATCGCGGCGATGGTCGTGGCGGAAAGCGCGGCCACGCGGTTCATCAGTGCCTGGCCCTGCTGCGAATTCTCGAAGCCGGTTTCAGAGTTGAGTGACCTCAGTTCGTTGATGTCCGCTCCGGCGATAAACGTCCGACCTTCCGATTCAAAGACGACGACGTTGATCTCGGCAAGCTGCTCGATTTCTCCAAGCACTACGTGCAGCCGCTCACGAGTCGCTGCTCCGAGAAGCTGAATGCCCTTTTCGCCAGACAGTTTAACTCTTGCGACGGGACCGTCGGTCGTCAGGTTGACTTCAGTGGTCATCTGAGGTTTCTCCACAATCAGCAAATTTCGGAATACTGTCAGGCGAGCAGAGGCTCGACCCAGCCTACTCACTGATCCTGAAAATGATTTACCACGGAATACACGGAAAGACACGGAAGACAAGTTTTTCTTCCGTGTCTTTCCGTGTATTCCGTGGTTCTAAACGTTCTACATTGAACGTCTGAAGAAGACCCAGCTTTGTTCAGAATGCAATTGCGGGGTCAGACCCAGCCTACTCACTACTAAGGTTACTCCACATTCAGAAGATTTCGGAACGCAGAGGTCGGAGAGAAGAACACGCAGAGGTCCGGGAGGTTCTCCTTTTCTCTGCGAGTCCTCGGCGAACTCTGCGTTCTGATAATTCTCAATTCTCGTACAAAGCGGCGAGGTGTTTTTCGTAGCGGCTGATGATGTGGCGGCGGCGGACTTTCAGGGTGGCGGTCAGTTCTTCGTCTTCCACCTGAAACGGCCGAGCCAGTGCCAGGAATTTCTTGACACGTTCTGGCTGGCTGACCTGCTGCATGACGGCTTCGACCCGTTGCTCAAGCAGGGCCAACGCTGCGGGAGTCGTGATGAAGTCGTCGTCAGCTTCGATCGTCCAGCCGTTTTCGTCGGCAAGTGTCTGCAACTTTTCGAAGCTCGGCACGATCAACGCGCTGACGAACTGACGACCGTCTCCGTAGACGACGGCCTGATCGATGTACTCGTCGCGGCTGAGGATTCGTTCGAGTTCTGCCGGCGCGATGTTCTTACCGGCCGAAGTGACGAACAGGTCTTTCATCCGGTCCGTGATGTAGAGGTAGCCGTCTTCGTCGAGGCGGCCGACGTCGCCGGTGTGCAGCCAGCCGTCGACGATTGTTTCCGCTGTCGCGTCGGGATTCTTCCAGTAGCCCGTCATGACGTGCGGGCCTTTGGTCAGGATTTCTCCGGCGTCAGAGATCTTCACTTCCACATCGCCGAGTGCCTGTCCGACTGATCCAAGTCGGTAGTTCACAATGCTGTTAAACGCGATGACCGGCGAGCTTTCCGTCAGGCCGTAGCCTTCCAGCAGAGGAAATCCCGTTTCGAAAAACCCTTCGGCGATGTAGCGGGGCAGGGGTGCACCGCCCGACGTGAGTTGTTTAATCCTCGCCCCAAAGATTGTGTGTAGAACAAACGTGCGAGTTCCCTTGTCGAGTGTCGCGACGGCGTTCCAGACTTTTTCATAAACACGCGGCACAGCGGTCAGCCATGTCGGTTGAACCTGCTTGATGTTGTCCATGAGCGTGTCGACAGACTCGGCCAGCACGACGGTCAGGCCGCCGATCGACGTCAGGTAATGGTCGACGGTGCGAGCGTAAATGTGGCTGTACGGCAGCCAGCTCATCAGCACATCGTCCATCGACACGAACGAAATGTCGCAGGTCGACTTTGCGTTACACAGCAGGTTGCCATGAGTCAGCATGACGCCCTTCGGATTTCCAGTCGTACCGCTGGTGTAGATGATGGTGGCCAGACTGGACTCGTTGAGTGCTGACTCTCGATGTGCGATTTCTTCGGTGTTGATTGTTCCGCTGCGATGTTTCAACCCCTGCCAGGTGAGCGTTTCGAGACGGCAATCCGGGACGTCGATCTCGTCAAACGAAACGAGAAACTCCAGCGCCGGCAGATTGTCGAGGACTGCAAAAACTTTGTCCGCCTGAGCCTGACCGCTGACGATGATTCCGCGAGCTTCGCTGTGCCCGACCTGGTACTCGACCTGCTTTGCCGACAGAGGAGCATGCAGCGGAACATCTGCGGCTCCTGAACTGAGAATTGCATGATCCGCGATCAGCCACTCGAATCGATTTTTGGAAAGGATGGCCACTCGATCGCCAGCCTGGATCCCGAGATCAATCAATCCCGAAGCCGCCTGGTCCGCCTGTCGCCGATAGCTGTTCCAGGCAAGGTCGTGGTACAGCCCGTCGTGAGGATGCCGCATGGCGATGCGGTTGCCAAAACGTTCGCTTTGCGAGCGGTGCATCAGGCACAGGTTTTTCCATTCGCTCATAACGTCTCTCGGCATTCGAGTCTGGTCAGCCAGATTTCACAACGGCGTCGAAGTTTACTGTGTTTCGAAAATGCGACTACCGCGTTCAGATTTTGACTCGCCCCGTAGAAACGTGTCAGAAACAACTTCCCGATTTCATACCAGCACGACGCGCCGGACGATTGACGGATTCGTCGTCCAGAATCGCGAACAGCGACGCCTGCTTCAGCAGCTAAGGATCGGTCCCGAAATAACTTCCCGATTTGAACCACGAATGATTAGTTTCAGTCATTCCCGCGCAGGCGGGAACCCAGCGAATCTCACAGCGGATTGAAAAAAACTGGGTGCCCGCCTGCGCGGGCATGACGTGGTCGGAAATCGGGAGCTTAATTCGTGCCTATTCCTAATTGCGGCATGTTTCGTCATCAAGGCCTCAGCGGGGAACGTTCGTCGAATGCAGACTTCGCAAATGACACAGTTTGAAGCAATGACGGGAACGGGCTGTCGTCTGCTGACGAGCGAGTCGCCTCGCTGAAACCCCATATTGCCCTGTTTTCGCTGCCGGGATACAAATCCGTCCCCGTGTTCATGGCCGCAGGATGTTCGGCTGAGGAAAACGGAACGGCTGCGTACTTCGCCATGAATCGGCGAAAAGACTCACGTACTCTGACCAGGGATGGCCAACCACGCGTGTTGAACTGGATGCGTCAACGACTCTGCCCGGATCTGGCGATTGATCTTGGGACAGCCAACACTCTTGTGATCATTCAGGGCGAAGGAATCGTCCTGAACGAGCCGTCTGTGGTTGCGCTGCAAAAGGGCACGCGCCGGGTTCTCGGCAAAGGAACGGCCGTCGGCAAGCTCGCCAAGCAGATGCTCGGCCGGACTCCGGAATCGATCACCGCCGTCCGCCCGCTCAAAGACGGAGTCATTACCGACTTCGAACAGTGCGAAGCGATGCTGCGTTACTTCATTCAAAAAGCCAGCCGACACGTCAAAGGAATGCGGCCTCGCGTCGTGATTGCCGTGCCGGGCGGAATTACTCCGGTCGAAAAACGAGCCGTCTTCAACAGTGCCGAACGCGCCGGAGCCGGCCGAGTTTATCTGATCGAAGAATCAAGAGCGGCAGGCATCGGTGCCGGACTGCCAATTTCCGAACCGATCGCCAGCATGGTTTGCGATATTGGCGGCGGGACGTCGGACGTCGCCATTTTGAGTCTCGGAGAGATCGTCGTCAGTGAATCTGTCCGAGTCGCCGGCGACAAGCTCGACGCAGCCATCGTCGACTACATGAAGCAGCAGTTCTCGCTGAAAATTGGTTTTCAGACTGCCGAGCAGATCAAAATTCGGCTCGGCAGTGCCTTCCCGCTCGAGCAGGAATTGACCAGCGATATCCGCGGCCTGGACACCATCAGCGGCGTGCCTCGCAAGGCTGCCGTGACCAGCGAAGAAGTTCGAGAGGCGCTCAACCCGCAACTCGAAGCGATCGTCGGCTGCGTCAAGTCGGTCATCGAACGCTGCAAGCCGGAACTCGTCGCCGACATTGTCGACACGGGCATGGTCCTGACCGGCGGCGGAGCATTGCTGCGCGGAATCGACCGACTGATGCACGAGCAACTGGGCATTCCGGTCCGCATCGCCGACGAACCACTCTTCACCGTGGCACGCGGCGCGGCGATCTGCCTCGAACATCTCAGCGAGTGGCAGGAACGGTTTGAGACCATCGAAAACGCTGCCTGACGGGATGGCTCGTGACAGAATCGCAAAACACCGGCACGTTCCGAGTGCTCGCCGCCTGCCTGCTGGGCGCTGCGATGTTCGCCGTTCTGCCAGCGTCAGCGACCACACCGATTCGAGACATCATCCGCCTCGCCGTCGCGCCGGGCCAACGACTGGTCACTTCCGCCGTCGCCACGACGCAGTCGCGATGGCAGCAGATGCTCGACGAAAAACTGGCAACACAGCAGCAGGAATTTGATCAACTCCACGCCGAAATCGCACAAAGCCAATTCAGAGAACGACGAGCGTTGCTGGCGGTTGAGTCGGCTGCTCAGGAACTGGCCAGTGTACGACGTAACGGAGCGTCGCCGTTTGCAGTTGAAACAGCACAACCGCTGCTTCGACCTCATGCCATTCGAGCCGCTGTGCTGGGGCGGGAAATTCTCTCCGAACTGAAGTCTCGACGCATTCTTGATCGAGGTGACACCGACGGCGTCGCGGCCGATCTTTGGGTTCTGAACGGAGAGTTTCCCATCGTCCAGGCCGGATCAGAACTCAGCGTCGCAGACGGACTGCCGGTATTCGCCGGGCGATGTATTGTCGGCCGGATCGTGGATGCGGGTCGCTGGACCAGTTCGCTGCAGTTTGTCACGGAGCCGGGATTTCGCGCCCGAGCCTTCATCGCACGCGTCAACTATGACGGTCCAAACGCCACGCAATTCTCGTTCGGAGCTGAGGGGCTCATCGAAGGCCGCTCGGATTTGAAACAGAACGGGCTGTGCGAACTCGCTCAAATACCAGCGACGGAACAGGTCGAAGTCGGAATGCCGGTGTACTCTCCGCCCGGCCACGCCGTCGATGCACCGATGCTTTTCGGACATGTAGTTTCCGCTGAGGTCCCGCCCGGTGCGCTGCACTGGGTCATCAACGTCAGTCCGGCAGCAGACCTGGACAACATCCACAACGTAGAAATCGTCGTGCCGAAATTAAGCACTGACTTCGGATCGCCGAGCCAGGAAAACCGACAACGTCCAACGTTGCCTTCGTCAGACCAGGAAACGCCACTGACCAATGTTCTGTCCCCGCAGATTCTTTCTGACGACCAGCAACCAGGGAATGCGTCCGAAATAACGTCACAGAATGATCAGAAGAAACTAACCACAGAGGCACCGAGACGCAGAGGGAAAACTCTCCTGACAAACTCCGTGTCTCTGTGCCTCTGTGGTTCAAATCGGAAAGTTATTTCGAGCAATTTCCGGTGTCGTCTCATTCATCCAGGAAGCCGAGGGGGCTTGGATTCATGACTCGATATCTGACGTTGCTCATCGCCGCTTACGGCCTGATTGCCATCGAGACCTCGCTGCAAACAGAAACAGGTCTCGTTTCGCCCTACGGATCGTTCGTCTGGATGCTGCTTCCGTGGCTGGCCACGGTGCCGTCGCCGTCAAGCTCGATCGTCGCCGCAGCACTTTACGGCCTGATGATCGATGCCGTTTCGAATCACCACCCCGGCCTGTTGATTGCGGCGACCATTATCGCGGTGTGCATCCTGCAGAGGATGATCACTCCGAAGTCACTCGAATCTTTGCCGCGAGTTTTCCTGGTCAGCACGGCGTGCGGATGCCTGCTGGCGATGCTCGTTGCGACGTGCTCGCTGCTCACCACTTCATCGCCTGTTAACCCATCGGTGTTGCTCACTTCTATCGCGATTTCATCGATTATCGCCGCGACTTTTTCAACTCTATGTTCTGCTGTCTTTCGAAGTTGCGGAAACGTGTTCGCGCTCAATTCAAGCCAAAGTCACAATTAAGTACTACAGGACTTATCAAGGGTGGCACAGGTTGCTTGCAACCTGTGCGGCGAAGCCGCAAGAGCCCTTACACGACAACCCCGACCTCTTGTCGCTCCGCGACACTGGTTGCGAGCAACCAGTGCCACCCACCCGCGTTTCAGATTAACGAAAAATTCTCATGCTGAACCGACCGGGCAATATCCTTTCGGAATCCGAACGCAGTTCGACGCTGCGCGACGATTACGGATTGGATCGAAATCCTGGCGTTCGACTGCTGGGACTCTTCGTGCTGATCGCCGTGCCGCTGCTGATCATCTGCGGAAAACTGGCGACCTTGCAGGCGTTTCAGTCCGAAGATTTCATCGCCGGTTTCGAGTCGCGAGTCACAGAAACTTTCAAACCGATCGAGACAATCGACGGGCGAATTCTGATCGACAATAAGGAACTCGCGCGCGATGTCGCGACCTACGAATTGAAGGTCCACTATCGCTGGCTGGAAGAGCCAGCCGACGGGCTGTGGCTGAGATCGCGGGCTCGTGAACGGCTGAGCAAGGAAGAACGCTCAGACCGCGAACAGGTTGACGCGGCACAACAGGATGTCCTTGCCGAACGGCAGCGAATGTGGACTCGTCTCGCAGCAGCGATCGGCCTTTCCGACGACGAGTTTGCAAAACAACGATCCGAAACTCAGACGCGTGTCGAGCGGATCGTCAAGCTTGTCGAACAGAACAGAGACCGGCGCGCCGACGAAGAATCCGAGACAGCACGAACTCTGCGACAAGAGCAGCTCGATAAAGAGACTCTTTGGGGCAGTGCGTGGGAACGGCTGCGGACCGAGCTGACGACTCCACCGAAACGTCGCCGTCGAGAACCGATGACCGTCCGGGAAGAGTTCGAATATCACGTCATCGCCGAAGACCTGCCGTACGAAAAAGTCGCGGCCGTCGTCACTCGTCCGGAGTTGTACCCGGGTGTTGATTTTCAAATGCGGACGGAACGCGACTACCCGCAGGGATCGCTGGCCGCTCACATCGTTGGAACCCGCCAGCCTGTCGATGATGACGACGTCGAGAAACTGGCTGCCGAGTCGAACGGCGAATTCTCCACAGGCCTCGGTCATGGTGGACTGAAAGCCGGCGACCGAACGGGCCGAACTGGCGTCGAGCGTTCGTACGATCGTTATCTTCGAGGGCAACGCGGGCTGGAGCGGATCGTCTCCAACTCGGCTGGCGAGATCATTCTGCGCGAGGTCGTTCGCCAACCACAGGCAGGTGCCGACATTGATCTGGCGATTGTCGAGCCGCTGCAGCGTCACGCTGAATCGTTGCTCGACACCGCGACGTCCAGTTCGCCCATCCAATGGTCTCGCGCAGGAAGTGACGAATCGAAAATACAGGCCGAGAGGGCTAACGCGGAAGCCGGCGACCTCGCCTCCAAGCCAACCGGCGGATGCATCGTGGCGATCAATATTCATTCGGGTCAGGTTCTGTGCGCAGCCGCAGCTCCTCGATTCGATCTGCGGCTGCTGGTCGACCACAACGAAGAACTCTGGCAGGCGTTGCAACGCGACAAACGAAGTCCGATGTATCCACGCGTAACGAGCATGGCTGTCGCACCGGGGTCGGTCTTCAAAACTCTGACTGCCATCGCCGGTCTTGAAAGTGGAACGCTGGATCCAGAGGAGCCGGTCTTCTGCCGTGGCTACTTGAAAACACCTCAGCGACACCGTTGCTACATCTATCGTCATTACGGCGTTGGACACAGCGACCTCACGCTGGTGGATGCGCTGTGCAAATCGTGCAACGTTTACTTCTACACGGTCGGTTCTCAGATGAAGGCGGGGCCTTTGGTGGCCTGGTCGGATCGTCTTGGCTTCGGGCGTCCAACTGGCATCGACCTTCCGTTCGAAAGCGGAGGGCATCTTCCTCGCCCGAATCCCGCACAGACAATCACACTCGCGAATTACGAAGAGTCCACTTCGAGCGACGACGTACCTGGCGATCAGAAGCCACTTGAACCGTGGTACGACGGCGACACTCTGGGGTTGGCGATCGGTCAGTCCCGCTTGTCGGTAACTCCTTTACAGATCGCTCGGCTGATGGCCGCAGTCGCGACCGGCGGAGAATTGGCGACGCCGCGAGTTGTTCGAGCCGTCCAGACTCCGGCATCGCTCGACCAATCGTCAACTGAGATCCTGATTACTTCTCAGAAGGAACGAGTGCCACTTTCAGATCGGACTCTGAAGTACGTTCGCGCGGGACTTGAAAAGGTCGTTGCCTCTCGCGGCGGAACAGGTCATCGAACGGTGTTTACTAAAGAGGTCTCAATCGCCGGTAAGACGGGTACGGCAGAAACAGGCTCGGGCCGGGACCACGGTTGGTTCGCCGGTTACGTGCCCGCGGAAGACCCGCAAGTCGCCTTTGTCGCCGTACTCGAACACGGCGGTGCCGGGGGAGCAGTCGCTGGTCCATTGGCGAAAGCCCTCGTCGAGGAACTGCTTCGCCTTGGCCTGATCATCCCAGCGACCCCTCAGGACGCGGACTCCTCTGGCTCATTCTGACCCCGGGGCCGTGGCCACGGAGCCGACAGTGCCAGTCCTTGCGTCATTCCCGCGAAGGCGGGCACCTTTCGTTTGTACATAAGTAGAGAATTCAAAATCGGCCCAACGGGCCAGCTCTTCGATAGCCCCGGACGTAGTCCGGGGTA
>CALDJX010000714.1 GCA_937899075.1 uncultured Planctomyces sp. | reverse complement strand
GCAGGCAAAGGTCGACTTGAACTGACCACTGAGAAAATCAGCGACGTGCGGTTTCTCGCGACGCTTCGTCTGTCGGAATGAATCTGGAATCAAAGGCCCACTTCAAAGGTTTTGAGCGGCTTCTGACTTAGGATGTGTTTTGTATTCGCTCTGGAATCGTCAGGCGTCGTTGACTTTGGATGTCGAAGTTTCGGGTTTGTCTGCGTGGTGGTCGACATGATTGGCGGGAACCACTACCGTCGGCCCGTCGTTCGTCTGCCAGATCCTGAAGGGCAGCTTGGTCGAAGCCTCACCACCTGCCGTACTGGGCGAACGAATGCCGCTACTCGCTGCCGGATCCGCTGAAATCACGACATCTGAAGGGTTGGCGATCGCCATCACGGGGATGTTGATTGTCTTTACGGCGTTGATTCTGATCAGCCTTGCCCTGGTTGCTCTTCCCAGAGTGCTGGTGGTGCTGCACGAGTACTATCCGGAAAAGCCGGACCATTCGGCGGCGCCACGTCAAGCCCCCAATGCTGATCATGAGATCGCAGCCGCAGCGGCTTTCGCGATGCATCTGCATCGTCGTCGTTCGTAGTAACTAACTGGTGCTCACACACTGCCAGTTGTTTTTACGGCGCATGGCTGCTCAATTCTGCCAGACCCGACGATAACGAAAACTCGACCTCGTTCATTGAACTGAACCATGCAGATCTTCTTCGACTTTCTTAGCTCAACCGGCTTCGCGTGGATGACGTTTCCGCACGCGCTGATGATCGTCATCGGAATCGTGTTCATCACGCTGGCCATTACGAAGCACTACGAGCCGCTGCTGCTGATTCCGATCGGCATGGGGATCATCGTTGGTAACATCCCCTATCAGGCTGGCAGCATGGCGTTGTCTGTCTACGACGAGGGTAGCGTTCTTAGTTACCTCTACTTCGGAGTCTCGCACGGGGTATTTCCGCCGCTGATATTTCTCGGCATCGGCGCGATGACTGACTTCTCGACAATGCTGTCGAATCCAAAACTGGTGCTACTCGGCGCGGCTGCTCAAATCGGAGTCTTCCTGACCTTCTTTGGCGCCATCGCGATGGGCTTTACCGGGGCCGAAGCTGGCTCGATCGGGATCATCGGCGGAGCTGACGGTCCGACGGCCATCTTTCTGGCGACTCAACTGGCTCCTCATCTTCTCGGAGCGATTGCCATCGCGGCTTACTCGTACATGGCACTCGTGCCGGTGATCCAGCCGCCGATCATGAGACTGCTCACGACGAGGGAAGAGCGGCTGATCAGGATGGCTCCGCCGCGAGCAGTGTCTCGCCGCGAGCGGATCATGTTCCCGATCGTCGCCTTTCTGATTTGTGCGATGATTGCTCCGGCTTCGATCGTGCTGATCGGCATGCTCTTCTTCGGCAACCTGATGAAAGAGAGTACGGTCACCGAGCGACTGGCTGACAACGCTCGCCACGCGTTGATTGACATCGTGACCATTCTGCTTGGCTTCTGCGTTGGCGCGAGCACCAAGGCCGACACCTTCCTGAATGCGGAATCGCTGAAAATCTTCGGCCTGGGAGCTCTTTCTTTTGCCATAGCGACGGCGGGCGGACTGCTTTCGGCAAAGTTCATGAATCTGTTTCTGACAGAAAAGATCAATCCGCTGATCGGTGCGGCTGGCGTGTCGGCAGTGCCGGACTCAGCTCGCGTCGTGCAGGTAGTCGGCCAGGAAGAAGATCCGAGCAACCACCTGCTGATGCACGCGATGGCTCCCAACGTGGCCGGAGTAATTGGCTCGGCCGTCGCGGCCGGAGTCCTCTGGTCGGTGCTGGGAGTTTCGGCAGCAGAATCGAAGTCACAAACAGACGTCGAGATGCCATCCGTGAAAGCGACTGTGCAGGCTGTAGAGACTGTGCAGGCTGTAGAAATCGTAGCCGACGAGCAGTTGTAGTTAGCGGCGATGGTGCGGGAGTCGCTAAAGATTTAGCGGTGGGAAGCAGCGGAACACCTGCGCTTCATGAAGCGCGTCACAAATTGAGTCAGGATAACTACCGTGAAAAAAGTCACGTTCATGAATACGGCGTTCCGGGACGGCTTTCAGTCAGCCTACGGAGCTCGCGTTCACACCAAGGATTTTCTGCCCGCACTGGAAGCGGCTCGTGACGCCGGGATGACGTACTTCGAAGCGGGCGGCGGTGCTCGGTTTCAGTCGCTCTACTTCTACTGCAACGAGTGCGCGTTCGACATGATGGATACGTTTCGCGAAACGGTCGGGCCGGACGCGAACCTGCAAACGCTCGCCCGTGGAGTGAACGTCGTCGGGTTGGAATCGCAGTCTTCCGACATCGTGAAGTTGCACGCCGATCTGTTCAAGAAGCACGGCATGACCACGATCCGCAACTTTGACGCGTTGAACGATGTCAACAATCTGATCTACTCGGGAAAGTGCATCGTCGACGCGGGACTGAAGCATCAGGTGGTCGTCACGTTGATGGAACTTCCGCCGGGCTGCGAAGGCGCTCACGATGCGGACTTCTACGAGATGACTCTGCGAGCGATCCTGGACGCCGGAATTCCATACGACTCTGTCTGCTTCAAAGATGCGTCGGGAACCGCCGTCCCGTCGAAAGTTCATGAGACGATCAAGCGTGCGCGAAAGATGCTGCCCGAAGGCACGTTCATCCATTACCACACTCACGAAACGGCCGGCATCTCGGTGCAGGGCAATATGGCCGCTCTCGACGCCGGGGCGGATGCGATTGACCTGTCGATGGCTCCGTGTTCGGGCGGAACCTGCCAGCCGGACGTGCTGGTGATGTGGCACGCTCTGCGAGGCACTAACTACACACTCGACGTCGACATCGAAAAGGTCCGAGCAGCCGAGGAAGTCTTCAAGGACTGCATGAGCGATTACTTCCTGCCGCCGGAAGCGACTGCGGTCGAACCGGTCATTCCGTGGAGTCCGATGCCTGGCGGGGCGCTGACCGCTAACACTCAGATGCTTCGCGACAATGGGATCATGGATAAGTATCCAGCGATCATCAAAGCGATGAGCGACGTTGTTCGCAAAGGCGGCTTCGGGACCTCGGTGACTCCGGTTTCGCAGTTTTACTTCCAGCAGGCATTCAACAATGTGATGTTTGGACCGTGGAAGAAAATCGCCGAACCGTATGGGAAAATGGTGCTCGGCTACTTTGGCAAAACGCCAGTTCCGCCGGACGCCGAAATTGTGAAGCTGGCTTCCGAGCAGTTGGGGCTTGAGCCAACAACGATTCCGCCACTTGAACTCAACGACGCCGATCCAAAGAAGGGGCGCGCCGCAGCGAAGGTTCGTTGCGAAACGGAAGGCATCGAGACCTCGGACGAAAATGTATTCATTGTTGCCACCTGTCAGGACAAAGGCGTCGCCTTCCTTCAAGGGAAGGCCGAAATTGGAGTCCGCAAGGTCGACAAGTTCGCTCCTGCTGGCGGCGCAGCAGCGGCCGCAGGTTCGGCAAGTGGTAACTACTCGGTCAGCGTGGGTGGCAAGAGCTACCAGGTCGCCATTAACGGAGACACGGCAACGGTCAACGGTAAACCAGTTCTGGTTTCCGCTTCGGCTGTCGGAGAAAGTGCTGCGGCATCCTCGACACCTGTCGGAGCAACGACCGACGTCGTTGCACCAATGCCCGGTCGAGTCATTCGGGTTTTGCTTAACGCCGGCGCCGCGTGCGCTGAAGACGACGCGATTCTCGTCATCGAGGCGATGAAAATGGAGATGGAAGTCACCGCTCCGGTAGCCGGAACAGTCGCGTCCGTCAACGTGGCTGCGGGCGATCAGGTTGCCACAGGAGACGTGCTCGCAACGGTCGGCTAACGTTTCGCCATGCGAACCTTCATTCTGATTCTCGTTTTTCTCACCGCACCTGTAATGGCGCAGGGTGATGATGTCACCCGTCCCACGAGGCGCGATCATTGGCCGCAATGGCGAGGCCCGTTGGGGACCGGAGTGTCACCGGCAGGCGATCCGCCGGTCGAGTGGAGTGAGGACAAGAACGTCCAGTGGAAGATCGAGTTGCCGGGACGCGGGCATTCGACACCGATCGTCTGGGACGAGAAGGTTTTTCTGACAGCGGCGGTGCCCGTTGGTCCAATGCTTGAGCCTCGCAAAAGCGGCCGGCCGGGGGCTCATGACAATCTTGCCGTTTCGCAGCGACATCGTTTTGTCGCGCTGGCCGTTGACCGAACGACCGGAAAGGTGCTTTGGCAGACGACGCTCAACGAAGCGTTGCCGAAAGAAGGGGCTCACTACACGGCCAGTCTGGCGTCTGCTTCGTCTGTGGCGGATTCCGACCATGTATTTGCGTTCTTCGGTTCGCACGGACTGTTCTGCCTTGATCACTCCGGCAATGTGGTCTGGCAGAAAGATTTCGGGCAGATGCACACGAAGCACGGACACGGCGAGGGCGCGTCGCCGGCTCTGCACGGCTCGACACTGGTCGTTAACTGGGACCACGAGGATGACTCATTCATCGTTGCGCTGAACAAGACAACCGGCAAAGAACTCTGGCGCAAACAACGGGAAGAAGTGACTTCGTGGGCGACGCCGATCATCGTCGAACTAAACGGAGAAGCTCAGGTCATTGTGTGTGGCACGTCGCGAGTCCGCGGGTACGACCTTGCTGATGGTACCGTGGTGTGGGAATGCGGCGGGCTGTCAGCCAACATCGTCGCGACGCCGGTCTATTCTGACGGGATCGTCATCGCGGGCAGCAGCTACGAGAAGCGAGCGATTCGTCTCGCTGGCTCATCGGGCGACATCACTGGCACCGATCAGGTGATCTGGTCGCGTCGCCGAGGGACTCCGTATGTGCCGTCGCCGCTGCTCTACGATGGAGCATTGTTTTTCCATGCTCATTACCAAAGCGTGCTGACTCGGCTGAACGCGAAGACGGGAGAAGAAACGCCGGGGCCATTTCGATTGCCAGGCATCGGTAGTGTTTACGCCTCAGCCGTTGGTGCCGCCGGTCGTGTTTACGTCACGGACCTCGAAGGAACGACCCTCGTCTTTACCAACGAAGACAAGCCGAAAATTCTGGCTCGCAACATCCTCGACGACCGCTTCAATGCGTCGACAGCTATCGCCGGCAACCAACTGTTCCTGCGCGGCGAGAAACACCTCTATTGCATTTCACATTGAATCGTCGAGACACGGCGGACCGTGAGTGTCAACGCGACGGACTGGTTTCAGTTTCCCACGCGACGAGTTGGCTGGAAAGTTGTACTTTCAATTTCGAGTGATTCTCGGACTGATCGATTTTTTCCGCGGGATCAGTTTTGAGATTGAACAGCCATTCGTCCCGCTTTCCGTCTTCGAAGCGGGTGACCAGTTTCCAGTCGCCATGGCGGATGGCCCGCCATACTCGGTCTTCTCGTTTGGCACGCCAGGCGAGCGTCCGTTCGGTGTCGGGCAGCCTTTGTGAAAGATGTCCGACAATGTCGATGCCGTCTGATTTGTAGCCGGCTGGAGTTTTACCATTCCCGGCATGAACGAACGAAGTCGTCAGGTCCATGGTGATCGTCGGCTGGTTCGAGATTGTTCCGGCTGGCAAGTGGCCGGGCCATCGCATCATGCAGGCGGTGCGGATTCCTCCTTCAAACAGGCCGCTCTTGAAACCTTGAAACGGAGCGTTGCTGCCGGGGGCGATCGCTCCATGATCACTGGCGAAAACGACCAGCGTGTTGTCGGTCAATCCTCGTTTGTCGAGCGATTCCAGAATCTGCCCGACTCCGCGATCCATGTCTTCCAGCATGGCGACATAGTTCTTCCTGGTCCCCAACGTGAGTTCTTCTTTGGCAACCATCTTCCCTGGATCACTGCCGGGCGGCTGGAACGGAAAATGGGGCACGCTGTACGCAACGTAGAGGAAAAATGGATTCCTGCTGGAAGCTTCGTCGACAAACTGGACCGCCCGATCGGTGATCAGGTCCGTCATGTAACCTTCTGCTTCGACCGGCTTCTGTCCGTTGAACAGGACATCAAGATCCGAGAACTCGCGATGCCGGTAGTAGTCGACGTAGCCGCCGAGAAATCCGAAGAACTGATCGAAGCCATGTTTCAGCGGGTGATGCTTCGGTTCGTAGCCGAGATGCCACTTTCCGAATACCGCGGTTCTGTAGCCGGATTTCTGAAGTGACGAGGCGAGAACGGACTGTTCTGCCGGCAGTCCCAGATCGTGTGTTTCACGCAAGCGAATCGCGTCGTCGTATCTGCCGACGTTGCCGGTCCCAATGGCACACTCCATGCCGCCAATGCGTTGCGGATAAAGCCCGGTCATCAACGCCGTGCGAGTCGGCGTGCACTCGGCCCCTGCCGCGTAGTAGTTGGTCAAGCGGACTCCTTGTGCGGCGAATCGGTCAAGATTCGGAGTCCGCACATCGGTCGCTCCATAGGACGGCAGGTCGCCATAGCCCATATCATCGACCATGATGAACACGATGTTGGGCCGCGTGCCTTGCTCTTTTGCGGATGCCGAACTGGGCAGCAATTGAAGACCGATAAACAGCAGGATCACTGGTTTCAAAAGGCTCATTCGTGCTCCACGTGAAGTCAACGTGCGTGAAGAAAAACAAACTGCCGGACAGACGTTGGTCGGCCCGGCAGTAACTTGTCCATGATCGGTCGGACTGAGCGACCTACTGTGCCGCCGCTTTTGGTTTGGCGTCTTTCAGAGTCACCTTCGCGCTTTTGATCGTTGCCGGTTCGAACGGGCGATCTCGTCCGTCGCGATTTGCGTTGACGATTTTGTCGACGGTTTCCATGCCCTTCAGAACTTTTCCAAACCCGGTGTACTTCTCGTTGAGAAAAGCTGCCTCGTCGACACAGACGAAGAACTGACTTCCCGCTGAATCCTCAGGCTGAGCCCTGGCCATCGACAAGACTCCACGCTCGTGGAGCTTCTTGTTGAATTCCTGCTTGACGCAGTATCCCGGACCGCCCGAGCCCGTGCCGATCGGGCAACCACCCTGGATCACAAAACCAGGAATAACTCGGTGGAAGATCAATCCGTCATAGAATCCCGCCTGAGCGAGTGCGATGAAGCTTCGACAGTGATTGGGTGCGACGTCAGGCCAGAGTTCGACCTGGAAATCGCCGACGTCGGTTGAGAACGTGACAACGTATTCAACGGCCTTTCCGTCTTTCTTGAACTCGATCTTGTCCCACTAATTGA